>JAJYDR010000003.1 GCA_021777285.1 Actinomycetes bacterium
CCTTGTGCCACCACGTCCGCTGCGGTAATCACTAGTTGACCACGCCTTTCGGGCACATCTCGATGTTTCACGTGAAACATCTGCTGATCGCCACGGTGATCAGCATCTACCGGCAATTTCCCCGCTTCATAGGTTTCCGCCGGCTCGCCACCGCAGCACGCAATCCCGAGCGCTCGAATACCCAGGTAATGGACCATTTCCACGAATCAGGCGAAGTGAGTCACCGCAGTCATCTCCGGGTCGATCAGTGGTGACACATCGCACCGGTGACGGCTCTAATCAGCCAGTCAACTCCCTTCGGGCAATGAAGGAGGGGCTAACAAGACCGAAGCTCCTTCGCTCCCAGCGTTTGCGAGCAGGTACTTTGCGTCATAGACAACCAGTAGTGCCCGGCAGTGCCCGTATGGGCCCACCGTTCCCCTCATTCGAACGATGGGCATAGGGGATTGCCGCAGACCCAGGGATTGTGGCGGGTCTCGCCGCATTGCCTAGCGACACCTACAACGAATCGTCCTAGCTGGTCACCGGCACTGGTCTAGCTACTTGGCTATGCCGCAATCTCTCATGTTTCACGTGAAACAACTGGGCGGCAGTGGCTGCTGACAACCCGAGCCCGCTACCAGTGGTTTTAGAAGAGGGGGTTCTTGCCCGGTGTACCGGTCGCTCGAGGAAACCGCAGCGGCGTGGGACGGATCTTCTCCATCACCTTGTAGCCAGCGCTCGTTCGAAACGTTCCCCTTGACACGAGACCGAGCTGATCCAGCCCCGGATCACTCCACCGATCGGATCCTTCCGGCGGTTCCGAGACGATCAGCAATCCCCCGATGTGCAAGAATCGCACGGCACACTCCGCCGTCACGCCCGGCGGACCAAAAGACCGCGCCGTGACGAGACTGAACCGCGAGTCAGCCCTGGTCTCGCGAGCGAGCACTTCGGCACGGCCACGCCACACGCTGCCCCCACTCGGCACTTCCTCCCAGCTCAGTACTTCGAGGAGAAAGTTCGTCCGCTTTTCCATGGAGTCGAGGAACGTCGTGGGGTGCGCCCAGGTGTCAAGGAGCACCAGCCCGGGCAGACCACCACCACTCCCGAGGTCGAGGATCGTGGTCGGAGGATCGGCCCGGTGGGCATTCCAGGCATCGACGAACCCACCGGCGTGCGTGATCTGTGGCTCAACGGCACCCGGCCCTAAAAAGCCCCGCGCCCTCGATTCCTCGAGGGCGCGGGTCAACCATAACGATGTCACGGAAACAATTATGCCGGAGCGATCACCACGAAGCGACGCGGCTCTTCGCCTTCGGACCTGGTGACAACGGTGTCCAGGTCGCCGAGTGAGTCGTGAATCGCCTTCCGGTCGGCGGCGGACATCGGCTCGAGTGCTCGCTCTTCGTTGGTCTCGACGACCTCCTGGGCAACCTTCTGGGCGAAACGTCCCAGGGCTGCAACGCGACGCTCCCGATACTGCGCGACGTCGACGAGGATCCGGTCGGTGCGTCCGGGGCTCTTCGCCTGAACGACGGTCCGCGTCACCTCTTGCAGCGCCTGCAGTGTCATCCCGCGAGGACCGACCAGGATGCCGAGCTCGGTCGGGGGATTGGCGTTGACCGCCAACTCGACGGTTTCCTCATCGAGCTCACTCACCGTCACGTCGGCGGTGATGCTCATCGAGGCGAGGAGCCCGACGAGGAACTCCTTCGCGATTGCACCTTGTTCGGCTAGAGAAATTCCCTCGGCCACTGTGTCCTCCTTCTTCGGACTTTTCTCGACCCGTGGGGTCCCCTTGTCTTTATGCGCCTTCTTGGGGTGGTTCTCCCCGTGACCGCTCTTTTCCTTCTTTTCTTTTGCAACACCTTCTCGACTTGGACCGGAGGTCCCAGCCTCCCTGCGGCCCGCCGCGTCAGCGGACTTCGGGCCACGACTCTTGTCACCGTGTGCGGCACCACCGCGCGGCCGGTCCTCGCGGCCGCCACCGGAACGTCGAGTCCGCTTGGGTCGTGGTCCAGTCGGGCGAACGCGAGCCCGCACGCGAGCTTCACCCTTCACCCGGCCGAAAAGTCCCGTCTTCGGCTCTTCGAGGATCTCGACCTCGGCGTCGTCCTTGTTCACACCGAGGTGGGCGAGTGCACGACTCGTCGCTTCGTCGATCGTCTTACCAGTTGTCTCTACCCAATCCATGGGTTAACGTGCCTTTCGTTTACGCTTCGACCGCGAGCGGGTCTGCTGCTGTGGCTTGATAGTTGAAGGTTTCGGCTCGACCGCATCGGTCTTCTTCGCCGGCTCGCTCGACTCCGACTTTCCGACGGCCGGAATCGCCCGTTCCTTCTCCTTGTTGGGATTCGACACACCCGCACGGAACATCAGGTCCTGGGTGATGATTCGAATAATGGTCGAGACGATCATGTAGAGCACGACCGCCGCGGGGATCACGATGTAGAAGTACGCGAAGAACACGGGAAGGAAGCGCTGCAGCATCTGCTGCTGGCTCGGCATCGCCTGGCCGGTCTTCTTGTTGCGGTTGTTCATCTGGGCCATCTGGAAGTACTGGAGTCCAACGGCGAGCGCCACCAAGACGAAGAAGGGGATCGTCGCGCCCAGTGACGAGTGGTGGCTGAACGGCTTGAGGTTGAGGTCCATGCCGAAGGCGTTGATCTGTCCGTGGGACGCGATCAAGTTGTGGTACATCTTCGAGGTCGTGGGGATGTAGCGCGGCTGCACGACACCGGCCGGCGTTATGTTCGTCAGGCCTCGAATGACACTATACAAAATGAATAGAAATGGGGCCTGGAGCAGAACGGGGAGGCAGCCACCAACGGGATTCGCCCCTTCTTCGCGGTAGAGCCGCATGAGCTCCTCGTTGAGGACCTGTCGGTTCTCGGGACCCTTGTACTTCTGTTGGAGTTTCTTGATCTCCGGCTGCAGTTTCTGCATGGCCATCATCGACTTCGTGGACTTGACCGTGAACGGGGTCAGGGCGCCCATGATGATGATCGTCAGCAGCGCGATGGCGACCGCGTAGTTCGGGATCAGGCCGTAGAGGAAGGCCAGCATCCATCCAAAGAGGTGGAAGATCGGCTGGAAGATCGCGCCGATCGAGTGAGTGATGGATGCCATTACTTCGAACTCCTTGTCTTACGCCGAGATTCTGGGACCAGGTCAACACCGTGCGGGCCCAGGGGGCGGCACCGGCTCACCCGCCGGAGCGCCAGCAATACGCCGCGCCAGGCCCCGTGGACCTCGACGGCCTCGAGGGCGTAGTTCGAGCACGACGGGTAAAACCGACACGGCGACGGCCGGCCCGAGGTCATGCGCTGATAGGCCTTGATGCTTTTGGCCAACAACCTCGCAACCACACCCGGGCTACTTGAGGAGTCGAGCTCGCTCGAGGGCTTCGTGGAGGTGGGATCTGAGTTGATCATAGGAAAGACTTCCAGTCTCAATTCCGCATTTGATCAGGTATGTTCCTGGTCTGGCGGACGGATGAACTTCGTCGAGCAACACGCGGAGCCGGCGGCGAACCCGATTGCGCACCACGGCGTTACCGACTTTCCGGCTGATGGTGTAGGCAGCAGCCAGTCCGTTCCCGTCGGGTTGATCGTCAACGAAGACAATGCGCAACGGCCCGCTTCGACCCCGAGCGTCGGGATTGGCGAACCGTGCAAACTGCCGTCGGGTCCGAACCCGATCGGGCATCGGTCACACCGTCAGATCGTGACGACCCTTGTCCCGTCGAGCTTTCAGCACTGCTCGACCGGCGCGCGTACGCATCCGGGCGCGAAAACCGTGCGTCTTAGCCCTCTTTCGCTTGTTGGGTTGATAGGTCCGCTTCACAGAATCCTCTTCTCACGATGTCACACGCGCTTCGCCAAACCTCCCTGGGAGGTGGCGAGCGATAGCGTCGACAATCCTACCGCACCGTCGCGCCCAGCCCCCAACCCGTGGTCGACGGTGTAACGTGAAATACCCAGGGGTGATCGGCCAAGCACGGGTTCCCCTCCTGTGGATAATGTCGATGCTGACTTGTGGAGGAACAGAGTGGCGAACGGAGACGACGTCTGGTCAGCGCTACGAGAATCCTTACGTGGTAATGCATCTGAAGCAGTTTGGGCCGCGGGACTCAACACACTTCGACTTGTGGATTATCACGATGACGAGTTAGTGATCGGCGCACCGAACCAAATCCAACTGCAACGCGTGCAACAGCGCTATCTGCCACTCATCATCGAGCAAGCGAAGCAGATCATTGGTGAGGACGTGCGCGTCTCGTTAACTATCAGTGACCAACCGGCGACGAATGTTGACACGATATCGACACCCGAGGTCACCACGCCCGCGTCGACGACCGTGACGTTCGCGCCGAGCGTCGATCGGCCGGCTCGTCTCGACCCGCGCATGACCTTCGATTCATTCGTGCCCGGCTCGTCCAACCGCCTTGCGTTCGCCGCTGCGCAGTCGGTTGCTGAAACCCCTGGTCGTGCCTATAACCCGCTGATGATCTACGGGAACTCCGGACTGGGCAAGACCCACCTCCTGCACGCGATCGGCAACTACGTCCACGAGAACTACCCCGGACGAAAAGTGCTCTACGTCTCCACCGAGACGTTCCTTAACGACTTCATCCGCGCGATTCAGACGCGAACACAACTCGCGTTGCACGAGCGCTACCGCGAGAACGACGTGCTGCTGATCGACGACATCCAGTTCATGGAGACGCGCGGTGAGACGTTCCACGAAGAGATCTTCCACACCTACAACGCGCTGCACGGTGACGGCAAGCAGATCGTGCTCACGTCGGATCGGTCGCCGCGCGACCTCGCCGGCATCCAGGAGCGCTTCCGCAGTCGCCTGCTCCAGGGACTCGTGACCGAGATCGATCAGCCGGACCTCGAGACGCGCATCGCGATCCTGCACGCCAAGGCCGAGGGTGAAGGGGTCGACCTGCCTCGGGATGTCGCCGAGTGGATCGCCCACCGGGTCCGTGACAACATCCGTGAGCTCGAGGGCTCGGTGACGATGCTGCGGGCCTTCGCGAACCTCCGCCAGGAGCCGATCTCCCTCGACCTCGCCAAGAGCCACCTGACCAACCTCGGCCACGAGCAGGTCACGATCAAACCTGAGACGATCCTCGACGCCGTCTCGGATTACTACGGACTCTCCGTAGCCGACATCCGTGGTTCGAAGCGTCTCCGGCCGCTGGTGCACGCCCGGCACGTCGCGATGTACCTCATCCGTGAACTGCTCAACAACTACTCCTACCCGATGATCGCGCGGATCTTCGACGGGCGAAACCACACCACCGTGATCAGTGGGGTGGAGAAGATCAAGGAACAGCTGCCGGTGAACGGTGATCTCCTCGCCGAGATCAATCACCTCAAGCGGCGCCTGCAGGGGGAGGGGTTCGAATAGGTTTGTGAACAAGATGGGGACATCGTTGTTGGTTGGTGGGTGACAACTCGGGAGAAATCAACATCACTTGAATCTTGAAGCACGGTGGTTGAGACAGTTTTAGACAGTGGTGTTGGAAATCTGCCCGGGGGTTTCATCGGATTGACCAGGTAGTTCAATGATCAATCCACAAATCCACACCCCTACTACTACCAACCACTTTTCCAACTAAACAAGCCACGTAACCTCAGTAGTCAAAGAAAGGCAACCGATGAAGTTCAAATCCGAGCGCGACATCTTGGTCGACGCACTGAGTAGTGCGAGCCGGGTCGTGGCGACGAGGCTCGTAGGCGCCACCTCTGGTGTACTGCTGACCTTGACCGGCAATCAACTGGTGGTCACCGGCACCGACCTCGACATCACGGTTCGCACAACCGTCGACGTGATCGGACTCGAGGACGGGTCGGTCGTGGTCCCAGCCCGGCTCGTGGTCGACGCCGTTCGCTCGCTCGAGGCGGGGGCCGTCACGGTCGACGGCGGCGAAGAGACCGTAGAGGTCTCCCTCGGCCGCGCGAAGTTCTCCCTTCGCAGCTTCGCGGTGATGGACTACCCCAAGCTGCCGCCGATCACCGGGGCGCTCATCTCCATCCCGGCCGCCGACCTCATCCAGGGCATCACCCAGGTGGTTCGCGCCGCGGCGACCGATGACGCGCGACCACTGTTGACCGGCGTGCTCTTCACCACCGAGAACAACGCGCTCCGACTGATCGCGACCGACTCCTACCGGCTGGCCGTGCGCGACGTGCCGGGCGTCTCGACGATCGGTGCGAGCCAGGACGTCCTCGTGCCCGCCCGGGCCCTGCACGAGCTGCAGCGCTCCGCCTCGTCGCTGAGCGAGGACGCCGAGATCGGTGTCACGCTCACGAGCGCCGAGATCTCCTTCGTGGTCGGTCGCACCAACATCGCGTCGCGCTTGATCGAGGGGAACTACCCCTCCGTGCTCCAACTCATTCCCGCGAGCTACCCCAACCAGCTGCGCGTCGCCAAGGACACCCTGCTCACGTCACTCAAGCGCGCGAAGCTCCTCGCGAAGGACTCGACCTCGTCGGTTCGGCTCCTGGTGAAGGACCGTATGGTCGAGATCCGCACGCAGAGCCAGGACACCGGTGACGTCGAGGACAACGTCGACGCGGACTACGTGGGCGAGGACCTCACGATCGCCTTCAACCCGAACTTCCTGATCGACGGCATCGAAGCGGTACCGAGCGACGAAGTGGTGCTCGAAATGTCGGACTCGGTGCGACCCGCGATGGTCCACGGCGTCGACGACGAGCGGTTCCGGTATCTCTTGATGCCCGTTCGCGTCCAGTAGGCGGGTTGCTTCGTCGTGGGACTCCACGAGCTCACGCTGCGTAACTTCCGACTCTTCAGCGAATACCAGTTCCGTCCCGACCACACGGCGGTGACGGTCTTCCTCTCACCGAACGGCACCGGCAAGAGCTCGGTCCTCGAGGCGGTCTACGCACTCGCGACCGCCGGCTCGTTTCGAACGAACAGCGCCGCGGACATGGTCCGCGCCGGCGAGTCGGTGGCCGAAGTCCACGGCGTGCTCTTTCACCAGGACCGCCGAGTCCAGGTCGACCTGACGCTCACCCGCGGCGTCCGCTCAACCCAGAAGCGAATGCTCATTAACGGTCTGCGCCCCCAGTCGCGCGCCGATCTCGCCGAAGCCCTGCCGCTGACCGTCTTCACCCCCGAGGGTGTGGACGTCATCCGCCACGGGCCCGAACAGCGCCGGGACTTCCTCAACCACGTGATGAACGACGTCGACCCCAAGACGAGCCCGTTGCTCGAGCGATTCGCACGCGTGCTCTCGCAGCGAAACGCCGTGCTGCGACGGATCCAGGCTCGACGGGCGACCCCGGGTGAGCGCGAGGAGATCGAGGTCTGGACGACCGACCTCGCGAGCACCGGACTCGAGCTGGTGGCCGAGCGCGAGCACCTGCTCGCCCAGCTCGATCCCCTGGTCAACGAGTACTACCGGGCCCTCGCCGACGACGGTCAGCCCGTCGCCCTGGGCTATGACCGCTCGTGGAGCGGCGACCTGCTCGAGGCACTACAGCGCGCCTTCGAGGACGACGTTGCGCGGGGCCACAGCACTAAGGGTCCGCACCGCGACGACATCCTCATAACCCTCAACCATCGAGACGCCCGGCGACAGGCCTCCCAAGGGGAGCAGCGTTCGCTCGCGCTGGCCCTGCGCCTCGCGGGCCACGAGCTCATCCAGCAGCGCCGCGGGGTCGACCCGCTGCTGCTGCTCGACGACGTGTTCAGCGAGCTCGACCCGGTTCGCAGTGATCGACTCCTCGCGCTGCTGCCCGTTGGCCAGACCCTGGTCACGACCGCCATGCCGCTGCCCACGAAGATGAAGCCGGCGTCGATCATCGACTTGACGTCGGGACGCGAATGAGGGGCAAGCGCGGCGAGCCGGCGTCATTGGGCGACATCTTGCACGTGGTCGCGGGCCGTCTCAAACGGGTCGACGTGCGACTGATCGACCAGGTGCGAGCGGTGTGGGACGACAACGTCGACGAGGTGCTGCGCGGACGTTGCCAGCCGCTGTTCATCAAGGACGGCGTGTTGGTGGTCGAGGTTCCGTCGGGCGCGTTCGCCCAGCGCATCACCCAGGACAGCGCGCGAATCCTCGCCGCCTTCGAGTCGCTCGGTGACGACGCGCCGCGGTCGATTCGCACCGTCATCACCCCCTAAATCAACGCCGTTGCGGCGCTGCGTCCGGGCAGAGTGCGACACCCAGTCGGGTAGGATGAACAGGTCGAATTGTGGCGGTCGGCTGCGCCGACTTTCGCCGAATTCTCACGACCGAGAGGAATGTTTCGTGACCGGAAAATCCAAGGGTTCAGCCAGTTACGGGGCGAGTGACATCACGGTCCTGGAGGGGTTGGAGCCCGTACGGGTTCGTCCGGGCATGTACATCGGCTCGACGGGTCCCGCGGGTCTGCACCACCTCATCTGGGAGGTCGTCGACAACGCGGTCGACGAGGCGATGGCCGGCTACTGTACGCGCATCGACGTCACCCTGCTCGCCGACGGGAGCTGTCGCGTCGTGGACGACGGCCGCGGCATCCCCACCGACGAGCACCCGCAGTACCCGGGCAAGTCGGCCGCGGAGATCGTGCTGACCGTCCTGCACGCCGGCGGCAAGTTCGGCGGCAGCGGTTACAAGGTCTCGGGCGGCCTCCACGGGGTCGGGGTGTCGGTCGTCAACGCACTCTCGTCGAAGTTGACCCTCGAGATCGATCGCGACGGCAACCGCCACCAGCTCGAGTTCCGCGACGGGGGCAAGCCCCAGGGACCGCTGCGCGTCACCGGTCCGGCGCCCAGTGGACGCACCGGCACGACGGTCACCTTCGTGCCCGACCCGACGATCTTCGACGAGGTCGAATTCCGCGCCCAGACCGTGACCGAGCGGCTGCAGATCATGGCCTTCTTGAACCGCGGGCTCGAGATCCGCTTCACCGACCAGCGCGCCGGTCGCGCGGCCAAGGAGGTCTTCAAGTACTCCGGGGGCATCGTCGACTACGTCCGACACCTCAACAGCTCCAAGGAGTCGCTGTTCCGCAAGGTCGGCTACTACGACCAGTCCGAAGAGGGCCAGGAGGTCGAGGTCGCCTTCCAGTGGAACACTGGTTACTACGAGAGCATCCACTCCTTCGCCAACGGCATCGCCACGATCGAGGGCGGCATGCACGAAGAGGGCTTTCGCAAGGCCATCACCAACGTCCTCAATCGCTACGCACGCAAGCGCAACCTCCTGAAGGAGAAGGAGGAGAACCTCAAGGGTGAGGACATCCGCGAGGGCCTCACTGCGATCGTCTCGGTTCGCCTCGCCTCACCCCAGTTCGAGGGCCAGACGAAGGGCAAGCTCGGCAACGTGAGCATCCGCTCGCTCGTCGAACGCGCCACCAACGAGAAGCTGGCCGACTGGCTCGAGGAGAATCCCCGCGAGGGCGGCCAGATGGTCGCCAAGGCGATCCAGGCCTCGCGCTCGCGCATGGCGGCCCAGCACGCGCGCGACCTGACCCGGCGCAAGAGCGCACTGGACGGCGCGGGACTGCCGGGCAAGCTGGTCGACTGCTCCTCGCGCGACCCGCGCGAGTGCGAGCTCTTCATCGTCGAGGGCAACTCGGCGGGCGGCTCGGCGAAGGACGCGCGCGACCCGCGCACCCAGGCGATCCTGCCGATCCGCGGCAAGATTCTCAACGTCGAGAAGGCGCGCTCGGACAAAATCCTGAAGAACACCGAGATCCAGGCTCTCATCGCCGCCATCGGTGCGGGCGTCGAGGCCGATTTCGACGTGAGCAAGATCCGCTACGACAAGATCATCCTGCTGGCTGACGCCGACGTCGACGGCAGCCACATCCGCACGCTGCTGCTCACGTTCTTCTTCCGCCAGATGACCGAACTCGTGAACAACGGCCACGTCTACGTCGCCCAGCCGCCGCTGTTCTCGACGCTCGTCGGCAAGGAGAAGGCGTACCTGCGCGACGACCTCGCCAAGGCGCGCTTCCTCGAGGAGCACCCGGATCACCGCAACGAGTTCCAGCGCCTGAAGGGACTCGGCGAGATGGACTACGACGAGCTGCGCGAGACGACGATGGACCCCACGAAGCGGGCCCTGCTCCAGATCACCGTCGAGCAGGCCGCCCTCGCGGACGAGGTCTGCTCGATCCTGATGGGTGACGACGTGCCCCAGCGGCGACACTTCATCCAGACCAACGCAAAAGACGTTCGATTCCTAGACATCTAGGACCGGAGGACCATGGCACGCAAGAAGAACGACTCGGCGAACACCCCGGGCGACGGAGCTGACGTCGTCGTCGGCTACGTCGAGCCGATCGAGATCAACCTGGAGATGGAGCGCTCGTTCCTCGAGTACTCGATGTCGGTCATCGTGTCGCGCGCGCTGCCCGACGTGCGCGACGGGCTCAAGCCGGTACACCGGCGCATCCTGTACTCGATGTTCGACCAGGGCCTGCGCCCAGACCGGCCGCACTCCAAGTGCGCCAAGGTCGTCGGCGAGGTCATGGGCACCTACCACCCCCACGGCGACAGCGCGATCTACGACGCGCTGGTGCGCATGGTCCAGGACTTCTCCATGCGCCACCCGCTGATCAGCGGGCACGGCAACTTCGGCGGGACCGGTCCCGACGAGGGCGCGGCCGCCATGCGCTACACGGAGTGCCGGCTGGCCCCGCTGGCCCTGGAGATGCTCGACTCGATCGACGAGGAGACCGTCGACTTCGAGCCCAACTACGACAACACCAACCAGCAGCCAACGGTGCTGCCCAGCCGCTTCCCGAACCTGCTCGTCAACGGCTCCCAGGGCATCGCGGTGGGCATGGCGACCAAGATCCCCCCGCACAACCTCGGTGAGGTGATCGACGCCACGCTGCACCTGCTCGCCAATCCCGGCGCGACCCCCGATGACCTCATGCGCTTCGTGAAGGGCCCGGACTTCCCGACCGGCGCGCAGATCCTGGGCCGCCAGGGGATCCTCGACGCCTACCGGACGGGGCGCGGCTCGATCAAGGTGCGCGCCGTGGCCGAGGTCGAGGAGCACCGCGGCGACACCCGCATCGTCGTCACCGAGTTCCCCTACGAGGTGTCGGTCGAGTCGGTCGAGGAGAAGATCTACGACCTCGTGAAGTCGGGCGACCTCGAAGGCGTGGCCGCCGTCCAGAACGACTCCGCGGGCCGCCAGGCGCGACTCGTGATCCGACTGAAGCGCGACGCGAACGCGAACGTCGTGCTCAACAAGCTCTACAAGAACACGACCCTGCAGACGACCTTCGCGGTCAACATGCTGGCCCTCGTGGACGGGGTGCCGCGCACGCTCAACCTGGCCCAGGCACTCACGCACTACATCGCCCACCAGGTCGAGGTGGTGACTCGCCGGTCCCAGTTCCGTCTGCGCAAGGCCCAGGCCCGGGCGCACATCATCGAGGGCTTGCTGCGCGCGATCGACATGCTCGACCTGGTCATCGCCACGATCCGCGGGTCCGACGACCGTCCGGCCGCGCGCGTGGCGTTGATGGCCGAGCCCTTCGCCTTCTCCGAAGAGCAGGCGAACCACATCTTGGACATGACCCTCGGACGGCTCACGCGGCTCGGCCGCACCGAGCTCGAAGAGGAGATGGCGCGACTGCGCGCCGCCATCGCCGAGCTCGAGTCGATCCTCGCGAGCGACACCAAGCTGCGCGGGGTGATCGCCGACGAGATGACCGTGGTGCGCGACAAGTACGCCACCGCGCGACTCACCCAGGTCGTGAACGACCCGGGCGAACTGGGCGTCGAGGACCTCATCGACGACGAGGACATCGTCATCACGATGACCCGCGCCGGCTACGTGAAATCAGTGTCGGCCGCGGCCTTCCGCACCCAGGGACGGGGCGGACGTGGTGTCCAGGGCGCGAAGCTGCGCGACGAGGACTTCGTCGACCAGATCGTGCACACCACGACCCACGCGCACCTGCTGCTGTTCTCCAACCGCGGGCGGGTCTTCCGGCTCCGGGGCCACGAGATCCCGATGAAGGAGCGCACGGCCAAGGGCACCGCGGTGGTGAACCTGCTCAACCTGCTGCCCAACGAGTCGATCCAGGCCATCGTCGCCACCAACGACTTCCCCGAGGACGAGTTCCTCGTCTTCGCGACGGCCAACGGCACGGTCAAGAAGACGTCGTTCTCCGAGTACGACAAGTCGCGCCGCGAAGGCTGGATCGCGATCAAGCTGCGCGACGGCGACGAGGTCGTTCGCGTGGTCGCCACACGCGGTGAGGACGACCTCATGATGGTCACCTTCCGCGGCATGGCGATCCGCTTCAACGAGTCCGAGGTTCGCGAGATGGGCCGCGACGCGACCGGCGTCCGGGGCATCCGCCTGAAGGACGACGACCGGGCGATCTCGCTCGACGTCGTGCGCGACGACGCGGACCTCTTCCTCGTGACCGACACCGGCTTCGGCAAGCGCGTCAAGACCGACCGCTTCAACGTCCAGGGCCGCGGCGGCCAGGGCGTTCGCGCGATCCGACTCACCGCGGCGCGCGGCTTCGTGGTCGCGTCGTTGATGGTCGAGCTCTCCGACGAGGTGTTGCTCGCCTCGAGCGGCGGCGTGCTTATCCGCACCCCGGTGCGCGAGGTCTCCTCCCAGGGCCGCGACGCGACGGGCGTGCGAGTCATGAACCTCGACGACGGCCACAGCGTGGCGACCGCCGCGGTGGTGCCCTCCGAGGAGTAGTTAGCGTTCCGCCCAGGCGCGGTGCAGGACCTCGAGGATGGGGTCGTCGCCCTGGGCGCCCGAGATGAGGAACTTGCGGTCGACGACGAAGGCGGGCACCCCGCTGATGCCGAGCTCGCTCGCGAGCTGCTCGTCGGCGCGCACGTCGTCAGCGAAGGCGTCGCCGGCCCACAGCGACGCCGATCCCGATACCCCCACCTCGCTCGCGAGCTCATCGAGGGTGGCACGGTCGCTCACCACGAGCCCGTCGCTGAAGTAGGCGGCGTGGAGCCGGCGGGCCATCGCGGGGCCGAGGTCCTGGGTCGCCGCCAGCGCGACGAGCCGGTGCGCGTCAAAGGTGTTGGTCGAGCGCGCGCGGTCGAGGGACCACGTGAGCCCCATCGCGGCGGCCTGCTGGCTGAGGCGTTCGTGCATCGCCCGCGAACGCTCCAGGGGCATCGCGTACTTGGTCGCGAGGAGCTCATCGAGGCTGACCAGGCTCAGCGTCGCGCCCGGGTCCAGCTCGAAGGCGTGGTGGACGAGCTCGACGTCGTCGCGGTGCTCGAAGCGCGCGAGTGCGAGCTCGAGTTGGCGCGAGCCGAGGTAGCAGAAGGGGCAGACGACGTCGCTCCAGAGATCGATGCGCAGGGGTTCGGCCACCTCGCCATCGTTTCACACCTCGCCCCGTCGGGCACAATGGTGGGGTGAGCACCCACACCCAGGCCCCGGCAACGCGTGTCCGCGGTGCCAACGGTGCCGAGTCGTCCCCGGGGCGACCCGGCGGGTCGGCGCGGTTCGGCTGTGGGCCCGCGCGGTCCCGGTAGAGTCGATACCTTGCTTATTGTTCGCGACCTCGCCATTGAGATCGGCGCGCGCCGGATCGTCGATCCCGTGTCGTTCACCATCGGTGACGGCGAGAAGGTCGGCGTGGTCGGGCGAAACGGCGTCGGCAAGTCGACGCTGCTCGCCGTGCTGCGCGGCGAGACCCCCGAGCACCTGCGCATCGGCGGCGGGGTCACCCACCAGGGATCGCTGAGCCACCTGCCCCAAGAGCCCATCCCCGGGGGGTTGGGCGTCGAACCGATCGGGCTCTCGCACGTGCTGTCGGCGCGGGGCCTCGACCAACTGGACGCGGACATGCAGCACGCGCGCCACGCCATGGCCGCCGATCCCACCGACGAGACGATTGAGCGCTTCACCACCCTCGAGGCCGACTTCGGCGAGCGCGGGGGCTACGAGGCCGAGTCCGAGGTGGCGCGCCTCGCGGCGGGTCTCGGGCTCGACGAGTCGCTGCTGCTCGAGGACCTGAGCTCGCTCTCGGGTGGACAGCGCCGGCGCGTCGACCTCATGCGCGTGCTCTACGAGCAGCCCGACATCATGGTGCTCGACGAGCCCACCAACCACCTGGACATGGCAGCCAAGCGGTGGCTTTTTGACGAACTGGAACGGTTCCGCGGGACGGTCGTCGTGATCAGCCACGACCTGCCGCTGCTCGACCGCGCCATCAGCCGGGTCCTCGCCCTGCGCGACGGCCAACTGCGCGAGTACAAGGGCAACTACTCCTCCTACCTCGCCCAGGACGAGTCGCGTCGGCTGAGCGAGGAGAAGCTCGCGGTCGCCCAGGACGCCGAGATCAGCCGGCTGAAGACCTTGGCGGACTCGATGCGGGGCCAGACCGAGGCGCGCGCGCGCAAGGCCAAGGTCCTCGACCGACGCGTGGGCAAGCTCGAGGCGGGCCGGGTCGAGGTGACCAAGAAGGAACGCACCGTCAAGTTCCGCCTGCCCGAGCCGCCGCGCAGCGGCGACGTGCCGATGACCGTGGAGAACATCGCCGTTCGCTACGGCAACCTCGACGTGCTGCGCGACGCCTCCTTCATCACCCGCCGCGGCGACCGCATCCTGATCGTGGGCCGTAACGGCGCGGGCAAGTCGTCACTCCTGCGCTGCCTCGCCGGGACCCAGCAGCCCCAGGTCGGCGCGGTGCGCTTCGGCGCGAACGTCGAGGTCGGCTACTTCGCTCAGGAGCACGAGCAGCTCGACTTCACCAAGACCGTGCTCGAGCACCTCGCCGACGCCACCGTTGAGACCGAGGTCCAGCGCCGGGCGCTGCTCGGCGCCTTCGGCCTGAAAGGTTCGGCCGCGCACCAGCTGCCCGGCACGCTGTCGGGTGGCGAGCGGGCCAAGCTCGCCGTCGCGATCCTCGCGGCGTCACAGGCGAACCTCCTGCTCCTCGACGAGCCGACGAACAACCTCGATCCGGCGAGCGTCGACGCGCTCGGCGAGATGCTGCGCCAGTGGCGCGGCACGATCGTGGCGGTTAGTCACGAGCGCTCGTTCGTGGAGCGCCTCGAGCCGACCCACGCGGTCCTGCTGCCCGAGGAGTACTTCGACCTCTGGCGCGACGACTACTTCGACCTCATCGAGCGGCGATGAGTCAGCCGGCGGTGCCGGTCAACGAGGCGGAGAGCACCGCGAGGGATTGACCGGTCCATGGGCGGGTGCCGCTGTGCCCGTGAAAGACGAAGGTCGGCAGGAGCCACTCGAAGTAGTCGGCCGTCGTATAGAGGGACCACGAGAGCGCGACCGAGGTGGCGACGGTCGGGTGCTCGCTGTAGGTCGCCGCGAGCGCGTCGTTGGGCGACCGGAGGCGGTAGTTGACCATGGCCGTGACGATGAAGGCCGGCCCGCTCGCGGCCACGACGCGGCCGTCGTGCACCGTGAACGTGACGCGCAGGGTCGTCACCGACCCGTCGACGATGACCGGGCTCGACCCGGTCCGGCGTCCGAGCTCGACGGCGTACCCCCATCGCTGCTTCGCGATCGCGGCGGCGAATCGCAGCGGGCTCAGACCCGTTGAGGACCCGGCGCTGTAGCGCCACTCGCCGATCCCGGTCGTCGTGTCGTAAGTGATGCGAGAACCCGACGCGCCCGTCTCATTGAAGACCGTGCCGTTGTAGCCGCCGATCGTGCCGACGACGCCGAGCGCCGCGCCGAGACCCATCGTGGCGTTGAGCCCCGACGCAGGAACCATGAGCCGGTACGCGCTCGCGAGCGAGTCGCCCGGTCCGAACCGTCCGGCGACTGGCCGCGCCGGCGCCGCGACGCCGGCCGTCGCGGGACTCTGGGCCGACTTGGTGGCGGCAAAGGCCGGCGCCGGCGCCGGCGTCGGGGCGAACGCGAGCAGGGGGAGTGTCGGGGCCACCGAGAGGGCGGCGACCAGTCCGACGGTCACCAGTCCCGAGACGCTCGCCGCCGCCGCCACGGCGAGGCGGAACCACCCCGGCAGCCTCGCGCGACGGCGATCGGCGGTGATCCGTGCGACGAGCGCCGCGGGGTCGCCGTGCTGGTACGGGCGTGCGGGGTCCTGTGCCGCGAGCGCTTCGAACGCGTCACGCATGTGGACCTCCTCGCTGGTCCTGTCCGGCGCGGACTCGAAGTTTCACGATTCGTCCCATTCCTCGTAGAACGCGCGGAACCGATGGCGCGCGCGTGACAGCCGCACCGCCGCCGCGTCGGGGGTCACACCGAGGACCCGAGCGACGTCGGCGACGCTGAGGCCGTCCCACACGTGCAAGAGCAGCACGTCGCGGTCGTCGCCGTGCAGCGACTCGAGGCCGTGGCGCACGCGGGCGTCGGCGACGACGACGTCCTCGGTCGAGGACGCGTCGGCGCGCGGGGTGACCGCGCCCTCGTAGGCGCTGCGCCGCCGGCGGGACCGCTGGGCGTTGTGCAGGACGTTGCGCGCGACGCCGATGATCCACGGGAGCTCGGCGTCACGGGGCATCGCCTCGAATCGGCGCCACACGACGGTGAAGGTCTCGGCCACCAGGTCGTCGAGGTCGCCGTCGGTGAGCGGGTAGAGCCGACGGCGCAGGTAGTTGCCCACGGCGGACTGGTAGTCACGCACCACTCGTTCCAGCTCGGTGGTGCGCGTCGCTCTCACCTCGGCCTCGTCCTACCTCGACGCTACCGCCGCGGTGGGTGCGCGGTGGTGACGCCGCCCGCACGACGCGAACTGGTCGGTGACCTCCACCGTGCGACGTCAGCTCGGCTTGCTCACGCAGCTGGTGGTGCCGGCGCCACAGAGGCCCGTAACGCGAAAGGTGATCGGGTTGAAGGCGACGGTGGGCGAGCCCACGTCGATCTGGAGCACCCCGCCGGCGAGCAGTGGGACCGCGCGCGGGTCCGTGGCGTAGCGCACGCCGTTCTCGAAGACGACGACGCGCCCGACGGTGGGTCCGACGCGGTCGCTGGTGAGTGGCTGACCCCAGATGTCGAAGAACTGTCCGAGGGTGAAGTGCCCCTTGGCCGGGGCCTCGACGTGGATGACGCCGTCGTTGGCGTGGGTGTGGAGCCAGTACAGGCAGTCGTGCAGGCCCACGTCGACGAAGGTCGTCGGGCCCGACCCGGTGGTGACCGACGGTGCGGTGACGCCGATGCCGGCCGGGAGACGCTCGCGCTGGCCGTTGACGTAGATCGAGACGAGCACGTGGACGTGGTAGGTGACCTTCTCCTGGCCGATGGTGCGACAGGTGACTCCGTCGACCGGCGCACCGCCGGCCGAGCCGCTCGGCGCGAGCACCGGCACGTTCAACACCGGCACGCCCTCGGGACCGGGCGCGCTCGTGGCCGCCGAGTTGTTCGAGAGCCACGCCGTGATCGCGCTCGCGATGACGAGGACCGCGAGCAGCGCGAACGGGATCATGGTGCGACGTCGGGGGGTGGTCATCGGGTTCCCTTCTACCCGGGCTACTCTACGGGACCATCGCGATGCTCGCCCTCGGGCACGGCTCGCGCACGGTCGCACCGGCGGGCGACGGAGAGGGGCACCATGGGTGAGCTGGAGGAACTGCGCGTCGAGACGCGAGCGTTCGCCGAGGCGCGCGAGTGGGGGCCGTTTCACACGCCCAAGAACCTGGTGATGGCGATAGCGGGCGAGGCCGGCGAGCTCGTCGCCGAGTTCCGATGGCTGACGCCAGAGGGGTCGGCCAGCGACCGACTGACGCCCGAGCACCGCCACGCCATCGAGTTCGAAATGGCCGACGTCCTCATCTTCCTGCTTCGACTGGGCGACGTGCTCGACGTCGACCTCGCCGCGGTGGTGCGCGCGAAGCTGGCCGCGAACGAGCATCGATTCCCGCCGGTCCGCTAGTTCGTGGCCGACGCCGCTCGTGAGTAGCCTCGGGGCGTGCCAGGCCGGACTGCAGCGATAGCGGGTTCCTTCGACCGGCTTTTCGAGCCCCTCGTCGTCGGCCGCACGACCGTAAAGAACCGCGTCGTCTCCTCGGGCCACGACACGGTGATGGTCGAGGACGGGCGCATCACCGAGCAGCTCATCGCGTACCACGAGGCGCGCGCCGCCGGCGGCGTCGGACTCATCGTCGTCCAGGTCGCCGGCGTCCACGAGACGGCGCGCTACACCGCGCACGTGCTTATGGCGACCGACGACGACTGCATCGAGGGTTACCGGCGCCTCGCCGACGTCGTGCACGGCTACGGCACCACCATCGTCGGCCAGCTCTTCCACCCGGGTCGTGAGGTGATGGAGTCACGCGACGGCACCCTGCCGGCCGCGGTCGCCCCCTCGGCGGTCGCCAACGAGCGCTTCCGCGTGATGCCACGGGCCCTCACCCACGACGAGGTCATCGAGATCATCGACGGCTACGGCCGGGCCGCCGAGCGGCTCGTCCGCGCGGGGCTGGACGGCGTCGAGGTGGTCGCGAGCCACGGCTACCTGCCCGCGCAGTTCCTCAACCCCTTCGTCAACGAGCGCGACGACGAGTACGGCGGTGACGAGGCCGGCCGCCAACGGTTCCTCGTGGAGACCGTGCGGGCCATCCGCGACCAGCTCGGTCCGGAACCGATTGTCGGGCTGCGCCTGTCGATGGACGAGCGCGATCCGCGGGGTCTCGCACCCGATCTCGCCCTTCGCGCGGCCCGCGCGCTCGACGGCGCGGGTGTGATCGACTACGTGAGCGTCACGACGGGCACGTCGGCGACGCTGGCCGGCTCGGACCACATCGCGCCACCCATGGAACTGCCCAACGGCTACGTCGCCCCGTCGGCGAGGCAGGTGAAGGAGGCGGTGGGCGTCCCGGTTTTCGTCGCCGGCCGGATCAACCAGCCCCAGGAGGCGGAACGCATCATCGCCGATGGGCTCGCCGACGCCTGCGTGATGACCCGGGCGATGATCTGTGATCCAACGATGGCGAACCTCGCCCGCGAGGGGCGAGCCGAGGAGATCCGCGCCTGTGTCGCCTGCAACCAGGCGTGCATCGGCCACTTCCACGCCGGCTTTGCGATCTCGTGCATCCAGCACCCCGAGACCGGACGCGAGCTGACCCTGGGCCGTCGGGTTCGCGCCGCCACGCCGCGCGAGGTCCTCGTGGTGGGCGGTGGCCCGGCGGGACTCAAGGCCGCGGCCGTGGCGGCCGAGCGCGGACACCGCGTCACCTTGCACGAGGCGTCAGCCCGCCTCGGCGGCCAGGTCCTGCTCGCTCAGCGATTGCCGGGTCGCGACGAGTTCGGCGGCGTCGCCACGAACCTCGAGGGCGAGGCCCGCCGCGCCGGCGTGCACATCGTGCTCAACTCGACCGTGGACCGCGACCTCGTCGAGGCACAGTCCTTCGAGCACGTCGTGATCGCCACGGGCGCTCGGCCCTTCCGGGTGCCGATGGAGGTCCTCGGCTCGCCGACGATCCTCGACGCCGATGCGGTCCTGCTCCGCGCACCGGTGCCGCCGGGTCGGGTCGTGGTGGTCGACTGGCGCGACGACTGGGTGGGCGTGGGCGTCGCGCGGCTCCTCGCGGCGAGCGGTCACGACGTGACTCTCGCGACCCCGGGCTACGTCGCCGGCGCCTCGCTCCAGCAGTACGTGCGCGACGAGCAGCTCGCGGCGCTCGCGCGCGCTCGGGTGACGGTACTGCCCCTCGTGCGGCTCTTCGGGGCCGACGACGACACGGTCTACCTCCAGCACGTCCTGACCGACGAGCCGGTGCTGCTCGACCACGTGGCGGCGGTGGTGCTGGCGACCGCGCGTCGACCGGCAAGCGACCTCGCCGACGAGCTGGGCACGATGACGATCCCCGTGCAACTCGTGGGCGACTGTCTCGCGCCCCGCACGGTCGAGGAGGCGGTGCTTGACGGGTTGCGCGTCGCGACGGCGATTTGACGTAGGAGTCGTGCAACAATCGACGTCGTGACCCTGCACGAACCCGCACCCGCCCGATCGCCCCTGTTCGAGTTCGCCGACCGGCTGGTCGACGAGCTCGCCGCGCGCGATCCACTCTTCGCGACGAACGCCGGTGTCCCCGGCTTCGACGACCAGCTCCCAGACTTCTCGCTCGCGCACCGGGCCGACGACGAGCGCTTCCTCGGGGAGTCCCTCCAGGCACTCGAGTCGTTCGAGCCGACTGATGACGTTGACCGCATCGCGGCCGCCGTCATCGCGGAGCGACTCTCGAGTGATCGAGCACTGCTGGCGAGCGGCGAGATGCGCCGGACCTTCTCGGTCATCTGGTCACCGCTGTCCGAGATCCGCCAGGTCTTCGAACTCATGGCCGCGGCGACGCCCGACGACGCCGCGGTCGTCGCGGCCCGCCTGCACGCGGTTGGTGCGTCACTCGCCAGCTGGCGCGGTGCCATGGAGTCGGCGACGAGCGACCAGCTGCCGCCGCGCCGGCACGTGCTCGGCGTCGCCGAGCAGGCGCGGACCTACGCCGACGGGTCGTTCGCCGACCTGGCGCGTCGGGTCGCGACCTCGACCGGTGTCGACGCCGATGAGTCCGGGCTCGCGGCGGGCGCCGCCGCGGCGGACCGGGCCTGCGGTGACCTCGCCGATTGGCTGACGTCGGCGGCGGCGCCGCGCACGACGCTCGACGAGGGGTGCGGCCGGGAGCGCTACGCGACCTGGGCGACCTACTTCACCGGCGCGGCGATCGACCTCGACGAGCTCTACCAGTGGGGGTGGGCGGAGTCGCGCGCGATCCACGAGCGGATGCTCGAGCTCGCCGCCACGATGTATCCCGAGGCCACCGGGCTGCGCGAGGCTGCCGAGTTCCTCGATCGCGACCCGGGCCAGCGGATCGTCGGCACCGAGGCGCTGCTCGCGCGGCTGCACTCGTTCGTCGAGGCTGCCGTCGAGCGGCTCGACGGCCGTCACTTCGACATCGATCCGCGCGTCAAGTTCTGTGACGTGCGTATCGCGCCCGAGGGGTCGGCCGCCGCCGCGTACTACATCTCACCGAGCGAGGACCTGTCGCGCCCGGGCACCACGTGGTACCCGACGATGGGGGCGACGTCGTTCGCCTGGTGGCGTTTCCCCGCGACCTGGTACCACGAAGCCGTGCCTGGCCATCACCTCCAGGCGTCGATCGCGATCCTCGCGGCCGAGCGCCAGTCGCGCTTCCATCGTCTGCGGGGCTGGACGTCGGGCTACGGCGAGGGGTGGGCGCTGTACGCCGAGCGGCTGATGGAAGAGCTCGGGGGCTACGCGAGCCCGGCCGAGGAGTTCGGGTATCTGGCCGGCCAGGCGCTGCGAGCGGCGCGGGTGGTCGTGGACATCGGCCTGCACCTCGGGCTCGACGCCCCCGAGGACCTCGGCGTGCTCGGCAGCCTCGGTGACTGCTCGGGCCGACGCTGGACGCCCGCGATGGCCGTCGCGATGCTCGAGGAGTGGGCGATCGAAGAGCCCGCGAGCGCCGCGTCCGAGGTCGACCGCTACCTCGGCATGCCGGGCCAGGCGATCTCCTACAAACTGGGCCAACGGCGCTGGCTCGAGGTGCGCGAGGCCGCCCGAACTCGCCTCGGGGCGCGCTTTGACCTGAAGTCCTTCCACCAGCGCGCCCTCGAGCTCGGACCCGTCGGGCTGGACCTGTTCGTCGACGAGATGGCGGCGTGGTCGCCAACGACGCTCTAGGCGCGAGTGCCGCCGCGCAGCGATAGCCCCGACGCTGCCGTCGAGCACCCCGGCCGGTAGAATCGGTTCCTGGTCGGCGGGCGTCACGGTGGCGCCG
Organism: Actinomycetes bacterium; assembly: GCA_021777285.1. Next base: position 21,691 of record JAJYDR010000003.1, read on the forward strand.
GTCGCCGGGGCGTGTAGTCCCGTGGCCCTGGCGCGGCTGTCGTCGCAACCGATCGATCCCCGAAAAAGAGAGAACATGTCGAACGCCTCCGGAGAAACGAACCCCTCGTGGGGCAAGAAGCAGACCACGCGGCTGTCGATCGCGACCCAGCGGCGTACGTGGACCCGCCGGGCCGACACCTGGGACCGCCACAACGACGCCGGGATGACCAAGGTCGCGGCCAAGGCGATCGAGGTCGCTGACGTCAAGCCCGGGATGGTCTGCGTCGACCTCGGCTGTGGCGGTGGCCGCCTGGCGCTCGAGCTCGCGCGGCGCGGCGCCAGCGTCGTCGGCGTCGACGTGAGCGCGGCGATGGTCGAGCGCATGGTCGCCCAGGCCAAGGCCGAGGGGCTCGAGCAGGTCTCGGGCATCGTCTCGCCGATCGAGCACCTGACCATCGATCCGTCGTCGGTCGACATCGTGATCAGCAACTACGCGCTGCACCACCTCCTGGACGCGGACAAGGCGAAGGTCGTCACCGCCGCCTACGGCTGGCTGCGGCCCGGGGGTGCACTGATCAACTCGGACATGATGCTCGGGCGCGGCGCCACGACCGAGGACCGCCAGGTGATCGCGAGCAAGATCAAGGTCATGGCGAAGAAGGGGATCCCCGGCTACTGGCGCATCCTCAAGAACGCCGGCCGTTACATCTTCCGCCTGCGCGAACGTCCGATCACGCCCGACGCGTGGATGCGCCTCTACGAAGCCGCCGGCTTCGTCGACCTGACCAGCGTGAACGTCGTGGCCGAGGCCAACGTCGTCAAGGGCGTCAAGCCGCTGGGCTGATCAGCCGGCCGGCGCGTCGGGGCAGGTCCCCGCGACCGTCGGGACACTCGAGGCACTGGTGATCGTGGCGAGTCCCGGTTGGGTGCCCGCGGCGCGCATGGCCGCCAGCGCGCCCGGTGCGTGTCGCAGGTAGGCGTTGAAGAAGTCGATCGACGCGGCCGCCACCACGTTGCGCGCCGGCCCGGCCGGCACGTAGGCGCTGAGGTGGGTCTGGCCGATCATGGCCAGGTAGTACTTGGGTGCCGGCGCCTCGTTGTAGAGCGTGACGCTGCAGGTGACGGGGTTCATCGTGAGGTCGTTGGTGCCCTGGACGACGAGCAGCGGCGCTGAGCCGGTCGTGAAGTAGGTCCCGGGGAACCAGGTGAGCTCGGCCCCCGAGAGGATCACCGCCGCGCCGATGCGCGAGTCGCGACAGCACGAGTTCGCCACGGCCGCGAGGCTCACGTCGCCGCCGTCGGACTGGCCGACGACGCCGATCTCGTGGGCGTTCACGAGCCCGTGCAGGGTGTTGGCGGTCTGTGCGCTGTCGGCGATCACGGTCGTGATGAGAAAGCTGAGGTCAGCGGGGTGGTGCACGATGTCGGTGCGGACCACCCCGCCGACGGCGTTGGGCGACGTGTAGGGGTAGGCGGGGTCGGCGACGACGTAGCCCGCGGCGCTCCACGCGTTGAGCAGACCCGCGTACGCCTCGGGCGAGATGTCAAAGCCCTGGGAGAAGATGAGCAGGGGGTAGGGCCCGGCGCCGCGCAGCGGGGCGAGTCCGAGGCGCGCGGTGCCCGGGGCACCGACGGCGGGGTAGCGAACGGTGACCGGGAACGACCGCGCCGCCGTCGACCCGTTGGTCGGCTCGCTGACGGTGAAGGTCACGGCGCCCACCGCGAAGGGTGCGTGCGGGGTGGGTGGCTGAGTCGACGTGGACGACGGCGTCGACGGCGTCGACGACGAACTTGTCGTGGTGCTCGAGGGAGTGGTCGGACCCGATCCCCGGGTCGTCGCGACGATGAGCAGCACCACGAGGATGAGCGCCATCACCGCGATGAATCGGCGCCGACGCACGTTGACCCGCCGGCCGTGTCGCGGTGGTGCCATCGGGGTCAATCTAGCAGTGGCCCGACCGCCGTGACCGGCGGTGACCCATCCACCTCGGCGTACAGTTGACTATTCAACCCAGAGCACCCTTTGCATCGGCCGCGACGACGGCGGGCAGGAACCGATCGTGGTGAGCGTGCGCGAACTCAGCCCGGCCGACATCAAAGCGGCCGTGAAGCTCCACCTCGCGGTGCTCGACATGGAGTTCCTCTCGCGCTTCGGCCCGTCGTTCATGCGCGCCTACTACCGGGCGTGGACGACGACCCCGGGGTCGATGTCCTTCGTGGCGGTCGATGACACCGGCCGGGTGATCGGCGTCCTGCTCGGGGCGACCGATCCGGCGACGCACGTGCGCGCGATGGTTCGCGACCACGGGGTCGCGCTGGCCCGGTCGATCGCCGTGGCCGCCGCCGTGCGCCCCCGACTGGCGCGGGACCTCGTCGTCACCCGGGCGGGACGCTACGCGCGCGGCGTCGCGCGACTCATCCTCGCGAGATTCCGCCGCACCGCGGTGGCGCCACCGGCCGGCTCGCCACGGGTCGGTGAGGTGACCCACGTGCTGGTGGACCCGGCCGCACAAGGCGGCGGCGTCGGACGCCGGCTGATCGACGCGGCGATCGCTACGGCGCGCGCCGCGAGCGATGACGAACTGGTCCTCGTGACGCCGCCCGATCTCGCGGCGCGCCACTTCTACGAGGCGCTCGGCTGGCGGTCCGACGGCGAGATGACGAGTCGCAGCGGCGAGGCGTTCCTACGCTTTCGCTACCCGCTGCGCTGAGTCAGCGCCGGCGGGGTCCCGAGCGAGGGTTCGGTCCGCTGCGCGGCGGGGCCGGCGGCGGCACACGGGGGTACGACACGACGCGCATGGCCTGACGGCGCTCACGCCGGCGTCTCGTGACCCGACGACGGGCCACGAGTGCCAGGATCGCCGCGAGCACGACCAGTGCGAGCAGCAGCCAGATCGCGAGCGAGCGGGCACTTCGCATCAGGGAAGACGGGGTCGTCGTGGTGGTCGGGGCGACGGTCGACGTCGTCGGGGCAACCGTAGTGGTGGTCGTCGGCGAGGCGGCGGCGAGCACCGAAGACGCGAGCTTGGCCGCCGCGCAACCCGGCGTCGGGCTGGCGCTCAGGACGGGGGGATTGAGCGGCGCGTCGGGCATCCCGAAGAGCTGGGTGCCGATGGCGTTGGCCATCGCCGTCTCCCCGGCCACGTTGGGGTGCAGGTGATCGGGATTGAAGTACGGCGCGAAGGGCGTGTTCGGGTTGCAGTCACCGTTGTAGACGTCGGCCGTGACCGCCGCGAGGTTGATCACGCCGGTGAAGCCGGTGCGCGCCGACAGGAGCCAGTCGTTCACCGCGCTCATCACGGACTGCTCGGCCGGTCCCCAGTACTCGGGGATGTCGTGGTCCAGCTTCGTCGAGGTGGCGCGCGGCAGCAGGGTGACGGCGTAGACGTTCAGCCCGCGGGCGCGGACCGCGGCCGCCACGGTGCGCAGACCCTGCTCGATGGCGGCTGCCGTCCCGTAGGGCGGGATGGGCTTGCCCGACACGCCGCCGGCGCCGAACCAGATGTCGTTGGTGCCGAGCAGGACGACGACGTCCTTCACGCCCGGCCACGCGAGTGCGTCAGTCGCCAGTCGCGTCACTCCCGGCACGCCGCCGGAGTTCGTGGCGTAGGAGGTGCCCGGCGGGAAGACGGTCAGGGTGTTGCCCGCGATGCCCTCGTTGACCACCGACATCTGGTCAACGGCGGGCAGTCGGTCGATTCGTTGCTGGAGGGCGTTGACCCAGCTGAAGCCGTTGTTCTCGTAGCCGTACCCATCGGTGATCGAGTCACCGAAGGCGACGATCGCGCCTTGGGCCGGCGAGTTGCCAACGGCGACGCCCGAGAGCCAGCGCACGAAGGCGCCAGTCAGTTGAGGATTGAAGACTTGGCTCGTCGGGTCCATCGTGTGATCGCCGACGCCGTTGCTCGTCGCCCACGTATTGATGTTGCCGGTGCAGCAGTAGTGCACGCTGACCGTCGCCCATCCCGAGACGGCGATGGAGACGGCGATCTTCTCGTTGGCGTGTACCGCCAGGGCGACCGGGTCGCTCGTGACCCGTCCGTGCGCCGGGATGGTCACGGCGCGTTGGCCGTGGTTGAAGGTCACGGGAATGATCGTGCCGGCGACCACGGCGGCCCCGACCTGGTCGACGCCGACGGTGACCGCGCCGAAGGTGGTGGGTGTGGCGCTCCAGAGGTTGGAGAAGGTGAGCTCGACCGAGCTCCCCGCGACCGCCACGGTCGCCGTGTCGCGAACGGTCGAGTTATAGGTTGCGCCAAGGGCGAGGTCCATCGGCGACGTCCAGGTGATCTGCCATCCCGGGGTCGCGCCACTGGGCGATGCGACGAGGAGCGAGGTGATCAGAAAACCGGCGCTGAGTAGGACTTTAAGCGCCACCGCGAACGAGTTCGCCCAGGACGACGCCCGGCGACGGGCTGGCTGGCGCGCCACTAGGACCACCACGCCCTACTCAACGATGGTGAGCGCTTCGGCGAGGGTCCAGCCGTCAGCCCGTCCATCGCAGTTCGTCACACACATAGCCGCATAAGCCTACCGGCCGCCGTGAATGCGATTGTCTGACGGTGGCGGGCCGCGCGCCACCGGTGCCCGGAGGTCGGATCGATCGGAGAGACCGAAGGAAGGCGATCTCGGGCGTCACGTTCGAGCTCACGTTGGCCAACCGTCGGACCACGTGAGCGCCGAGCGGCGCGCTCGGTCATCGCTGGGGTGTCGCGCGCGTTCGTCAATCGAGGTGTGCGTCTCGGCGCGACGCCCAGCGGTGGTCCCTCATCGAACGGGTCGAGATCGTGTGGCCCGACAGCACAACTCGATCAGAAGAATCGGGTAAGAACATGGTCGCACGAGGCTCGCCGACCGCGACAATGGCAACGTCGGCTCTCGAGCGATTGACCAAGAAAGGCGGATACGAACCGTGCCACCAGATTCACCACAACCGGGATTCGGCGGTCCCTTCTTCGACGGCGGGATGCGCCACGCGGTCGGCCTTCGCGGCGGACTCTTTTTGGTGTTCCTCGTCTTCCTGCTCGCCGTGGCGATCGTTGCGCTGCTGCTCTCGATGAAGCGACGTCGCGAGGAAATGAGCGGCGCGCCGCACGCGCAGATAGGTTCCAACGGCGGAAGCAATGCGATGCGGATACTCGATGAGCGGCTCGCGCGCGGCGACCTCGACGTCGAGGAGTACACGAGACGCCGAGACGTCCTATCGGGTCAGGCGACGCCGAGCGCCGCCGGCTAAGTCCTGCATCGTCGCTGGCGATTCTGAGTCGAACCTAGAACTGCGACCGTGGGGCAACTACCATGTCCCAAACGTCGATGGAGCCCGTGAGGGAAGCGGCGAGTTCATGGAGGGCAACATGAAAGCAAGCAGCCGGCTGTATTCACGGGTGATGAGGGCTGGCGCGATCACCGCGTTGGTCGCGATGACGGGCGTTGTACCACTGGCGCAAGGTGCGGGAGCGTCCACTCTTACGTACTCGGGCAGTGGCTATGACGCGTCGTACCCGCAGGGAAACTTCACCTCGCCGACGAGTATGTCGTTCGCCATCATCGGCGTCACGCACGGCCGCCCGTTCACGACGAATCAGTACGCGGCGCAGCAGTGGACGAACGCTGGAACTATCTCGAAGTCGCTCTACTTCAACACGGGCTACGCGCTGGCTTACGCAAAGTCCGACACTACGAATTGCAAGACGGGTTCGTCGACGTACGCACCGTTTGGCGCATCTGGGCACACGCTGTCCGCATTGCAGGCAGCCTGGGCTATCGGCTGTAGTGAGGCTGACTGGGCGGTAGCAGTAGCGCCGGGCTCGCCCGCCATGTGGTGGGCCGACGTCGAGACCGGTAACAGTTGGTCGAACGACACTTCGCTCAATCAGGCCACGATTACGGGGATGGTCACGGAACTGGCATCAACGGGTTTTCCCGTCGGCATCTACTCGACACCGTCGATGTGGGCCTCGATCACCGGCTCGAATTTCGAAGTGTCGGGTGTGAGCGGTGACTGGCAGGCGGGAATACAGGCGTGCCCTTCCGCAGGGTTCACGCAAACTATCTCGGGGACAACAGCACCAGTTTTGATTGTTCAGAACGGTACGACAACTTCCGGTAAGACGACCTACGACACCGATCTGGGCTGTCAGTAGTTCGCAGCGACGACCGGCGACTCGTGGTGAACGAGTGAGACGCCACTAGCTCTCAAGGGATGAGGATCCGGCGGAAGCGGTTGGCCGCGATGCGCAGGCCCACGAGGGAGAGCGCGACGAGGTAGGCCACGCGCCCGAGCATCACCCAGTGGAACGAACCCAGGGATAGGCCTCGCAAGAGGGCCGCGGACTGGTAGAGGGGCGAGACCGCGACGATGGCGCCGAGCCAGTGCGGGTAGAGCGAGATCGGAAAGAACGTCGCCGAGAAGAGGAAGAGCGGCAGCTGCACGAGCACGACGAGGTCGAAGTCCTGCCAGGAGCGCACGTAGGTGCAGGCGGCCAGCCCGACCGCGCTGAAGGCGAGACCCGTGAGGATCGCCGCCGGCCAGCAGAGGATGACCCACACGCTGCCCGCGTCGCCGAGCAGCGCCATGCAGACAATGAACGACGCGGCGTAGGCGCTGGCCCGCGCCAGGGCCCACCAGACCTCGCCCAGCGCGATGTCGGTCACGTCCAGGGGCGTGGCGAGTATCGCGTCATAGGAGTGCGAGATCTTGAGCCGGAAGAACGTGTTGAAGATCGTGTCGATCATCGCGCCGTTCATCGCCGAGGTCGCGAGCATGCCCGGGGCGACGAAGGCCGCGTAGCTCACGAGGTGGCCACCCTCGGGCAGGGGACCGACGAGTCGGTTGAGACCGATGCCGATGCTGAGCAGGTAGAAGAGCGGCTCGAAGAATCCCGAGAGCAGCATGATCCACTGGGACCGGTAGACCGTGAAGTTCCGCTCGAAGACGTGCACCGCCCGGCGCGAGCCGAATCGGGGGAGGGTCCGGGTGAGCACTAGTCGACCAGCCGGCGCTGCATGGCTCGCCGGCCCCAGAGAATGCCCGCCACCGCCATCGCGCTCAGCAGGGCCAGGTGTCCGATGGTGGGCAGCAGCGGCCACTGGCCGAAGGCCGCCGAACGCGCGAGCGCGACCCCGTGATAGAGCGGCACGAACTGCACCACCGGCCGCAGGTACCCGGGGTAGGCGGTCACGGGGTAGAACGTCGCCGAGAAGAGGAACATCGGGACGATCGCAAATCGGTAGATCGTGATGAAGGACGCGTCGGTCTGGACCGTAGCGGCGTAGGCGACCATCGGCGCGGCGAAGGCCAGTGTGATGAGTGCGCCGATGAGCGGCAGCGCGAGGGCCGACCACGAGTGCAGGGCTCCGAAGGCCCCGATGACGACGGTGTACACGACGCCCGTCGCCAGGGCCCTCGTCACGACCCACGACAGCTTGCCCGCCAGGATGTCGTAGGGCGTAAGCGGCGTGGCCACGGCTGCGTGGTACTGGCGGATCCATTTGACCGCGGCCAGTACCGGCCAGAGGGACTCGCTCTCACCGAGCTGCATGGTCGTCGTGGCGAGCAGGCTCGGGGCGATGAAGTGCAGGTACGTCTGGCCGTCGACGAGGCCCGTGTGCTTGGACACCAGGTGCCCGACGCCGACGCCCAGCGCGGCGAGGTACAAGATGGGGAACAAGACGGTGCTCGCGACCGACCCGCGCCACGTGTGGGCGTAAGTGGTCGCGTGATACCACCAGCTGCGCCGCCACCGCGGCCAGCCGAGGCGCGTGTCGGTCGGGCTCGACACGGTCAGTCCACCAGCGTGCGCCCGGTGAGACGCAAGAAGACGTCCTCGAGCGAACTGCGTCGAACAAGGGAACTCAGCGGCGTGATCCGCTGCTCGTGGATACGCTGCAGGGTCGCATCGCCCTCGTCCACGTAGAGCAGGACCCGGTCGGGCAGGATCTCCAGCCACTGCGCGAACGGCGCGAGCCGGTCGTGGTAGCCATCGTGCGAGTCGGTGTCGAAGCGCAGCTCGACGACCTCGCGGGTGGAGTGGTGGGTGATCAGCTCGCGCGGCGTGCCCGACGCGACGATCGAGCCGTGGTCCATCACGACGAGACGGTCGCAGAGCTGTTCGGCCTCGTCCATGTAGTGCGTCGTGATGATGAGGGTCACGCCCTCGCGCTTCAACCGGTAGAGCCGGTCCCAGAGGAGGTGGCGCGCCTGGGGATCGAGGCCGGTGGTCGGCTCGTCGAGGATCAGGATCTCGGGCTGGTTGATGAGCGCCCGGGCAATGGTGAGCCGGCGCTTCATGCCCCCTGAGAGGTCGTCGACCCGGTCGTCAGCGCGCTCGCTCAACTGGGCGAAGGCCAGCAGCTCCGAGGCGCGCTCACGCAGTACCGCGCGAGGGATGTCGAAGTAGCGGCCGAACATCTCCAGGTTGAGCCGCACCGACAGCTCGAGCTCGAGCGTGTCCTCTTGGGGGACGACGCCGATCCGTCCGCGGATCTCGGGACCGTGGGTGCGCGGATCAAGGTCGAAGACGCTGAGCGAGCCGGCGGTCGGCCTCGAGACCGCCGAGATCATCCGCATCGTGCTCGTCTTGCCGGCACCGTTGGGGCCGAGGAAGCCGAAGCTCTCGCCGCGTTCGACCGAGAAGCTCACGCCGTCGACGGCGGTGAACTCGCCGAAACGTTTGACGAGGTCGCGGGCCTGAAGGATCGGCTGCGTCGTCACGCCGCCTCCGCGAACACCGAACGTGATCGCGCACGGCGCGACGCGGTCTCGTTCATGTTCTCGTTCCTTCTGCTCGATCGCGGAATCCGCGAGCCCGGGGGTGGCGCTGACGGCTCAGCACGTCGCTTCGGTGGCGCCCCAGTGTTGAGACCATCGTAGGCATTCGGCCACGAAGCGTCGAGGACTTTGTCCGGGTGCGAGGCGGTGGCGCTGAGTGCTCGCTCAGTCGATGGATCGGGTCAAGATGCGCACCAGCGAGCCGATGGCGCGCGGGGTGACGAAGCGGTTGGAGCGCACGACGAAGACGGGCCACGTCTCGTCAGGCAGGAACTTGGACCTGAACTGGTTGATGCGCGCGAATCGGTATCGCCGGTCGAAGTAGTTGAGCACGCGGTCGCCGAGCGGGCCCATGGCGTGCGGGCGGTCCGCGACGCCGTCGGGCCGCCAGAACGGGAGCGGCCCGTTCGAGGCCCACGAGAATCCTTCGTCGCGCAAGACATCCAGGGCGAAGGCCATCGCACCCTCCAGGGCTCCGCGCGGGGCACTGGGATCGCGCACCGGGTCCTGGAGGTACCACGTCACGTCGTTCACGGGCGTGCACGTGATCGACGCGACGAGTCCGGCGGGGCCCTCGCAGACGAAGTAGCGACGCAGGTGCGCGAGCTCGGTGAACTCGTTGCGCAAGAACGAGTCGGTCCGCCGCTCGCGGCGTTCCTGCTTCCAGCGCTCCTCGATCCGCTGCAGGTCGTCGAAGTCCGAGCGCCGCGTGAGCGGCCACGCCTCGCGCCACGAGTAGCCCAGCTTGACCGCGTGACTGCGGGCCCACCGGACCTTTTGGCGTCGGCCGCCTTGGAGCGACCACTGGTGCAGGTCGATGAGACACTCGGTGCCGATCCACGTCGCGTGCATGCCGAGAGCGACTGCCGCGTCGGCTGTCGTCTGGTTGACCGGCATCGCGAAGAGCTGCTTGTGCAGCGCGTGAGCGTGTCGGAGCAGACGAGCGACGAGATCGGCCTGCTGGGACGGCTCGGCCACGGGCGAGCGCCACGAGACGAGGCAGTGCCGGGCTTCGAGGAAGGCGACGAACCCTGTTCGGTCCTCATTCCAGAGCACCTGCCAGGGGTCTGGTCCGAGCACGGTGAAGTGTCCCGCCTCGGCGCCGTACTTGGCCAGCACACGGGTCAAATCGTCGCCGACCAGCGCGGCGAAGGTGAGCGAGGGATCTGGGCCGGGCTTGTCCTGCCGCATCGAGCTCCCGTCTCTCTTCGTTCACCTGACGGGCCCCGGGGTCTGGCGCCTCGTCGCGCCAACGCCTCGACCGGTCTGGCACCAACCGTATACCTGGGCTCTTTCACGGGACCGTCACCGTGTGCCGGTGGGATGACGGCCGTTCCGGTGTCGAACGCTTCTCGAGACGTGCGCGGTCACGGCGAATTCGAGCGTCGACGCCACGTTGCGCCCGCCGGGCGGGCAGTGGCGTTCGTTCCTATGCTGACGATGCAGATTGGGGGCGACGCACATGAGCGAGTACGTCGATTGGCCGGTTGCGAGTGACCAACCGGTCGGGCTCGCCGTGCTGTTGCCGGGCCAGCACTATCCAGCGACGATGCCACTGCTCACCTTCGCGGGCAGAGTGGCAGCCCAGCGTGGCTGGCGAGTTCGTGCCGTCTCGTGGCAGGCGCCACAACTGGACATCCAGGAAGCCATTGCCTGGGTCGGGTCCGAACTGCAGCACGCGATCGGCGACTTCAACGGACGCGTGCTGGTGATCGCAAAATCGCTCGGCACGTGTAGCGCGGTTTACGCGAGTCAGCTCGGCTTCGACGCCATCTGGCTGACCCCACTGCTGCACGTGCCCGATGTCGTTGCGGCGATGGCCCGCAACTCGGGTCGACAGCTGCTCGTCGGTGGCACCGAGGACCCCGCGTGGGACAGCGCAATCGCGCGGACGATCGGAGGAGACATTTTCCAGGTCGACGGCGCGGACCACGGCATGTTCGTCCCCGACGCGGTTCGCAGCGCCGAACTGCACGCCGACGTCGCTCGCGCGATCGACCAGTGGCTCCTAACCACGCCGTGACGAGTCGACGTCGCACCGCGATGTCAAAAGACCCGGGGCGTAATCTAAGGCGGTGGACGGGCACGAGGCGACACGCCGCTGGTTGATCGCGGCTGGTATCGCGTGGGAAGTCGCCGTCATCGCAACCGACCTCGCGATGGAGAGCCATCACGTCACACTGATCTTGCTCACGGTTCCCGTCCTCGCGTTGTCGCCCTATGTGTCGCGCGCCACGACGGTCGTGGGCTCGTTCGTCGCGTTTCTCGCCGCCCTCGTGCTCAGCATCCACGACCGCACCGTCAACACCGAGCGTCAATGGACGTCGCTCGTCGTGGTGGTGCTCGTGTGCTCCTTCGCCGTGTGGATCGCGACGCTGACTCGGCGGCTTGGCAATCAGGTCGTAGCGGCCTCAGAGGAAGCGAATCACGACAGCCTCACTGGACTTCGCAATCGCCGCGGTATTAGTACCGGGACGCTGGATGGCCTCGAGGGGGGCCGGCCCCTCGCCGTGATTTTGGTGGATCTGGATCACTTCAAGCAGGTGAACGACACCTACGGGCACGACGTGGGTGATCAGGTGCTGATTGAGGTGGCGCACCGACTGCGCGGCGCCGTGCGCGACCAAGACGTGGTCTCGCGCTACGGGGGCGAGGAGTTCGTCGTGCTCTCGCGAAGCGGGGACGACGCACCAACGATCGCCGAGCGAATCCTGCACGACCTGCGAAGCCAGCCCGTCGACACCCCGAGCGTGGCCCTCACCGTCACCGCGTCGGCAGGCGTTGCGAGCGTCGACGACGAGGGTGGGGTCGAGTTCGCCCTGCTGCGCGCCGACGAAGCGCTCTACGCGGCGAAGCGGGCTGGGCGAGATCAAGTGGTGGTGTGGAGCGCCTCGGCGTCACAGTGGTGGAATGCTCCGCGCGACGAGCACGTGCGACGGGCACCCCGAAACGGGTTGACATCGCCTGCGCCCACCCCGTTGATCGGCAGTGGCGCCCTGCTCGAGCACGTTCACTACCTCATCGGAACGGGGTCGATGGCCTGGATTGACACGGACGTGAGTGGGCGCATTGTGGGTGCGTCGACGTCGGTGGACACGATCCTCGGCGTGACGCCCGACGAGATTGAGGGCACGATGTCCTGGGACCTGTTCGACGAGCGTGACCGAACCGTGGCCCGCTCCAGGCGACAGGCCATCTTGCGCGGCGAGGTCGTGGGCGAGCGACCATTGCGGGTGCAGCACGCAACGAGGGGCAGCCGCTGGGTCATCGTCGGAGCGACGCGGCGCGTGAGCGCCGGTGAGGTAGTCGGTGCGGTGATGAGCCTGCGCGAGTTCCACGCCGAGACGGTGCAACGTCACGCTCTCGCCGCCCTCCTGGAGGCGGGCAAGCTCTTCGCGACCGCTGAATCAGAGTCGACCCTCGTGCAGCAACTCTGCGACGCCTTGGTCAACCACGGCGAATACGTCTTCGCGTGGTACGGACGACGGCGCGAGGACTTCACGGTCGAGAAGGTCGCGATGAGTCGCGAGCACCGCGAATACCTCAACTCGGTCTCCCTGCGCTACGACGACAGCGCCGTCGGAAGAGGTCCGACGGGGCGCGCCCTCGCGACGGAGGTGATCCAGACGATCGACGACCTTCAGAGCGAGGCGTCGTTCCTGCCGTGGCAACAGGCGGCGCTGCTGCACGGCTTCCGATCGTCGATCGCAATCCCGGTCTTCGCATCCTCGCAGCTCGACGGTGTCATCACCATCTACGCCGGTGAGAGCGAAGCGTTCCCTCGGGTCGCTCAAGAGACGCTGACGCAGATCGCGATCCTGGTCGGTTCGAGTCTGGAGCGCATCCGCACGAGGCAGCGCATGGCCGAGAGTTCGTCCCAAGAGGCCATTCTCTCGCGCGCCATCGATCAGACCAGCGACTCGGTGCTCATCACCGATGTTCATGGTCAGATCATCTTCGTCAACGACGCGCTGCTGGAGAACTCGGGATTCGAGCGCGATGAGGTGATCGGACACAACCCTCGCATCTTCCAGAGCGGTTTGACACCGCCCGACGTGTACACGCAGATGTGGGATCGACTGTTGCGCCGCGAAACGTGGCGCGGCCAGGTCGTCAATCGCCGCAAGGACGGACGGCTGATCTTCGAGCAGACCACTATCTCTCCACTCGTCGAAGGGGATCGCATCGTCGGCTACGTCGGCGTGCGCAAGGACATGACCGGACTGTTTGCCCTCGAGGAGCGCTTGGGTGACGTCGTCAACGAGCGCCAGGCGCTGACCCTCGCGTTCTCCGAACCGCTGGCGGCCACGGATTTTGCGGAGGCGGCGAGGGACTTCTGCGTGCGCTTGCTCTCGCTGCCGGCGGTCAAGTCCGCGCGTATCGCGGTATTGGGAACGAGCCATTCGCTGCTTCCCGAGGTGGTCGACTTCCACGGGGTGCTGCACCTCGGTGGCGAGCCCATCGAACTCGATCCAGACGTGGTCGCACGATTGGAGTCGGGACCGCTGCTGCTGGTATCGGCGACTGAGGAACACATCGGCGAGCGAGTGCTGGCCCCTTCGCTGCTGACGGCACTCGGGGAGGAGACCTACAAGCGCGCCGCGCTTGTAGGTCTCTCGTGGGGCGCAGTTCCCCGTGCGCTTGTCGTGATGGGCGTCAGCAATGACGCCGATCTGGTCCAAATGGACGACATCATGTTCCGCGAGATCGGCTTGATCGCGACGCAGTCGCTCGCCGAGCTGGCTTTGCGCTACGCGGACTCCTACGCCGGCCGCCAACAGATGGCCGAGCTCATCGCGGACAAGTCCTTCGACACGCGGTTCCAGCCGATCGTGGACTTTCGCTCCGGCACGACGCTGGGATTCGAGGCACTGACCAGGTTCCAAGACGGTCGGACGCCGGATCAGGTCTTCGACGAGTCCGGCCGGTTGGGCTATCGCGGCGAACTCGAGCGTGCGTGCGCCCAGTCCGCGCTCGACCAGGCGACGCTCCTGCCGCCCGATGCGTTCGTGACGCTCAACTTCCTTCCCAGTGTGCTCAGCGAAACGGCCACGCGGCACCTCATCAACGAGTCCGCTCGTCCGGTCATCGTCGAGGTCACCGAGTACGCGGCCGTCGACGACTACTCCCAATTGCTCGACGCCATCGCGACCCTGCCCAACGCGAGGCTGGCGGTCGACGATGCTGGCGCCGGGCATTCGAGCCTACGCCACGTGATGGAACTCAATCCCGACATCGTCAAGATCGACATCTCACTCATCAGCAACATCGACGCGCGGCCCGACAAACAGGCGCTCGTCGCGTCCCTGGTCCACTTCGGATCCCTGACCGGGACGATCCTGGTCTTTGAGGGCGTCGAGCGGGCCGAGGAGTTCGAGACACTGAGCGACCTCGCCCGGGAATGGCCCGAGGCGATCGTGTGGGGACAGGGCTACTGGTGGTCCCGCCCGGCTCCCGTGTCGACGTTCCGCTAGGGCGAACCTAGTCCTCGGGCGCTGTCGATGCGGATTCGGTGAGCACGCCAATTCGCGCGGGCCGCCCGTCAAACTCCGTGACGATCGACCTCGCGCGCACTCCGATCCGTCGCCCCGTGTCGTCCAGTGTCTCGAAGGTGAAGTCGATGTTCCCCTCGTCGTTGGTGCGCGTCTTTTCGATCAGTGCGTCGAGGCGATCGCGGAACTCTGTTGGCACACTGAGCCGCGACTCGCGGCCGATCAGCTCCTTCGCCGAGGAGAAGCCCAGCAGTTTGGCCGAGCGGTCGTTCAGGAAACTGAACCGGCTGTCCTGGATCACGTAGATGCCGAGGTGGAGCTGGTCCAGGGCGTGATTGAGGTTTCGCTCGAACCGGGTGGCGACTTCCCTTGAGCGCAACTCCTGTCGGCGCGAGGAGAAGTTCTCGAGCGCGTAAGAGATGTCCGAGGAGACCTCGCTGAGCAGTCGGTCGATCTCCTCGCTGAAATGCAACTCGCTGCGCGAGTACGCGGTCAGGACGGCCACGGTCGACCCGTCGCGTTTGAGGGGGAGTGATTCGCTGGACGCCCAGTGGTGCTTGATCACCAGCTGGCCGATGGCGTCGTCCGCCAGTGTCGTGGACGCGCGGCGCCAGACAATGCGGCCCTCGTTCAACGAGATCAACGCCAAGTCGTAGGAGGCCGCTGGGTTCCGCTCGAGGATCTCCTGGCGCGCGGCGAGGAACTCCTCGACCCCCACCCCGGCCCAGGCCACGGGTACGAGCTCGCGTCCGTTGTCGAACTGGCCGATCCACGCGGCGTCGGCGTGACCGGAGTCCACCATCGCCTGGCACACGCGGTGGAAGAGCTCCGATTCGTCGTGGCTGTTCACCGTCGCGTGATTGCAAGCGCTGAGCGTCTTGTACAGCTTGACGAGCTCCTCGTTGGACACCTCGATCGCCTTGCGATCGCCGACATCGAAGATGACGCCCCGAATCGTGAGGCCAGAGCCCGTCTCGTCGCGGGCTACGACGCGACCGCGGACGCAGAGCCAGTGAATGCTCTGGTCCGGCCAGAGAACACGGAAGTCGAACTCGTATGAGTCAGGCCCCCCGGGCGCGAGTGACTCATCAATGACCCGGTTGGCGAGAGGGCGGTCCTCGTCAATGGTTGCGTCTAGGAAGGTTTCAGCGTGCCAAGGGTTCTGCCAGTCCAGTCCGTAGAGCGCGTCGTGATTCGCGGATCGCTGCATCAGGTTTTCGCGGACGTTGTACTCCCAAACGGCCACACCGCTCATCTCGGTCGTTACTCGAAGCAACTCATCGGAAGCGAGCAACTCATAAGGGAGGGGGGCCCGTCTAGAACGCTCGTCGTCGCTCGACATACGAAGCAACCTCCATTGCGATGAGCCGCAATTGCCCTGTGGTGCACCGATCCTAACGTCGCACCCCGGAATGTCAATCGCGGGTTTCGTTCCACCACTCCCTCCGGGCCCCGTCTCCTCTTCTGACTAGGGAGACGTAGAAATGCGATTTGATTGCGAGCGGCATTCAGTGGCGCCGGGTGGCCGCGGAGTGGTCTTCGGGCCGATTCGACTGTGCACCGGCGCAGCTCGTGCGTATAGCCCTCGTCCCGTCTGACGGGTGGGCACGCGAAGACTCGAGAGTCGCGCGGCTCGACGAAGCGCGATCACCACGAACTGCTCGATGGCGTAGAGACCGATCGACCCTCACCTGCTGTCGCGACGGCCGCGATCGAGACCGAGTTTGATCGGCGCGACCAGTTCCCTGGTACTCCCCTGCGCCCAGCGTCGCGATGGCCGGGGTCGCGAGGGCATGGAACTTCGTTGCGGAACCGGACGAAAGTCCGGTCGGTGGTGGGCGAGGGGGGACTTGAACCCCCACATCCTTTCGAATACAGGCACCTGAAGCCTGCGCGTCTGCCTATTTCGCCACTCGCCCTGGGACTTGGTTACATTAGTCCAAGTTGGCTACCCCGGCGTCTACGACGTCGGTTTTGGGGCGCTGGCCAGTACCATTAGGTGGTTATGGTGCTCAAGTCTGTGGAAAACCGTCTGGAGCGGCTCTTCGAGCGGACTTTCGCGCGTCCGTTCAAGAGTGGGCTGCAGCCAATCGAGATCGGTGCGCGGATCATCCGCGAGGTGGACCTGACGCGCCAACTGACGAACCAGGGACCGATCTCGCCGAACGAGATTCACGTCTGGTTGAGCCCCGCCGACGCGAATCGGTTCGACGGATTCCAAAAGGCGTTGATCAGTGAGCTCGAGGAGACGGTCCGCCAGCACGCGATCAACGAGGGGTACAACTTCGTCGGACCGGTCGCGGTCGAGATATTCGTCGACGACGATCTTCGAACCGGCGACCTCGCGGTCAAGACCGATTTCCTCGGCGGCGATGCGCACCCGCGGCTCATCGCTGACGACGGACGCACCTTCACGATCGGCGACCGACCAGTCGTGATTGGGCGTAGCCCCGACGTGGACGTCGTCATCAATGACTCGAACGTCTCGCGTCGCCACGCGGAGGTCTGGCGAACGGCTGAAGGGGTCGCCATCAGGGATTTGCAGTCAACGAACGGGACCTACGTGAACGGACATCGTGTCACCGCGGTCTCGCTCTCGCCCCGTGACGACGTGACCGTCGGGGCGCTGCACCTACGGATTGAGTTGGCTTGAGTCTTCTCGCCGCGTCGTCGAACTACGCCGCGGTGATCCGGCCGCTGCAAGTCCTGGTCATGGTCGTGGCCCTGCTCTTCTTCGCGCGCGTCCTGCGCGTGGCGATGGTCGAGTCCCGGCCAGCCGACCAGGAGTCGGGCCGGTCCCGGCGCAAGCGGTCGGTCCCACTGGCGTTGGAGTTCCTTGAGCCCGACGACATGGCGGGCGGACGGATCGACGTGGACCTGGCGGTCGTGATCGGTCGCGGCGCCGACTGCGACGTCTCACTGTCGGACACCTTCCTCTCGACGCGCCACGCCCGTGTGGCGAACGATGCGGGTGACCTGTCGATCGAGGACCTGGGCTCGACGAACGGGACCTACGTGAACCAAGAGCTCATTCGCGGGCGGGTACTGCTCAAGCGGGGCGACGTGATCCAGGTCGGAGGCGTCCTCTTGGAGGTGGTTCGTTGACGCGGTGGCGCTTCGCGGCCGCGACGGATACCGGTCTCGTGCGCGACGCGAATGAGGACGCCTGGTCGGTCGACCGCACCCTGGCCATCGTCGCCGACGGCATGGGCGGCCACGCCGCGGGGGAGGTGGCGTCGTCACTCGCCGTCGAGGTGATCACCCGCGAGTTCCACGAGAATGAGACGGTGGACGGCCTCTACGCCGCGGTCGAGGCGGCGAACCAGTCGGTGCTCGCCGACGCCGTCGCCAACCCCGAGCGCTTCGGCATGGGCACCACGGTCATCGCCATCGCGCTGACCGAGGACGCGACGGGCGTCGTCTCGCCGACCCTCGTCAACGTGGGCGACTCGCGGGTCTACCAACTCCGTGACGGGGCGCTGCGCCAGCTGAGCGACGACCACAGCGTGGCCGAAGAGTGGGTCCGGATGGGTCGGCTCACCCCCGAAGAGGCGGCGGTCCACCCGCGGCGCCACCAGCTGACCCGGGTGCTCGGCATGGACGAGTCGGTCGAGATCGACATGGTCTCGGTGGTGGCCCAGCCGGGCGACCGGCTCCTGCTGTGCAGTGACGGCCTGTCCAACGAGCTCACCCCGGAGCAGCTCGTGCAGCTGGCGAGCCCGCCGATGCCCCTTGAGGACTCGGTGGAGAAACTGGTCGCCGCGGCCAAGGACGCCGGCGGACGCGACAACATCACGGTCGTCCTGGTCGAGTTCGACGAGGTCGTGGCGACGATGACCCCGGTGAAGAAGACGATCTCGACCGCCCCGGCGGCCGTTGCGCCGCCGCGGTCCACGCGTCGGCGCTCGTCGTGGCTCACGTGGCGCGTCGCCCTCGCGTCACTGGTGTTGGTCGGTGTGGCGGCCGGTTTCGTCGCCATCATGCACTGGTACGCGTATTCGACGTACTACCTCGCCGACGACTCGGGCTACATCGCGATCTACCAGGGACAGCCGAACGGGGTCCTGTGGTTCTCGTCGCGTAAGGTCCTGGATACGTCGTATCCTTCCGCTCACCTCCTGCCCGCGGCCCAGCGGCAGTTGGCCGCGACCATCAGCGAACCGTCGCTCACCTCGGCGCTGAGCTACGCGGCGTACCTCAACCGGGCCTGGCACCTCTCGCGCAGCATCTCGACCCCGACGACAACCACTTCGACATCCACCTCGACGACGACCACGACGGTTCCGGCGACCACCACGACTAAGGCGAAGGGGTAGGCCGTGTCGCGCCGGTTGAGCGTCTTCGCGATCGCCATCATGCTGCTCTTCGCGGCGATCGCCGCCCAGGCGGTCAACATCCAGTTCTTCAAGGCGCCGGCCCTCGACGCGTCGATCCAGAACCCGCGCAACTCGCAGTCCAACAACCAGTACCCGCGCGGTGAGATCGTCGCCGCCGACGGGACGGTCCTGGCGGAGTCGGTCCCGGCGACGAAGGGCTACTACCCCTACACGCGCGTCTACCCGCTGGGCTCGCTGACCTCGGGCCTCGTGGGCTTCGCCTCCCCGTTCTACGGGACCTGGGCCCTGGAGGCCGAGTACAACCAGTACCTGATCTCGCACGCCCAGCCGCCCCAGAGCCTGGCCCAGGTCCTCGCGCCGACGTCGGCCGCGGACACGGTCTCGATCACGCTCCAGCCGTCCCTGGAGCGCGTCGCCGCGACGGCCCTCGCCGGGCGCAACGGCGGTGCGGTTGTGCTCGACCCGCGCACCGGCGCGGTCCTCGCGATGTACTCCAACCCGACGTACAACCCCAAACCGTTCGAGTCGTCGAGCTTCGCCGTGGCGGCCAAGGCCTGGAAGACCGACGTCGCCAACAACGCCTACGGGTTCCCCCCGCTCGGCAACCTCGCGATCCAGCAGACCTTCCCGCCCGGCTCAACCTTCAAGATCGTGACGACGAGCGCGGTGGTCGCGAAGAAGCCGAGCCTGTTCACCAAGAGCTTCCCGGTCCTCGCGACGATCCACCTGCCCGACTCGAACAAGACCCTCTCGAACTACGCCTTCGTGCCCTGCGGTGGCGACATCCCCCAGATGCTGCCGCCCTCGTGCGACCAGGGCTACGCGCTCATCGGCCTCGACCTCGGCGGGAACATCCTCGCCGAGACGGCCAACTCCTACGGGTTCAACGCCGTGCCCCCGATCGACCTGCCCGGCGCGCAGTCGAGCTTCTTCCCCTCGGCGGCGTCCTTCCTCTACAACAAGCCGGGCATCGCGTACTCGGCCATCGGCCAGCAGAACGTCCGTGCCTCGGCGTTGCAGATGGCGCTCGTGGCGGCCGGGGTCGCGAACGGTGGCACCGTCATGGCCCCGCACCTGCTCAACTACATCTCGGGTCCCGACGGGTCGGTCGTGAAGCGGTACCAGGACACCGCCTGGAAGACGCCGCTCACCGCCGCCCAGGCGGCCCGGATCGTGCCGCTGATGCAAGAAGTCGTCCAGGCGTCGGACGGCACGGCCTACGGCATCTTCCCGGCGTGGGCCGACGTGGCGGCCAAGACCGGCACCGCCCAGGTCGGCAACTCGGTCCAGAACACCGACGACTGGATGATCGCCTTCGCCCCGGCGACGCACCCGACCGTCGCGGTGGCGGTCGTGCTGCCCTACCAAGTCACCTCCGCGACGGGTGCGTCGGTGGCCGGGCCGGTCATCCGCTGTCTCATCGAAGGTGCCCTCGCGCTGCAGGCCGGGCGACCGGCGTCGGGGACGTCGACGACATGTCCGTGACCACGCGGGTAATCCAGGTGGGCCAGGACGTAGGCTGGGGCGGGTATGGAGCCCGTTAGCGATCCACGTATCTACTCGCAGCGCTACCAGGTGACCCACCTGATAGCCCGCGGCGGCATGGCCATGGTCTACCGGGCCCAGGACTTGCTGCTCAATCGCGCCGTCGCCCTGAAGATTCTCTACCCCGAGCTCTCGGCCGACCCCACCTTCGTCGAGCGGTTCCGGCGCGAGGCGCAGGCCGCGGCGAACCTCTCGCACCCCAACATCGTCCCGGTCTTCGACTGGGGCCAGGACGCTGGTACCTACTTCATCGTCATGGAACTGGTCGACGGGACCTCCCTCGCCGAGATCGTGCGGGGCTCGCGCACGCTCACGCCGTCGCGGGCCGCACAGATCACCGCGCAGGTGGCCGCCGCCCTGGGCTACGCGCACCGCGCCGGCGTCGTGCACCGCGACATCAAGCCCGGCAACATCCTCATCACCACCGACGGACAGGTGAAGGTGACCGACTTCGGCATCGCCCAGGCGGTCGCGAGCGAGGACCACCTGGCCGAGGCCGGCTCGGTCATGGGCACCGCGACGTACTTCTCGCCCGAGCAGGCCGAGGGAGCCGCGGTCGACGGCCGCAGCGACGTCTACTCACTGGGCGTCGTCCTTTACGAGTTGCTCGTCGGTCGCCCGCCCTACATCGGCGACTCGCCGGTCGCGGTGTCGAGTCAGCACGTCCACGGCACCATCCCGTCGCCGTCGGACTTCTCGGACTCGGTTCCCACCGATCTCGAGGCGATCGTCATGCTCGCCCTCGCCAAGTCCCCGGACCAGCGCTATCAGACCGCCGACGAGTTGCGAGCCGACCTCGTTCGCTTCACCGACGGCCAACCGGTGCACGCCGCGACGCGCGACGGCGCCTACTACGGCGCCGACGTGACTCGGGCCGTCGCGACCGTCACGCCCGGCGAACGGACCCAGGCCGTGCCGGTCATGTCCGGCCCACGCACCGACGTGCGCCGTCGTCGCGGTGGCGCGCGCGGGTTCGTGATCGCGATCGTGATCATCCTGCTGCTCGCCGCCGGGGGCTACGCCTACGCCCGCCTCGCGACGGCGAACTCGGTGTCGACCATGCCCGACGTCGTCGGTCAGACCGTCGCGTCCGCGTCCTCGACCCTGCTCGCGGACAACCTCGTGATCGGCACCACGAAGCTCGTGTACTCCCCGAAGGCCTCGGGCACCGTCGTCAAGACCGACCCGTCCTCGGGTGCGTCGGTGAAGAAGGGTGACACCGTCGCCCTGGAAGTCAGCCAGGGTCCCGCGCCGACGAAGGTGACCGTCCCCGACGAGACCGGCAAGGCCCTCTCGACCGCCCTGAGTGCGCTCCAGCAGCTCGGCTTCGTGGTCACGGTCAACCAGACCTCCACCGCGCCGGCCGGCGGCGCACCCAACACGGTGCTCTCCCAGACGCCCCTTGGCGGCACGCAGTCCCACGCGGGGGCGAAGGTCGTCCTGACCGTGCTCTCCCAGGGCGCGACCTTCCCGCTGCCCGACGTCCGTAGCGACTCGCCGCTCCAGGCGGCGGCCACCCTCGGCCAGAACGGACTGTCGGTCAGCTCGACGACGACGGGCTGTTCGAACACGGTGGCGCAGGGCTTGGTGCTTCGCACGGTCCCGGCCGCCGGTTCGATGGTGACGTCGGGCACGTCAGTCGAGCTGGTCACGTCCTCGGGGGTCTGCCAGGTCTACGTCGCCAACGTGATCGGCCAGACGCCCGCCGAGGCGTCGTCGACCCTCTCGGCCCAGGGACTCAACCTGGGACAGGTGACCGACGCCCTGCCGACGGACTGCCTGACGCCGGGGACCTCGGGCCAGATCATCAGCCAGAACCCCGGTCCGGGGATCTCGGTGCCCTACGACTCGAGCGTGGACGTCACCGTCTGCCCGTAGCCTCGCGGCCGGCGGGCGATTAGGTACCATGGTCCCCTATGGCATCGAGTGGGCCCAAGCGGCGAACCAGCAAAGAGATGGGGCGCTACGTCACCGCTGAGCAGCGCGGCCGCTACACCCCGCCCCGGCCGCCGGGCGCGGACCACAGTCCCCACTGGTACGGGTGGATGCTGCTCGACCTGCTGCTCTTCGGCCTGATCGTCATCGTGCTCAACTACCTCCAGGTCCTGCCGGGCTCGACCTCTGCGTGGTACCTGGGCATCGGGCTGCTCGCGATGTTCTCGGCCTTCTACATGGCCACGCGGTACCGCTAACCGAGCCGCTCGATCACGGTGGCGTTGGCCATGCCGCCGCCCTCGCACATCGTCAGGAGTCCGTAGCGCCCGTTGGTGCGCTCGAGCTCGTTGAGTAAGGTCGCCGTCAACTTCGCGCCCGAGGCGCCGAGCGGGTGGCCGAGGGCGATCGCCCCGCCGTTCACGTTCACCTTGTCGAGATCGGCGTGGTGCTCGCGCTGCCAGGCGAGCACCACCGAGGCGAAGGCCTCGTTGATCTCCACCAGGTCGATGTCGTCGAGGCTGAGCCGGGCCTTGGCGAGCACTTTGGCGGTGGCCGGGATCGGTCCCGTCAGCATCGTCACCGGGTCCACGCCGGCGAGCGCGAAGGCGTGGAAGCGCGCGCGGGGCGTGTAGCCGAGCGCGCGGGCGCGCTCCTCGGACATGATGAGCACGGCCGAGGCCCCGTCGGTGATCTGCGAGGAGTTGCCCGCCGTGATCGACCCGCCCTCTTGGAACGCGGGCCGGAGGTTGGCGAGGACCTCGAGCGAGGTGTCCGGGCGAATGCCCTCGTCGGCCAGGAGCAACTCGTCGGTGTCGCGGCCTTCGTCGTCGCGCACCGCGATCGGGATGATCTCGCGCTCGAAGCGGCCCTCGGCGGTCGCGCGCGCGGCGCGGCGGTGGCTCTCCATGCTGAAGGCGTCGAGCTCCTCGCGGCTGATGTCCCACTGGTCGGCGATCATCTGGGCGCCGATGCCCTGATTGCGCAGGCCGCCGACCGGCTCGTAGCGCTCGGTCACCCGGGGCCCGAAGGGAAAGCCCGAGTCCTTGCCGATCGACGAGCCCATCGGGACGCGGGTCATGACCTCGACGCCGGCCGCGACGACGATGTCGTAGGCGCCGGCCATCACGCCCTGGGCGGCGAAGTGCATCGCCTGCTGGCTCGAGCCGCACTGGCGGTCGACCGTGGTCGCCGGCACGGACTCCGGCCACCCGGCCGCGAGCACGGCGTTGCGCCCGACGTTAAATGCCTGCTCGCCGGTCTGCGAGACACAGCCCATGATGACGTCGTCGATCAGTGACGGGTCGAGGTCGTTGCGACTCGCGATCGCGCGCAGGGCCTCCGAGGCGAGGTCCACCGCGTGCCAGTTGCGCAACTTCCCGTTGCGCCGACCCCCCGCGGTGCGCAGTACGTCAACAATCACGGCTGTCGTCATGGGCGATCCTCTCACTACTGGGCGAGCCCCTCGTTGCGAATCCTAGACGTCGGCCCACGAGGACCACCCTGGCGTCGCGGTAGGGTCGGCCCGTGATACCCGTCGGCGTCGATCGTTGGCTCGCCGAGCGCACGCCACCGGTCGTCGCCGCGCTCGGGGTCACGTTCGCGCGCGGCGGCGTCGACGGGGAGGACCTCGGCTGGGTCGAGGGAGGCTTCGCGCCCGACCTCGCGGCCGGCGGACCCGACGGTGTCGTCAGCGGTGGCGTCCTCGCGGTCGTGCTCGGCGCGGCCATGGCGCTCGCCGTCGACGTCGTCGACATGGCGCCGGGGCCCTCGTCATCGATCACCGCACTCACCATCGCCATCGAACGCGACGCGCGGTGCGGCGAGGTTCTCGAGCTGCGCGGCGAGGTCGAGGGGCTCACCCGTGTCGGGGGGTCGGCCCAGGCGACCGTGACCGACGCCACTGGTGCGCTCGTCGCGCGCGCGTAGGCGACGCTCGCGCGCCACCGCGCCTGATCAGATGTGTTCGGCGGGAATCTGGCCGAGGCGCCCGGCCTGGTAGTCGTCGAAGGCCTGCTGCAGCTCGGCGCGCGTGTTCATCACGAAGGGTCCGTAGGCAGCGACCGGCTCGCGGATCGGCTGGCCGCCGAGGACGAGCACCTCGAGGGCGGTCGTGCGCGAGTCCTGGTGCTCGTCGGCCTCGAGCAACAGGAAGTCACCGTCGCGGTGCACGGCCAGCTGCCCGTCGTGGATCGGGCGCCGGTCGAGTCCGACGGTGCCCGTGCCGGCGAGGATGTAGGTCAGCGCGTTGTAGGCCGGGTTCCAGGGCAGCGCGAGCCGCGCGCCCGGCAGCAGGGTGACGTGGACCAGGCTGATCGGCGTGTGGGTGTCGCCGGGCCCGGCGTAGGTGCCGAGCTGGCCCGCGATGACCCGAATGATCGCGTCGCCGGTCTCGTTGGAGAGCAGTGAGATGGCGAGCGCTTCGATGTCCTGGTAGCGGGGCCTGGTCATCTTGAGGGCCGCCGGCAGGTTCACCCAGAGTTGGATGCCGTGGAACAGGCCGCCCGTGTCGATCAACTCGTCCGGCGGCCGCTCGATGTGCAAGATGCCACCACCGGCGGTCATCCACTGGGTCGCGCCGTTCTGGATCACGCCGCCGCCGCCGATCGAGTCCTGGTGCACGAACGTGCCGTCGATCATGTAGGTCACGGTTTCAAAGCCCCGGTGGGGGTGCCACGGCGTGCCCTTGGGCTCGCCCGGGCCGTAGTCGACCTCGCCCATCTGGTCCATGTGCACGAAGGGATCGAGGTCGGCGAGGTCCACGCCGGCGAAGGCCCGTCGAACGGGGAACCCCTCGCCCTCGAGTCCGCGCGGGGCGGTGGTGATCGACGTCACGCGCCGCGGCCGGTCGGTCACCAGCGGTGCGACGAGTCGCGGGAGTTCGAGGGGGTTGGCGACGGTAACGGCGGGCATAGCCGGATTCTACGGGTGGCCCCTGTTTCGCTGAGCGCGCCACGCCCCGGCGACGCCGATGGCGATCAATCCGGTCAGTGAAAGCGCCAGGGTCCCCGGTCCGGCGTTGAGGCCACCGCGGGCGTGGCTCACCCCGACCCAGTCGGCGACCGAGGCACCGAGGGGCCGCGTGAGCACGTAGGCGGCCCAGAACGTGGCGACCTCGTGGCGTCGTGCGAGTCCGAAGTAGAGACCCGGGGCGATGAACAGCACGAGGAAGAGCACCGCGGAGTCGCGGTACCCGAGCCCGACGACGTAGGCGGCGTAGTCGCCCGCGGCGGTGCCGAGGGCGAAGGTCGTCGTGATCGCCGCCCAATAGAAGAGCTCGCGTCGGGTGGTGTCGATCGTGTGGATCGAGAGCGTCTGCTCGACCCGGTACCACACGCTAAAGACGGCGGCGAGGGTGAGCGCGAAGGTGACGGTGGACACGAGGTAGGGCACCCCGAACGCGACGTGCACGACGTCGGCGCACATCGTGCCAAAGACGCTCACCATCACTACGGCGCTCCAGTAGGTCACGACGAAGTAGCGCGGGCTGCGCAGCTGGAGCCAGAGCACGCCGGCGAAGACCGCGGCACCCGCGAGCACCGCGAGCTCGGGGTTGAAGCGGTGGACGAGGAAGTCCGACGCCGACTCGCCCATCGCCGTCGTCAGCAGCTTCACGTACCAGAAGCGCAGGTCGACCTCGGGCACCTTGACGGTGCGGAAGTGGCGACGAAGACGCAGACCCACTCAGTTCGACTCGGACTGGTCGAGCAGGTTCGCCACGTCCACCGTGATGAAGAGGGCCTCGGCGTCGGCGACACGCACGTCGCCCGCGGACACGGTCGCGCCGATGGTCAGCTTGCGCCCGTCTCGGTGCTCGAGCCACGCGCGGGCGACGACGCTCTGGCCGACGGGCGCGGCGGCGCGGTAGGTCACCACGAGTCGTGCGGTCAGGGCGAACAGGCCGTGCAGCCCGAGCACGAAGCCCATCGTCTCGTCGATCAGCGTGGCGATGATGCCGCCGTGGCTGCGCCCCGGGGCTCCCTCGAAGGCCTTGCCGATGACGGCCTCCATCACCGCGACGTCGCCGTCGCGCCAGTGGCGCGCCCCGAGGCCCATCGGGTTCGCGCCGCCGGCGACGACCGAGTCGCTTACGAGGTACTCGTGCAGATACGAGACCGTGTCGAGGCGCTGGGCGGTGAAGGCCTCGACGAGTTCGGGGTCGATGGAGACGGTCCGCGGACCGCCGGCGAGCACCCGGGTGAGCAGGCCGTCGACGTCGTGGGCGAGGCGGTCGAGTTCGTCGTCGCTCAGGTCACGGTCGACGAAGGCGTGGCCGAGCTCGCGCAGCCGCGTGGCGACCGCGATGCGCCGTTCGTCGTTGGTCACGACCCGACGTAGTGCCGGTCGGCCGTCTCGAGCGCTCGGTCCAGACGGGCGAGACCATCGCGCAGGTCCGACTCGCCGATGATGCACGGCGGCACGACGTGGAGACGGTTGAAGTTCGCGAAGATGAGCAGACCCTCGTTGCGGCAGGCGGCGATGACGTCGTTCATCGCGGGCGAGTTCGACCCGTAGGGCGCGAGGGGCTCGCGCGTCGCGCGGTCGCTCACGAGCTCGACGGCGTGCATGACCCCGAGGCCGCGCACCTCGCCGACGCTCGGGTGGCGCTCGGCGATCGCGGCGAGCGCCGGGGCGATGATCGTCTCGCCCACGTGCGCCGCGTGCTCGATCACGCCGTCGCGCTCCATGACCTCCATCGTCGCCACGGCGGCGGCACAGGCCAGGGGGTGGCCCGAGTAGGTGAGACCGCCCGGGTAGACCCGATCGTCGAAGGAGTGGCTGATGGCCTCGTTGATGACGACCCCGCCGAGGGGGACGTAGCCCGAGTTCACGCCCTTGGCGAAGGTGACGAGGTCCGGTCGCACGTCGAAGTTCTGGTAGGCGAACCAGGCGCCGGTCCGGCCGAAGCCGGCCATCACCTCGTCGGCGATGAACACGATGCCGTAGCGGTCGCAGATCTCGCGCACGCCCTGGAGGTAGCCCGGCGGGGGCACCAGGACGCCGGCCGTGCCGGGAACCGTCTCGAGGATCACGGCGGCGATGGTGGAGGGACCCTCGAAGCGGATCGTCTCGTCGAGACTGGCGAGCGCGCGCTCGGCCTCCTGCTCGGGGGTCGTCGAGTGGTACGAAGACCGGTAGAGGTAGGGCCCGAAGAAGTGCACGACGCCCGAGGCGCCTTGCTCGTTGGGCCACCGTCGCGGGTCACCGGTCAGGGAGATCGACGTGGACGTCGCGCCGTGATAGCTGCGGTACGCCGCGACGACCTTGAACCGACCGGTGTGCAGACGCGCGAGTCGCACGGCGTGCTCGACCGACTCGGTGCCGCCGTTGGTGAAGAAGACTTTGGCCGCGCCATCAAAGGAATGCTCCAGGATCATCTCGGCGGCCCGGTAGCGCGACTCGTAGCCGTGCTGGGGCGCAATCGTGCACAACCGAGCGGCCTGGGCTTGGATCGCCGCGACGACGTCGGGGTGCTGGTGACCCAGGTTCGTGTTCACGAGCTGGGACGAGAAGTCGAGGTACGTGGTGCCGTCTTCGGTGGTGACGGTCACTCCCGACGCGTCGCGCACCATCATCGGATTGATCGTCGCCTGGGCCGACCACGAGTGGAAGACCGACGCCCGCTCGCGCTCAACACTGCTCATTGTGGATCGGTCCTCGGCCATGATTATCGTCCCCGTCGTCGCTGCCATCGACGCTAACGCACTGGCGAGTCGTCGCGCGAGGTGGCCGCGTCATTGCACCGACTGGTGTGGACGGATCGGGCATTCGACGATGGCACCGCGAACTCTTAACGGGCTTTTACCGGTCGCTCACGAGCCGCTCATGGTGAGTCGCCACGCTGGGTACGGCTCGATTCGTGGAGCCATGACAAAGGAGTCACCGTGTACCGTTCGACCGTCACGCGACTGAAGCGAGCAGGCATCTGGACCGCGACCGCCTTCGTCGCCGTCGGTGGTGGCGTCGCGGCCGCCGCACTCACGTCATCGCCGTCGACGAATTCGGCGACCGCCTCGACCACCGCAAACGCCTCGACGGCGAGGGTCGCGTCATTGGTCACGTCCACCACCGCTGCGACGGCCGTCGCGCGCAGCACGGTGGTCGCGGTGTCAGCGTCGTCGGTCACCGCCCGTCGCCCGTCGGGCGCTGTCGCGACGTACGCGCTGACGGCATCGACGACGGTGTTGAGCGGCCACATCCGACGCAGCATCGCGAGCATCTCGGTCGGCGATGCGGTAGTCGTCGTGCCGGATCCGTCGAGTCCGTCGACGGCGGCCACCATTGGCATCGTGTCCGCCACCGAGGGCGAGGGGCCCGCGACAGCCGACGCGTGATGTGTCTGTAGTGAGTCGCTTCCCGATGTGAGGGCGATGCACGTGACGCTGTCGCGCCACGGTGTCGATCAGGCGGCGAGCTGCAGTAGCGCGCAGGTGACGATCGCGACGACGAAGACCGTCACGAGCGACGCGCGTAGCCGCATCGCGACGGCGCCCGCGCCGACGCCGGCGAGCAACGGCCAGGAGACGCTGTAGTGGCCGCCGGTGTCAAAGAGGTCGGTCACGATCAACGCGGTGAGCATTGCTGGCGGGAGCAGACCCGCGGTTCGCTGAACACGAGGATGGTTCAAGACCGTCCGGGGTAGCGAGACGCCGGCGAGTTTCAGGCCGTAGCTGGCGACCGACGTGATGGCGAGCATGATCCAGAGTGACATCAGACGGCCTCCTCGTCGCCCGTGGACTTCGTGGGCGACGCGCCCACGACGACCGCGACGACGGCCGCCGCGAGGATGGGCACCCCCGCGGGAGCGATCGGAATGAGCGCGAGCGTGACCAGCGCCGACGCAATCGCGACGGTCGTGGCGCCGTGGCGCGAGAGCTGGGGCCAGAGCAGGGCGAGGAAGATTGCGGGGGCCGCAGCCGAGAGCCCGAACGCGGCGGTGTTGATGCCGCTGCCGATCAGCGCGCCGGCCAGGGTCCCGACGGTCCAGAGCGAAAAGAGGCTGATGCCGGTGGCAAAGAAGGCGTAGCGGCCCGCTCGCGAGTCGCGCTGCGCGACGGCCATGGCGGTGGTCTCGTCGATGACGAAGTGCGCGGTCCAGAGTCGCTGTAGGCCCCGCGGTTGGACGACCTGGGTCACCGGAACGCCGTAGAACATGTTCCGGGTGCCCAGGAGCAGGGCGGCCGAGAGGCCGGCGAGTGGCGACCCGCCCGCGCCGAGGACGCCGACGAAGGCGAACTGCGAGGCGCCGGTGTACGCGACCACGCTCATGAAGAGGGCCTGGAGGACCGTGAGGCCTGACGCGATGGCGATCGCGCCGAACGTGACGCCGAAGGCACCCGCGTAGAGGGCGATGCCGGCGGCGGCGCGGGTGATGGCGGCGCGCTCAGGGAAGTCGCGGTCGGTGGCCCGCTTGGCACGGTCACGGGGCGAGAAGTGCGTGGTCTCACTCATTCGCACAATATTACGCCGATAATAGCGCATTTATATAGCGAATACCGACGTATAAACACGTTGGAGTGCAATATCATGGCGCATGGACGAAATCGACAGGAAGATCATTGCGGAATTACAGAGCGATGGGCGCCTGTCCAACGTGGAGCTAGCCGAGCGCATCGGCCTCACGCCCGCACCATGCCTGCGCCGCGTGAAGCGGCTGGAGAGCGAGGGCGTAATCCTCGGCTACAGCGCGCGCATCAGCGCGATGGCCGTCGGACTCGGGTTCGAGGTGCTCGTGTTCGTCGACCTCACGCACAAGGATCGTGCCACCTTCGAAGCCTTCGAGACGGGCGTCGCGAAGTTCGACGAGGTGATCGACGTGCGCCGGATGTTCGGACTGCCTGACTACATCTTGCGCGTCGCGACCGACAGCATCGAGAGCTACGAGGCGTTCATCTCCTCGCGTCTGGGCGACGTGCCGGGCGTCGACAAACTCGACTCGCACATGACCATGAAGCTCGTCAAGTCCTCGGCCGAGCGACGGTGAGCCTCGACGCCGCTCGTTAGGTGGTCGGGTCGCCCGGCGAACGGTCGGTGTCGATGCCCAACGCCGATGGCGCGCTCGCCCCGTCCCACCACGTGAGGACCCGCAGCGCCTGGAGGGTGAGCCACTTCGATGGATGCCCCGCCCCCGCGTCAATCTCGAACCAGAGTCGCCCTTCCGGACGGCCCGCCTGATGCCACGTACCATCGGGTTGGCGCTGTGCGCGAACCGCCTCGATCGCGTGCGCGAGGCGCGGATCCGCGGCGGTCCCACTGAGCAGCGACGATCCACGGAAGTAGTCGAGTGCACCGAGCGCGTTGTAGACCCAGAACGAGGGGAAGGCCAACTCGGTGACCCAGGGGCCGGCGAGCGCGCCATCCGAGGCGCGATACATGAGCTGACGCGCGAGCAGGTACTCCTCGGCGCGCCGCTGCGCGTCATCAAGACCGGTCGCGTCGAGTCCGGTGAGACGGTAGGCGAGGATGCCCGTGAGCGCATTCAGCGTTGAGTGGAACGAGCTGCGTGTCGATCCCTCGACCCAGTCGCAGTTCCAGCCCCCCTCGGGCATCTGGTGTTCAACGAACCACGTCGCGATGCCCGAGACGTCCGCGCCCAGCCAGGCGCCATTGGCCAAGGTGAAACCGTTGATGCAGCAGTCCACCTCGCCGCCCCAGTACGGCAGGTCGTTGTACTCCCATCGACAGTTGGTCGCGAGCCGCTCGGCGGTATCGGTCAGCACCGAGGCGTCAACGCCCCACTCGCGCAAGAATTTGAGCGACCACGTCGTGGCAACCCACGGCTGGCCGGGCTCGCTGGCTCCGTCCGCGCCGTCGGCGTCGCCGTGCGCCGGGAAGTAGGCCCCGCCGGCCCACTGGCCGTCCGCGTCTTGCAGTGCCAAGAGTCGTGCGCCGAAGCCAGTGGTGGCGACGGTCGAACGAGTCGCGCGCCACACGTCGGGAGCCGCGTTCAGGATGTCCCGCTCCACCTGCCAGCGAAGCGCTGGGTCGGAGTCAAGCAACCAGTCGGTCACGGATGGTTCCAAGAACCGCATCGTATAGCCGTCGCCCGGCGGGTGTGCCGGTGACTGGCAAGGACATAACGCCGTGACGTGGCCGCGAGCGAACCCTGCTAGCTCGATGACTCGTGGTAGTGGCACCGTCGCAGCCAGCACCGTGCGGTCACGTGCCGCGCCGCCGACGACCAGGCCGTTCGAGGCCGCACGGGCGCGGTGCCGAGTCGGGCCTCACGCCTCGGCTATGTCGATGTTCCACTCCAAAGGGTCTCGCTCGTCCGGATCGGGCCCGCCGCGGTGTCCGGTGTCCAGCGCGTCGATGCGTGCCACGTCCTCAGCGCTCAACTTGAAGTCGACGACGTCGAAGTTCTCGGCGATGCGGGTGGCGTTGGTCGACTTGGGGATCGCCGAGCGACCTTCCTGGATGTGCCAGCGCAACATGACCTGTGCCGCCGACTTGCCGTGGGATTCGGCGATCGACGAAATCGCCTCGTCGTCCAACACGCTCCTGCGGTGCTCGCCGTAGCCCGGGTAGAACGTGATGCCGCCGATTGGCGACCAGGCCTGGGTGAGGATGCCGCGCGCGGCGTTCGCCGCCTGCACGTCGGGTTGCGTGAAGTACGGGTGGAACTCGATCTGGTTCACGGCCGGCACGACGGTCGCGTGCGCCATCAGCGCGTCCAGGTGGTGCGCCATGAAGTTGCTGACGCCGATGGCTCGGACTCGGCCATCGCTCAGCAACTGCTCGAGCGCGCGGTAGGCGCCGAGGGTTCGTTCGAAGTGCTGGGGCATCGGCTGGTGCAAGATCAACAGGTCAATCTGGTCGAGGCCGAGCTTGGCGGCGCTCTTGTCGAAGGCGTGCAACGTCTCGTCGTAGCCGTAGTCAGAGACCCATACCTTGGTCTCGATGAAGACCTCGCTGCGGCTCAGACCCGATCGACGCAAACCGTCGGCGACACCACGCTCGTTCCCGTAGGCGGCGGCCGTGTCCACGTGCCGGTAGCCAATCCTCAGAGCCGTGTCGACGGCCGTCGCGGTCTCGTCGGGCGGGGTCTGGAAGACGCCAAAGCCGAGTGCTGGCATCTCGACGCCGTTGTTCAGGGTGATGGTGGGGATGTTCACGATCGCGCTACTCGCTCCGCGTTGTATTCGTCGTCGGTTACGTGGTCGAGCCAGGTGACGACCTGGCCGTTCTTGTCGGCCTCCTGCATGGCGACGTGCGCCATGAAGCGGTCCGGGGTCGCGCCGTGCCAGTGCTCCTCGCCGGGCTCGATGTAGACCACGTCGCCCGGACGGATCTCTTGGACGCCGCCGCGGCGAGTGGCGACGAGCCCGATGCCGTCGGTGACGTACAGGGTCTGACCCTTGGGGTGGTGGTGCCACGCGGTTCGCGCGCCGGGCGAGAACCGAACGTGCGCGCAACCGATGGCCGACTGCTCGTCCGGGGTCCGGACGCCGTCGACGTAGACCGTGCCGGTGAAACTGCTCGATGGACCGATTGCCGTCTGTCCGGCACTCGTCGTGAATTTCATGAGATGCTCCTTCGTCAGTCGTTGTTGTCGGTGGGCGTCAGCAGGACCTTGATGGCGCGGCGTTCGTCCATGGCCCGATACCCTTCGGCCGCTCGTTCGATCGGCAGCGTGAGGTCAAAGACCTTGCCGGGCTCGATGGTGCGGTCCCAGATGAGCTCAATGAGTTCGGGCAGGAACCGGCGGACGGGAGCGGGGCCGCCGTGGAGATGGACGCCGGAACCGAACAGCAGGTCGCCGGGAATCGAGACGTCGTGCGAGACGCCCACGAATCCGACGTGGCCACCGGGCCGCGTGGCGCGAATGGCCTGCATCATCGCCTCTTGCGTGCCGACCGCCTCGACGACGCTGTGTGCACCGAGCCCGTTTGTGAGGTCCTTGAGTTTGGCGACGCCGTCGTCGCCGCGCTCTTCGATGATGTCGGTCGCGCCGAACTCTCGGGCCAACTTCTGTCGGTCAGCGTGCCGGCTGAAGGCGATGATGCGCTGTGCGCCGAGCTGCTTGGCGGCGAGCACGGCGAGCAGGCCGACGGCGCCGTCACCGACGACCGCGACGGTCTTGCCGGGTCCGGCTTCGGCCGCGACGGCGGCGAACCAACCCGTGCCGAGCACGTCGGAGGCGGCGAGCAGGGACGGGATGAGGTCCGCGTCGGGCTGGGCGGGCGTCGCGACGAGCGTGCCGTCGGCGAGGGGGATGCGGGCCCTATCGGACTGGGTACCGATGAGGCCCATGAGCACGCGGTGCACGCAGTGGGACTGGTAGCCGGCCCGGCAGATCTCACAGGTGTTGTCCGACGCAAAGAACGAGCCGACCACGAAGTCGCCCACCTTCACGGTCGCGACCTCGGAGCCGATCGCCTCGACCACCCCGACGTACTCGTGGCCCATGACTTGGCGGTCGACGTCGTAGGCACCGCGATACGGCCAGAGGTCGGATCCGCAGATGCACGTCGCCGTCAAGCGGATGACGGCGTCCGTCGGCTCGATGATCGTTGGCTCGTCGCGGTCCTCCACCACGATCGCTCCTGGTTTGGTCATGACTACTTGGCGCATGGATTCCTCTTTCGTTAGCTTCGTTGCGTCGCGGACCCACACCACGGTTCAGGTTCGGACCCGCACCGGCGGTGGTGCCGCTACTTGGCGGGCTTGATCTGTTGTGCCAGCGTTCGCGCTTCGGCCGCTAGGCGCTGGGCGTTGGCGTCGTCGCCGGCTGCCGTGGCGCGCCAGAACGCGATCTTGATCGCGACGTACTGCTCACGGATCTTGATCAGTCTCGCCTCGTCGGCCAGGCGCTCGAGTCGCTCCTCGAGCAGTGTGATCTGTTCACTCGCCGCGGCGGCCCCCAGCGCGCCGTTGGCGACGTAGCGGCGCATGTCGGCGACCGACATGCCGGTCGCTGCCAGGCATGCCACCCCGACCAGGAGATTCATGTCGTCATCGGTGTAGACGCGGTGCCCGCTGCTCTCGCCGCGACCAACCGGCGCAATGACCCCGATCGATTCGTAGTACCGCAGCGTGCTGGCGGGAAGGCCAGTCAGGGCGGCCGCTTCCTTGATCGTGTAGGCGTGCTGACCGGTTGTCGCTATCACGCCATCCATTGTAAAAACTTAAAGTACTTGAAGTCAATTGACACGTCGAAATCCTGTCGCCGCTGCTCGCGGGCGCTGGATCATGGCCAGTGGCTCGCGAACCGCGGTGGGCCGACTTCGGTATCTCGCGACAACGTCCAACTGGCACCGTCGCGAGGTCGTCGCTACGAAACGTCGCGCGTGTACTTTGCGGGTAACAGGTCTAGCACCGGCACCTTCACGAGCGAGCCCGTCTCGTCGAGCACGATGACTTCGGCGTGGGGTCCGTAGTCGGAGATCATCTCGCGGCACATGCCACACGGCGCGATGATCCGCGGTTCGCCGACTCCGTCGCGTGGATGGACCACCGCGACCACCGTTCTGACATCACGGGCACCGGACGACTCGGCCGTGCCAATCGCGATGGCTTCCGCGCAAACGGCGATACGGCCGACGTTTGTTTCCAGATGCACGCCCGTGTAGACACTCCCGTCGCCCATCCGCACCGCTGCGCCAACGTGATGACGCTCGAATTCGTAATTGGCCGAGATGACGTCGCGGGCCGCTTCGAGCAGCGCCAGGTCACCGTCAGTGAGCGCTGCGCCGTGAAGAGCCATCGCACCAGCGTGCTTGATTCCTTGAAACAAGGCAATGCCTCGTCGCGGGTGGGGCGGAGTCGACCACGGTGGGTAGCGGCGACGCGTGACAGGTCGCTACCTAGCCACCCGGCCCTACGCTGGCCACATTGCGGATCACGCTTCGTTTGTCGATTGTCCCGAGGACCAGCGTGATGGGGGGTCTATGACGTTCGCGGATCGCTCGCTTGGCCAACGGTGTCGGCAAGCGGGCGTGGGTTTGGCCGACGACGAGGTCGAACTCGCGCCCGTCGACCCAACATGGATGACCATCGCCGGCACCGTGGCCCAGTACCTGCGCGACGAGCTGCCCGGTGCACGTGTGGCCCACGTCGGCTCGACCGCCGTACCCGGCTGCGTGGCCAAGCCGCTGCTCGATCTCAGCGTGGGCCTCGCAACGGATCAAGTACTGCACACCGATGCAGTTAGCCGCCTCGGGCTCGTCTTTCGGTCCGTGAACCCGGAGTCCGTTCTCTTCGCCATCTATCGCGACGATGGCCCGCGCGTGGTCAACGTGCACGTACGCCGCCGTGGTGACCGCTTTGAGCGCTGGGATCTGCTGTGGCGTGACTTCCTTCGCGCGCACGCGATGACACGCGATGACTACGTGCAGTTCAAGCGCCGTGCCATGGCCGAGACGGAGGGGCGTGTGTCCTATTCGCGCAGCAAGGGCGAGTTCATCGGGCGACTACACCCTCGAGTCGAGGAGTGGGCCGCGACCAACGGGTGGGCGCCCGCCGAGGGTTAGGCCCGCTCGGTTCGCCGGCGTGGCGAAGCCCACGTCGACCGTATCGACGGTGCGGCCAGCGCCTCGAGGCGTCGTTCCGTCGTGTGTCGAAGACGGCGACTGTCACAATGGTGCGATGACGCGACGTGGTGAGCCGAACCGGTCGGCGAGCAAGTCGATCGACGATCTGGTCGTGCGTCGCCTGGAACCCGAGGAGGCGGCGCGCCGTCTTGACGCGCTCGTGGCCCTCGTCCTGCGCTCGAAGGCGTCGTGGGGCTACGACGAGGACTTCATGACTCGTTTCGCCGCGACGTCGGTCACGCGCGAGCTCGTCGGGCCCCGGCGCGTCAGCCTCGTCGCCCTGTCTGGCCAGCGCGAGGTGGGACTCGCCGTGGTGGATGACGAAGGGTCGCGGGCCTGGCTCGAAGACCTGTGGGTGGAGCCCGCCCTCTTCACCCGCGGTGTGGGGCGTGCGTTGTTCGTCGCGAGTCTGGACGTCGTGCGGGGATGGGGCCGCAGCGTCCTCGAGTTGGAATCGGACCCGAACGCCGAAGGCTTCTACCTCGCGATGGGAGCAACGCGCACGGCGACGCGGCCGTCGAGCCTGGCCCCGGACCGGCCCCTACCGCTGCTGCGCTACGAGCTTGACACGGACTGACTGACTCGACCGGGTCGGGAGTAACGCGAGGCCATCACCGGCGACGAGGCGCTGGCGGATCGGGGGCTGAGCGGCCTCGTCGAGACCGCTCA
Organism: Actinomycetes bacterium; assembly: GCA_021777285.1. Next base: position 57,949 of record JAJYDR010000003.1, read on the forward strand.
GCGCGCCGGGTCGCTACCCGTGACCGATTCGAAAACCTCAGGACCGCTTGACGAGTTTCGAAGGCAACAACTCGTACGGCGTGTCGCTCCGACGGTTGGTGACGGCTGCCCACTGCTGGGACGCGGTTGTGGTGGGGCTAGTAAGAATCGAACTTACGACCTCGTCATTATCAGTGACGCGCTCTAACCGACTGAGCTATAGCCCCAAGGCCTTCCAATCTACACCAGCGGGCATTGGCGACCCTACGGCGCCTCCCAGAACCTGGTCGCCAGGGACTGACTCGCGGTTGCGAGGAGCACCCCCGATTCGCTCCAGAGAAAGGCCGTTCCTTGGGCGAAACCACCGGCCAGGGCGTGCATGTGGATCTCGCAGAGTACCCATTCCGTAGGTTCGAGGGTGGCGATGCGGATGGTGTTGTCGAGGCTGCGACTTCGCGTGCGGCGGCCGAGCGGATTCATCGAGCCGCCCGCTACGAGGTCGCCCAGAATCGCAATCGTCGCCGCCGAGGTTTCGAGGTGGCCGGGGATCCTCGCCCACAGTGCGGTGACCGGCGAGCCGGGCGTACCGTCGATCTCGGCGAAGCGTCGTCCGAGCGCGAGGCGAGTCTCGACGTGGTCGAAGATGGAGTTCTGGTACCAGCTCGGCAGGTTGCGTGGCGGGCAGTCCAGTGGTGATGCGACCGTTGCTTGAGTGGTCCACGCGGGAGCGGTCAGCGTACCCGTGCCGAGCGCCGCGTTGATGGTGACCACGGCCACGTCGTCCACGGTCGCGACAGCGCGGGCCTGGGTGACGTGGCCACCGACGGCGGCGAGCTCGGTCGACACGAGGACCTCGGCTCCCTCGGGCGCGTAGGAGAGGTACTGCGCACTGGCCCAGACCGTGGGTCGGCCGCTGGCCTGCTCGAGGGCGAGCGCACCCGCGGCCAGCGCGCAGCCGCCGAAGAGGAATCGACCCGGCGTCATCACCCGCTCGTTCACGCGCAGCGACCACGTCCGCTCGTCGCGGCGCTCGAGACCGAGGAATTCGCCAGCGTTCACGCCGGTTCAGGTTAGTGCCGGTGTCGGCGACGACCGGGGTGGGGCAGACTGGTCGCGTGATCGATCCGCGCTTCATCTATCTGGCTGCGGTGATCTCACTCATCGGGACGGCGGGCTACGTGCGCGACACGCTGCGCGGCACGACGACGCCGAATCGCGTCACGTGGGGGCTGTGGGGCATCGAGGGCGTGCTCGCCTTCGTCGTCGAAATCCAGCAGCACGTCGGACTCGCGGCGTTGATGACGCTCATGTTCGGTCTCATCCCGCTGCTGATCGTCGGGGTGTCCTTCCGGGGCCACCACGGGGTGTGGCGGATCGGGCCCTTTGACGTGCTCTGCGGTTCGCTCTCGATCGCCGGCATCGCGTTCTGGGCCTTCGTCAACGAGCCGACCGTGGCGCTGGTCTCCTTCGTCGTGGCCGACCAGCTGGCTGGCCTGCCGACACTGCGAAAGTCGTGGCTCGTCCCCTCCTCGGAGACGGCGTGGACCTTTTTCACCGGCGTGATCAACACGGCCATCACGATCATGTCGCTGCGCCACTTCACCACCGCGGGCGCGCTCTTTCCCGGGGCAATCTTCGTCACCGACGTCATAATCTGGGCGTTGGTGGCCTTTGACATCGGTCCGAGAGTCCGTGGTGCGCGTGCCGTGATGGGCGCGACGTGAGCGACGTGGCCCCTGGCGTGGAGGCCGAGCGCGCGCGTGGTCGCGCCGCTCGGTCCTCGGTGGCGCGTCGTGCGCACGCGACGTTCGCGGCGCGCGGCGCCGACGACGACCCGGTGGGTCGGCTGCTCGAACAGTCCAGCCACCGACTGGCCGACCTGACGCCCCTGCGCTTCGCGCGCATGGTGGTGAACCCCTTCGCGTTTCTGCGCGGCGCCGACCTGCTGATGGCCGAGGATCTCGGGGCGTCACCGAGCACGGATCTCGTCGTGCAGCTCTGCGGTGACGCCCACTTGAAGAACTTCGGACTCTTCGCGTCGCCCGAGCGGCGACTCGTCTTTGACGTGACCGACTTCGACGAGACGGCGCCCGGTCCCTTCGAGTGGGACCTCAAGCGTCTGGTCGCGTCACTCGCGATCGCCGGCGAGCTGGGCGGACTCGACGAGTCGCGGCGAACCCGGCTCGTGCACCACTGCGTCGAGGCCTACCGCAGCTCCATGCGGCGCTTCGCCACGATGGGCCGGCTCGAGGTCTGGTACGCGTCACTCGACGTCGCGAACGTCTTCGGTGACCTCGGCGGCTTCTTCACCGACGCCGCGAAGCACAGCGTGGTGGACCTCATGGGGCGCGTGCGCACCCAGTCGACGAGGTCGAAGTTCGACGACCTGATCGAGCGGACCCCGCAGGGTCCGCGGATCCGGCTCAACCCGCCGCGGATGGTGCCCCTGCGCGACCTCGGACCGACCGCCGACCAGTCGCGCGAGACCGTCGAGGCCGTCCTCGCGGGCTACCGCGACACCCTGGTGAGCGACCGGCGGTTCCTGCTCGAGCAGTTCCGCGTCGTGGACGTCGCGCGGCTCGTCGTCGGGGTGGGGTCGGTCGGCACCGAGGGGTACGCCGTGCTGCTCACGGGCCGTGACGACGACGACCCGTTCTTCCTGCAGATCAAAGAGGCGCGCGGCTCGGTGCTGGCCACGGCGAGGGACGCCTCGAGCGATCCGGGCGACCGCGTGGTGGCCGGCCAGCGCATCATGCAGGCGACGCCCGACGCCTTCCTCGGTTGGTATCGCGCCCGCGCCGACCGGGGCTTCTACGTGCGCCAGCTCTACGACCGCAAGGCGTCGGTCGACGTCGAGCGCCTCGGGGCCAAGCAGCTCGAGACTTACGGACGCGTGTGCGCGTGGGTCCTCGCGCGGGCCCACGCGCGCTCGGGGACGGCCGCGGCGATCGCGGGCTACTTGGGCGGGGGCGATTCGTTCGTCGAGGCGCTCGGCGCCTTCGCCGAGTCCTACCGCGCCCAGAACCTCACCGACTACCGCGCCCTGGTGGCGGCGGTGGACGACGGCCGCGTGCGAATCGTTCCCTGACCGAGTGCCGCGGGCTCGCCGCCGACCCGGTGCTCGGAGGCCGCCGCCACGCCATTGCTAGGCTTGGTTTCCTCCGGGGACGTAGCTCAGTTGGTAGAGCGCGGGCTTTGCAAGCCTGAGGTCGTGGGTTCGAGCCCCATCGTCTCCACTCGATCGAGTCCTCAGGTGCGCAGCACCACGTTGCGCGGCTCGTCGCCCCGGCCGATCCGGTCGATCTGCTCGGCGAGCAGGTGCGCCATGCGCGGCATCATCGCCGAGGTCGCGCCGCCCACGTGGGGCGAGATGAGCACGTTGGGCATCGAGAAGAGCGGGTGGTCGTCGGGCAGTGGCTCGGGGTCCACGACGTCCAGGGCGAGACGGAGCCGGCCGGAGCCGGCGTGACGCACGAGGGCCCCGGTGTCGGCGACGGCGCCGCGCGAGACGTTGACGAACAGCGCCCCGTCGCGCATCGTCGCGAGGAAGGCGTCGTCGACGAGGTTCGTGGTCGACGCGGTGAGCGGTACCGCGACGATGACGACGTCGGCGGTGGGCAGCAGGTCGCCCAGCGCTTCGACGCCGAACACCTCGCCGGCGTCGTCGTGACGGGGACGTGACGCGACGCGGACGACCTCGACCTCGAAGGGGGCGAGTCGCGCGGCGATCGCCCCGCCGACCCCGCCGACCCCGACGAGCACGATCCGCCGGTCGGCGAGGCTCTCGTGGTTGCGCGGCCGCCAGCGCCCCGCGGCGGCGTCGCGCACGAACTGGTCAATGCCGCGCTGGACGGCGAGCACGAGCCCGACCGTGAGTTCGGCGGTCGACGCCTCGTGCACGCCCGCGGCGTTGGCGAAGACGTGTCCCGGCGGGAGCACGCTCGCCACGCCGTCGTAGCCGATCGACTGGCCCTGGACGAGACGCGTCGACAGCCCGCCGAGGTTCGCCAGGCGCGAGACCGTGCCCATGTACGGCGGCACGACGATGTCGACGTGGGCCAGGTCGAGGGGTTCGCGAAGGTCCCACTCGATGAACTCCACGGGCGTCTCGGTGGCCGGCATCGCGTCGCGCAGCTCGGTGGTGGGCAGGCTGACGAGCAGGGGACTCATCGTGTCGATGTTAGGGCCGATGAGCGGGCGGGCGGCGTGCGCAGGGCCCGCTCGACCTCGGGCAGGACCTCGGTCGCGAGCAGCTCGACCGCCTCGGCGGTGTCCGCGAAGGGCAGCCCGCCCAGCCCCACCTGGGCGAGGAACCGGTCGTGGCCGAGCAAGTCGTGCTCGAAGAGGATCTTGTCCACGATCTCGGCCGGGCTGCCCACGAACAGGGCGCCCTCGGGCTCGGCCCAGGACTCGAAGGCCTCGCGCGGAAGCGGGTTGCCGCGCGCGGCGGGCATGTTCTGGCCGATGTAGCGCGAGTAGTAGGGGTAGAAGGTGTCGCGCGCGCCCTGGGAGGTCCGCGCCACGTGGACGTGACTGGTCACCCCGACGCGCAGGCCGTCGTGCCCCGCGGCGGCGCCGGCCGCGCGGTAGCGCGCGGCGAGCTCGACGAACCGGCGGGGCTGACCGAGGATCGCGAGGTAGAGCGCGAGCCCGTGGCGACCGGCCCGCTCCGCGCTGGCGGGCGTGCCGCCCACCGCGACCCAGATCGGCAGGCGGTCCTGGAGCGGCCGGGGGTAGACGCCGGCGTTCGCGAGGGGGGCCCGGAATCGCCCGGACCAGGTGACCCGCTCGGCCCCGTTGAGCTGTTCGAGCAGGCCCAGCTTCTCCTCGAAGAGCTCGTCGTAGTCGTTGAGGTCGTAGCCGAAGAGGGGGAACGACTCGACGTAGGCCCCGCGCCCGACGGTGATCTCCGCGCGGGCGTTGGAGAGCAGGTCGAGGGTGGCGAAGTCCTCGAAGACGTGCACCGGGTCCGCCGTGGAGAGCACGGTCACCGTCGAGGTGAGTCGGATCCTCGTGGTGCGCGCGGCGATCGCGGCCAGCACCACCGCCGGCGAGGCGATGGCGAAGTCGGGGCGGTGGTGCTCGCCGACGCCAAAGACGTGCAGCCCGGCCTCGTCGGCGATCCGGGCGAGCTCGATGAACTCGCCCAGGCGCGCCGCGGGGTCGCGAAGCCGCTGGGTCGCCGGATCGGTCGTGAGCTCGCCGAAGGTGAAGAGGCCGATCTCCATCGCCGGCCGCATGGTGCTCACGGCTGGGTTCGCACGGTGATCCACTGGCGCAGGCTCGGCAGGATCGACTGGCTGATCTCGTGGCCGCCGGCGTGGCGGTGGGTGACCGCCAGCGCGCCGGCGTCGCCGCTCAGGTAGGCCCACGTGCGATCGAGCAGGTCGCGCGGGATCACCGCGTCCTCGGTCGCCTGCGCGTGAAAGACCGCCAGGCCGTCGAGCCGGTCGGGCTCGGTCGAGAGTCCGGCGTCAAAGGGCATCGTGCCGTAGAGCACCGCGACCCCCGCCAGCCGGTCCGGCCGGTCGAGTGCCAACCCGCCCGCGAACGCCGCGCCGCCGGAGAACCCGATCACCACGACGGGCCGGTCGTCGGCGACGTCGTCGAGCCAGTGCCAGAACCAGTCGAGCTGGGCGCGCAGCGATTCGGCCATCGGCCGGCCGATGCCGCGGTTCTCGAACCACGCGTAGCCGTCACCGCCGACGGGAATCGGCCCGCGCACGGCGGCGTAGGCGGGTCCGATGGGCAGGACGTCGGCGAGACCGGCGATCTCGCGCTCGTTGGAGCCACGGCCGTGCAGTAGCACGACGATCGGGGTTGACGGGTCCGGCGAGCCGCGCCAGATGACGACCGGCTCCACGTCAGGCCCCCACGACGTAGGAGGTCATCGAGAGCGAGCCCATCGTGCAACCGTCGACCAGGACGCTCGTGGACGCGCCGCGGGCGTCGGCCACGCCGCCGATGTAGGCGAGGGGCAGGAAGTGGTCGGGCGTCGGTGCCGCCAGGCGGTAGTCGGCCGTGCCGGTGAGCCGGCCGATTCCCGTGGGGTCGTCGGCCATCTGGCTGCGGATGTCGTCGTCGAAGCGATGGGCCCAGTCGAATCCCTCGTCGATGGCGTGCCAGTTGATCGCGCGCAAGTTGTGCACGATGTTGCCGCTCGCGAGGATCATGATGCCGTCGTCGAGCAGCGGCGCGAGACGCCGACCGAGGTCGATGTGGTAGTCGAGCGGTTGGGTCGCGTCGATCGAGAGCTGGACGACGGGGATGTCCGCGGCGGGAAAGACGTGGGCCAGCACTGACCAGGTGCCGTGGTCGATGCCCCAGGTCGTGTCGTCGAGCGCCACGGGTACGGGCTTGACGATCTCGGCGACCTGCTCGGCCACGTCGGGCGCCCCCGGCGCCGGGTAGTCGAAGTCGAAGAGCTGCTGGGGGAAGCCGTAGAAGTCGTGGATGACCGGCGGATTGGCCATCGAGGTCACCGCGGCGGTGTCGATGTACCAGTGCGCCGAGATCGCCAGCACGGCGCGCGGCCGGTCGCTCAGCAGGCCGAACGTCGTCCAGGCGTCGGTGAAGTGGTTGTGCTCCAGGGTGTTCATCGGGGTTCCGTGTCCGATGAACGCGGCGGGAAGGGGGGCCATCATGTCTCCCAACGGTCGAGGTGACCCCAGTGTAGTGGTGGATAGGTGACATATCAACAAAATGGGTAGCATGGGTCCATGAGCGACACCATCTGGCTGACGGGCGAGGAACTAGCGGCGTGGAAGGGCCTCGCGCTGATGAACCTGCAGCTGAGTGCCACGCTTGGCCGCGCGCTCGCGGCCGACGGCCTCTCGTATCCGGACTACCTCGTGCTCGCCTCGCTCGCGGACCACGCGGAGGGGCGCTGTCGGGTGGTGGAGCTGAGTGACGAGCTCGGATGGGAGAAGAGCCGCGCCTCGCACCACGTGGCGCGCATGTGCCAGCGTGGCCTGGTCGACAAGCAGCGCTGTCCCACGGACCAGCGCGGCGCCTACGTCGTGTTGACCGACGCGGGGCGGCGTGCGCTGGTGGGTGCGGCGCCCGGCCACGTGGCGACGGTGCGCGAGAACTTCGTCGACCTGCTCACCACCGAACAGCTCAAGGCCGTCGCGACGGTCTCGTCGGTCGTGCTCGCGCACCTGGCGAGCCACCGGGACTGACGCCGCAGCGCGACGCCGGGCCCGGGGCCCGGCGTCGCGCTGGCGATGCTTACGAGTGGTAGTACTCGCGCCAGATCAGTCGGTAGATCTTCACCTTGCGCGGGATGGACCGCAGACCGGGGATGAAGGGCACCAGTAGCAAGAGCAGCGACAGCAGGCCCATCAAGGCCGAGACCTGGACGTCGGCGTTCGAGCTCGAGCTGAACGGGGACACCTGGTACCAGAAGGTGTAGAGCCACAGCCACGCCTGACCGGGGTAGCTGCCCGTCTCGTTCATCATGCCCCACTGGCTGCCCAGGAGGTGCTGCTTTTGGGCGAGGTTGGCGAGGTACGTGCCGTCAGCGACGAACAGCAAGGGCTTGGTGTAGTTCGTCGTGTAAAAGCCGCCACCGGTCACCAGGGCCTGGTCGAGCGCGCCCGAGCGCGCCATGGCCGTGAGCGAGTTGATCATCGTCGGCACGGGTCCGGTGTTGGTCGCGGGCACGGTGATGGTCCCGTTGCTCCAGGTCATCTTCGACGCGCCCTTGGTGTAGTTCGACACCCACGACGACTGCTGGGCGGCACTGGCGCCCTTCCACTGCGACAGCGCCGCACTGAGGTTCTTGTTGTAGGGCTGGCTCGTCAGCGGTGCGATGACGAAGTCGCGCACCGTGTTGACCGGGATGGTCACCCCGGCGAACTGGGCGAGCTTCAACGGACCGAGGTTCTGGCCGGGCGCCGCGGTGTTGTAGGGCGCGCCGTATTGGGCGGTGATGGTCGTCCCGTTGAGCTCGCCGAGCGCGGTCGTCGCGAAGTCGATGGGGTCGGCGTTGGACCACGTCTTGATCGTGATCGCGCGCTCGTCGGGCGAGCCGAAGAGCGTGGCGAGCAGGATCACGAGCAACCCCACCACGACGATCGCGATGGTCCCTTCTCGGATGATGTCGTAGGGCGTGTACTTGCCTTCGTACTTCGGCGCGTCAACGTCGGGGCGGAATGGTTTCGTACTCACTTGGTCGCTCCCTTTTCATCCTCGAACGGGGGCACGACGCCCTTCACGCGCACCAGCAGCACGTGGATCGTGGTCAGCAGCACCGCGGCGAGCGGCAGCAGCACGATGTGCCACATCAGCATCTGGCCGAGGTTCAGCACGTTGAAGATCGACCCGACGCCGGTGGCGTTGATGCCGTCCTTGGCCTGGGTGGAGATCCACTGGGAGTCGAAGTTCGTCTGGCTGACGTAGCCCGTGAAGGCCGTGCCCACCGAGGCGAGGAACGTCACGACGCCGGTCACCCAGGTGAGCGAGCGTCCGCCGCGCCAGGCCGCCATGAAGAACTTGCCCCACAGGTGCACGATCATCGCGAAGAAGAAGATCTCCACGCTCCACAGGTGCGTCGAGTTGATGAAGTGCCCGATCGAGGACGAGTGCCACCACTGCGGACCGCGGATCGCCAGGATAATCCCCGACAGGATCACCATCGTCAGCGCGGCGATCGTCGTGACGCCAAAGACGTAGATCCACGAGGAGACGTAGGCCGGCTGGGTGTCGGGGAGCAGCTTCTCGGGGGGCAGGTGTCCGGCGACCCGCTTGCGCAGGCGGGTCGTCCACTGTCGTTCGATTTCGGCGGTGCTCATTGGTTCTCCTTGCGGCGGTTGCGGCCGGGGAACGGCAGGAAGAGCGCCGCGATGAAGGTCAGGATCATCAGCACGACGACGATGAAGTTCGCCACCGAGACGTCGATCACTCCCCAATGGATGTAATGCCCGTAATTATTCAGCGGTATCAGCGCCGCCAGCGACCAGAGATAGGCCATGGGTTGCTCGTTCCTCCCAACTAGATCCGTGGTGACCAGTCTCGCGAAACGCACCCCGCCCCTCGCCGGGAACTGCGGCGTGGCCCGCGACGCTGACTACTCACGCCACCGTTCTAGTTCCTGGCACGCGGTCGCGCGCGCTTTGGCGCAGGTGGAACTGAGTAACGCCTATGCAAAGCGAGACCGCACCGGCGATATGCAACTCGACGAGCACGACCGGCACGTGGGTGATGTACTGGGTAAAGCCGATGAGCGCCTGGACGAGGGCGATGAGCACGAGCCGGCGCACGCCGAATCGCAGGGCGTCGGGGACGCCGCTGCGCCAGATGGCAAAGACGAGTCCGGTCACGAGCCCGAGGAAGAGCACGGCGAGCACCGAGTGCACCCAGGCGGCGTCGGCGAAGGAGAACGGCAGCCGGCGGGCGACCAGCTGGCCCTGCGCCGCGCCGGCGTGCGGTCCCGACCCCGTCGTGGCCGTGCCCGCGAACAGCACGAGGACGAAGGGGATCCACAGCAGGCGCGCGATCAGCCGAAAGTGCGGGTCGCGAACGTCGGCGCGGGCGCCCGGACCGTAGACGTACTTGGAGCGGTGATAGAGGATCGCGCCGACGATGACCATCGCGAGCGAGAGGATCATGTGCAGCGAGACCAGCCACGGGTTGAGCTTGGAGTAGACGACGAAGGCGCCGAGGATGGCGTCGGCGACTACGCCGAGCACCAGCAGGCCCGAAAAGCCGATGAGGTCGCGGCGCCGCTCGGTGCGCAGCCACGCGGCGACGAAGGTCACCCCGGTCACGATCACGAGCACAATGGTCACGATCCGGTTGGTGTACTCGATCAGCGGGTGGATCGACCACGATCCGGCGATCTGGTGGCGGTAGCAGGTGGGCCAGTCGGGGCACCCGAGGCCCGAACCGGTCAGGCGCACGGCGCCGCCGGTGAGCACGATCACGATCATCGAGAGGAACGAACTGAAGGCGAACCAGCGGAACTTCGGGGGCGTTACGCGGAATCGGGACGCAGCAGTCACCCCTGCAGCCTACGTAAGGCTGCACTTCTAGACTGCCACCTATGACCATTGAGGTGTCGAAAGGTTTTTCGACGACGGACGTGCTGAAGGGCTACCTCGCGCTCACCAAGCCCCGCATCATCGAACTGCTGCTGGTGACCACGATTCCGACGATGGTGGTGGCCGCGAACGCCATCCCGAGCCTCTGGCTGGTCCTGGACACGCTGATCGGCGGCACCCTCGCGGCGGCCGGCGCCAACGCCTTCAACATGGTCATCGACCGCGACATCGACGCCATCATGGAGCGCACCAAGCGACGCCCGCTCGTGCGCGGTGTCATGAGCCCGCGCGCCGCGACGGTGTTCGCCCTTGGCCTCGAGGTGGTCGCCTTCGCCATCCTCGCCGTCTGGGTCAACCTGCTCGCGGCGTGGCTGGCCGTGGCCGCGATGCTCTTCTACGTGTTCGTCTACACGATCTGGCTGAAGCGGCGCAGCAAGCAGAACATCGTCATTGGGGGCGCCGCGGGCGCGGTGCCGGTGCTCGTGGGCTGGGCCGCGGTGACCGGGAACCTGTCGGTGACGCCGGTGCTGTTGTTCCTCGTGGTCTTCATCTGGACCCCGCCGCATTTCTGGGCGCTCGCCGTTCGCTACCGGGACGACTACAGCGCCGCCCACGTGCCGATGATGCCCGTCGTGGCGTCGCTGCGCCGCACGACCTTCGAGATCCTCGTCTACACCGTCATCATGTGGGTGCTCACCGTGCTCATCGGGCCCGTCGCCCACCTGGGGTGGATCTACGCCGTGTCGTCGATGGTCCTCGGTGCGTTCTTCACCTTCTACGCCATGCGCCTCTATCGCCACGCGGTCCACGACCGCGCCGACGCGGGCGAGGCCATGCGCCTGTTCCATTTCTCGATCACGTACCTAACGGCCCTCTTCGTACTCATGGCGGTGGATGTTCTTGTCAAAGCTCGTTGAAAAATGGCGGCGGGGCCACCCCTCGCCCATGATGTTCGTCTCCTTGGGCATTGGCACGGCCGTCGCCGTCGCGCTCATCGTCGTGGTCTCGCTGCTGACCGGCGGCCGCTCGTCGGCCAACGCCCTCGTCGGCACGAAGGCGGACACGTTCACCCTGCCCACCCTCGCGGGCGGCTCGGTCACGGCCCCCTACGCCACCGGCCACCCCACGGTGCTCGTCTTCATGGCGAGCTACTGCGCGCCGTGCCGCGAGGAGCTGCCCCACCTCATCACGTACCTGCACGACCACTCGACGGGCAAGGTGCGCGTGATCGGCATCGACACGAGCGACCAGCACGCCTCGGCGATCGCCTTCGTCCACCACGACGCGGTCCCCTTCCCCGTCGTCTTTGACCCGAACAGCACCGTGGCCGCGTCGTTCCAGTTTCAGGCGATCCCCGACACAGTCTTCGTGAACGCCCAGGGCCGGGTCGCCAACGTCGTCATCGGCAAGATCAGCCCCGCCGAGTTCGCGAGCGACCTCGCGGCGATTAACGCCTAGCGAGGCCGAACCGGGCCGAATCGACCCGGGTCGAATCATCTAATCGAAACGGAACGTTCGCGCTGCGAGTAGCGGCGCGCCGAGCGCCCAGACGAGCAGTGACACCCAGTCCCCGCCGGTCGGATTGAGGCCGAGCCCGAGGATGCGGTGCAGCGCCTCGGCGAGGGACCCCGAGGGCAGCACGACCGCGATCCGGCCCACGACACTCGGCAGCGAGGTCACCGGCACGACGATGCCCGAGAGCAGCAGCAGCACGAGGTAGAGCCCGTTGCTCGCGGCGAGGTTGACCTCGGCCCGCAGCCAGCCGGCGAGGCCGAGCCCGATGCCCGCGAGGCCCATCGAGCCGAGCAGGATCACGAGGATCACGAGGAGGGTCCCGTGGGCCCCGCCGTGGGGCCGCCAGCCGAGCGCGACCGCGACCGCGGCGACCACCACGACCTGGATGGCCTCGGTGACGAGGACCCCGGCGATCTTCGCACCAATCAGGCTGCGGCGCCCGAGCGGGGTCACGTAGAGGCGCCGAAGCACGCCGAAGGAACGCTCGAACCCGGTCGCGATCGAGAGCGCCACCATGGCGGTCGAGAGCACCGAGAGGGCGATGATCCCCGGCGCGATGAAGTCGACACGGTGCGCGGTCGGGCTCGCGGTCACCCGCGCCAGCGAGAAGAAGACGAGCAGCAGCACCGGGATGGCGATGGTGAGCAGCAGCGTCTCGCCGCGGCGGATGGTCATGCGCACCTCGGCGCGGGTCTGGGCTAGCCACGCCTTCACGGGAGGCTCCGTTCCTCGGCGATGAGCTGCAGGTACCGCTCCTCGAGCGAGGCGCGCGTGCGCAGTGACACGAGCTCGACGCCGCGCTCGGTGAGCAGCGCGCCCACCAGGGCCACCCGCTCGGGGCTCGACGCCACGGCGCAGCGCAGCCGGGTCGGCGTCTCGTTGGTGACCGGACAGTCGAGCCGGCGGGCGAGGGACGCCGCGTCGATCGGGGCGCTCGTCTCGATGATGAGCTCGGGCTCGCCCATCAGGTCGTCCAGGGTCCCCTCGGCGATGACGGCGCCGTGGTGCACCAGCACGAGGCGGTCGGCCATGCGCTCGGCCTCGGCGAGCTCGTGGGTGGTGATCAGCACCGCGCAGCCGCGATCGGCCTCGGCGGCGATGATCGAGCGGATGGTCTGTCGGCCCTCGGGGTCGACGGCGGTCGTCGGCTCGTCGAGCACCAGGACCCGGGGCCGGGCGATCAGCGCCAGGGCGAGCAGCGTGCGCTGCTGCTCGCCGCCCGACAGGCGCCGCCACGGCGTCGAGGCGCACCCGCGCAGGTCGAGCAGGTCGAGCAGGCCGTCGGGGTCGCGCGGCGCGTCGTAGTAGGTCGCGGTCAGTTTCAGCACCTGGGCCGGGGTCATGGGGAACCAGACGCCGCCTCGCTGGAGCAGGGCGCCGGTGCGCACCACGACCTCGTCGTGGTCGCGGCGCGGGTCCAGTCCGTGGATCCGGACCGTGCCGCCGTCGGGGTCGCGGAACCCGAGCAGGGTCTCGACGAGCGTGGTCTTGCCCGCCCCGTTGGGCCCGAGCAGGGCCAGGACCTCGCCGTACTCGACGCGAAGGCTGACGCCGTCCACCGCGTACTTGCCGTTGAAGGCGACGCGCAGCTCGGTGACTTCGACGGCGTGACTCACAACCAACGAAACTACCGGGGCGCGGCGGTCGGCGTGGTCGACCGATCGGGCATCGGTAGGCTCAAGAGGTGATCGATCTCGCCCAACTGCGCCGTGAACCTGACGTCGTCAAGGACGCCCTGGCCCGTCGGGGGGTGGCGCCGTCGACCCTCGACGACGCGGCGGCCCTGGACACCGAGCACCGCCGGCTGCTCCAGGAGACCGAGCGGCTGCGTGCGGACATCAAGTCGCTTTCGCGCCAGGTCGGCGAGGCGCGCCGCGACAAGGACCTCGTCAAGGCCGAGGAGCTGGCCGCCATCAGCCGAGACCTCGGCGACGAGGAGCGCCAGGCGTCGGCGTCAGTCGAACTGGTGGCCGAGCGCCTGCGCGAGCTGCTGCTGCAGCTGCCGAACCTGCCGGCCCCCGAAGCGCCCGACGGTGTCGACGAGCACGACAACGTCGTGGTGCGCCAGTGGTGGGTCGGCATGGACGACGGGGCGGACTTCCCGACCTTCGACGAGCACCAGCGGGTCCCGCACTGGGAGACCGGCGCGGCGCTGGGCATCTTGGACCTCGAGTCGGGGGCCAAGCTCGCCGGCTCGATGTTCCCGCTCTTCCGCGGCGCGGGGTCGCGCTTGCTGCGAGCCCTCGGCGCCTTCGCGCTCGACCGGCACACGCCCGACTACGAGGAGATCCGCCCGCCGACCTTCGCGCTGACCGAGACCATGACCTCCACGGGCCACCTGCCCAAGTCGGCCGACGACATGTACGCCATCGAGCGCGACGGGCTGTGGGCGATCCCCACGGCCGAGGTGCCGCTCACCTCGATGTTGCGCGGCGAGATCCTCGACGAGTCCCGACTCCCGATCCGCATGACCGCGCTCACCGCGTGCTTCCGCCGCGAGGCCGGGGCGGCCGGGCGCGACACCCGCGGGGTCTTGCGCGTGCACGAGTTCGACAAGGTCGAGCTCTTCGCCTACTGCACGCCCGACCAGGCGGCCGACGCACACGCCGACATCCTGGCGCGCGCCGAGTCGCTCCTGCGCGAACTCGGCCTGACCTACCGGGTGCTCGACCTGTGCGCCGGGGACCTCGGCACCTCGTCGGCGCGCACCTTCGACCTCGAGGTCTACAGCCCGGGGGTGGACCGGTGGCTCGAGGTCTCGTCGGTGAGCTGGTTCCGCGACTACCAAGCCCGGCGCGCGAACGTCCGGTACCGCCGCGAGGACGGCTCGATCGCCCTCGTGCACACGGTGAACGGCTCGGCGCTGGCGTGGGCGAGGATCTGGGCCGCGCTGGTCGAGACGTACCGCCAGCCCGACGGGTCGGTCGAGCTGCCGTCGGTGCTCAGCCCCTACCTCGGCTCGACGACGATTAGTCCGCTCGGCTGACCTCGAAGCGATAGCCGACCCCGCGCACGGTCGTGATGTAGCGGGGCTTCTTCGGCTCTTCCTCTATCAGTCCGCGGAGCCGCTTGATGTGCACGTCGAGGGTCTTGGTGTCCCCGACGTAGTCGTGGCCCCACACCCGGTCGATCAGCACCTCGCGGGTGAGGACCCGACCGGGGTTCTCCATCAGCAGGCGCAGGAGCGCGAACTCCTTCTTGCGCAGCTTGATCTCGTCGGTCCCGACGAAGCAGCGCCGCGCGTCGACCTCGAGGCGGACCAGCCCGCGCACGATCGTGGTCTCCTCCTCGTCGAGGTCGCTCGTGTGCTCGCGCCGGCGCAGGACCGCGCGCATGCGCGCGACGAGCTCGCGCAGCCGGTACGGCTTGGTGACGTAGTCGTCGGCCCCGATCTCGAGGAGCAGGACCATGTCGACCTCCTCACCCTTGGCACTCACGATGATGATGGGGACGTCGCTCGTGAGACGGATCTCGCGGCAGAGGTCGAGCCCGCTCATCTTGGGCAGCATGAGATCGAGCAGCACGATGTCGAACTCGCCGTCGGCGAATCGCGCCGCGCCCTCGGCCCCGTCGCGCGCGACGGTGACGTCGAACCCCTCGCGGGCGAGCCCCACGCTGAGCGCGTCGATGAAGGACTCCTCGTCTTCGACGAGCAGGACTCGAACCGTCGGCTGGTGCGACGCGGTCACTGATTCACCGGGAGCTCAAGCGTGAACGTCGACCCCTCACCCTCGCGCGACTCCACGACGACGGTCCCGCCGTGGTTTTGCGCGACGTGGCGCACAATACTCAGGCCCAGTCCCGTGCCGCCAGTCTCGCGGGCCCGGCCGGGATCGACGCGGTAGAAGCGCTCGAAGATCCGCTCCAGGTCCTTGGCGGGGATGCCGACGCCCTCGTCGGTGATGGCGATGCGCACGACGCGGGCCTCGACGACGCCCTCGTCGGAGAGGCGCTCCTCGTGGCGCTCGGCGGTGATGGTGATGTGCCCGCCGCTGGCCGAGTAGACGACGGCGTTCTCGAGCAGCGCGTGCACTGCCGACACCAGCTGGCGGCGGTCCCCGACGATGACGATCGAGGTGGCGGGCTCGACGAAGTCGATGGTCACCTCGTGCTGCTCGGCGGACGTGCGGATCCGCTCCATCGCCTCCGAGATGAACAGCGCCACGGGCACCGGCTCGCGCACGGGCGAGCCCTCGCCCTCGATGCGCGAGAGGTCGAGCAGGTCCTCGATGATCCGGTTGACGCGGAAGGCCTCGGCGTTGATCCGCTCGGCGAGGCGCCGGGCGATCGCGGCGTCGGGCTCGAACTGCAGGGTCTCGGCGAGCAGGCCCAGCGCACCCATGGGGGTCTTGAGCTCGTGGCTCACGTTGGCGATGAAGTCACGGCGCACGTCCTCGAGGCGCCGACGCTCGCTGGTGTCCTCGATGACCGCGAGCACGCCGAGGGGCCGGCGGCCGTCGTCGATGACGGACGAGCGCACGCTCAGGGTGCGCCGGGGCGGCCCGTAGATCTCGATGGTCCGCTCGGCCACGCCGCTCGACCAGCCCTCGGCGAGGCACTCGGTGACCGCCTGGGCGGCGATCGCCTCGCCGTAGCGGCTCGTCATCAAGGATTCGGCCAGGCTGTTGCGGTAGACGACCGCGCCGCCCTCGTCACAGAGCACGAGCCCGAGGGGCAGGGAGTCGAGCGACCGGCGCAGCCGGCTGGACTCGGCGCTCGACTCGCTCACGGCGGTCGTGGCCGCCCCGGTGACCTCCTCGAGGTAGGCGAGGGCCGACTCCACGCGCCCGGTGTCGCTGTGGGGCTCGACGCCCAGTCGCGCCCCGAGCGCGTTCAGCCGCTGGGCGAGGGACCGGTGGTCCCGGTAGCGGTTGATGAGGTAGCCGAGCAACGCGCCCACGGCGAGCACCCCGACGCCGAGGGCGTACACGGCGACGGGGGCCCAGCGGGCGGCGAAATTGACGGTGGCGAGAACGTTCACGGGTTCATTCTCGCAGACCCCGCCGCGGACGAGGGGACAGCGACCGTTGCGAATCCCCGGGAGAAAGGCCTCCGATGCGAATCCTCGCCGTATCACTCAGTCCGTCACTCACCGCGCTGCCCGGCAGCGCCGTACTCATGCAGATCGCCAACGGCCTCGCGGCCTGGAGCCTCATCGGCGCCCTGGTCGCCCTGCTCCTCGGCGCGGCGCTGTGGGCGATCGGCAGCCACACCCAGAACATGCACCAGTCGATGACCGGCCGGCGCGCGGTGATGACGTCGCTCGTCGCGGCGCTCTTGATCGGCGCCGCGCCACACCTCGTGGACTTCTTCTTCAAGGCCGGACAGTCGGTGCACTGATGGGGATCAGCTGCCTGCTCGCGCCGCTGGGCTGCGCCACGACCTCGGTCGCCAAGGCCACCCTCGGCGACATCTTCAACGCGATGACCTCGTGGGTTTTGGCGAGCGTGTCGTGGGTGCTCAACACCACCGGCCACGACCTCACGACGACCGGCCAACCGGCCGCCGTGGTTCGCGCGGCCTCGAGCGAGTACGCGACGCTGTCCAACCTGGCACCCGAGCTGTTGCTCGTGGGCCTCGTGATCGCCACCGTCCACGGGGTGGTGCACAACGACCCCGGCTCGCTGTGGCGCGTCTATCTGGGGGTGGCCCCGGCGGCGGTGCTCGCCATCGTGAGTGCCCGCCCCCTGGCCGCGCTCGTGCTCGGCGCGACCGATGAGCTGACGACCGGCGCGTCGGCCTCGGTCGCGCAGCACGTGCCGGTGCTCGCCGCCCAGGTCAGCGTGCTGAGCGGTACGACCCCGGGCTTCGGCCTCTTGCTGGTGGCCCTCGCCGTCGCGGTGGGCGGCTGGTTGCTCTGGTGCGAGTTGGTGGTGCGGGCCGTCGTGCTGACCCTGCTGCTCGTGCTCGTGCCCGTGGTGGTGCCCCTCGTGACGGTCCCCGCGCTGCGGCGGATCGGGTGGCGGCTCGTCGAGACCTTCGTCGTCGTGGCCCTGAGCAAGGTCCTCATCGTGATCGCGCTGAGCGTGGGCTTTGGCGAGCTGCGCGGCGGGTCGGTCACGGCGGTGGTGACCGGGGCCGTGACGATCGTGCTCGCGACCGTCAGCCCGTTCGTGCTCTTGCGGCTCGTGCCGATCGTCGAGCAGTCCGCGCTGCACCACGTCGCCGGGCTCCGCCAGCGCTTCACCCAGTCGGTGCAGTCGCTGCCGTCCTCGCCGCTCGGGGTGGCCGCACGGGCCATCGGCCCCGAGCCGCCGCTGCCCGCGGCCCCCGAGCGCCCCGAGGACCTCGGCCTGGGCGTCTGGGAGTCCGACGGCGAGATGCCGATGCCGCCCCAGGACGGCGAGCGGCCCAAAGCCCCCGTCGGCCAGGCCCGGCGCCGCGGCGGGCACGTCGCGTACTACAGCGACGGCCGGGGCCCGGTCGTGGGGTGGCACTTCGATGAGTGAGTCGCCCGGCCCGGGTCCGGCCGACGTCGCCGCGCGCTGGATCGGGGTGCGCCGCCACCAGGTGGTGCTCGCGGTGCTCGGCGTCGCCGGGGCGGGCGACGGCCTCCTGCGGTCGCGTTCGCTGGGCGAGGTGGTCCTCGCCGCCGCACTTGCCGCCGGCGCCCTGCCCATCGGCACCGAGACGCTCGGCGGCGCCGTCGGCACGGCGGTCGCCTTCGGGCTGCGCCGGCGCTGGACGCGGCTCACCGTCGCGCGCGTCGCGGACCGGGTCGTCGTCGAGGGCCGTGCGACACTCGGGCTCAACGCCTACGTCCTCGCGCACCGGGGCCGGCTCGACCTCAACGGCCAGGATCACCGGGTCGCGGCCCAGCTGGCCGCGTTCGTCGAGGCCGCCGCGTCGGCCGATCGACGCGATACGAGTCTGTCGGTGCACGTGTGTCGCACCGGTGCACGCGCGACCACCGTCCTCGTCACCCCGGCCGGCGCCGGCGCGCCGCCCGGGTGGGACCGTGACGACGACGCCCTCTACGCCGTGGCGTCGGCCCGGCGCCCCACGTCGTGGTGGCTCGAGCGGTGGTGGTACGTGCGCTCCGACGACGAGGTGGCCTGCGTGTTGCGGGTGGGTGACCTGCGGGGCTCGTCGCGCGACGCCCTGCTCGGCGGACTCCAGGGGCTCGGCGAGGACGTGACGCTCTCGATCCAGGCGACGGCGGTCGGCGGGTCCGAGCGGGCCCGACGCGTGGCCGAGCGCGCCGTGCATCGCCAGCGCAGCGACCACGCCACGTCGGCCGCCGCCGGATTCCGCTCGACCGCCCGCACCCAGCTGGTCGAGGCCCGCGCGCAGCGCCGCGAGGCTGAGGTCGCGGCCGGCCGGGCGCTGCTTCGCCTGCGCGTCTACGTCACCCTGCGGGCGTCGTCGTGCACGGCGCTGCGCGACGCGCGCGAGACCGCGCTGCGCCGAGCGCGCGACGCCGGGATTCGACTCGAGCGCGGCGGCGGACGCCAGGGTCCGTGGCTCGCGGACCAGGTCGCCGGCACGCGGGTGCGCGAGGCGACCCACTGGATCACGAGTGCCGACCTGGACTCGCTGCGCGTGCCGTCCCACGACGCCGGCAGCGGCCTCGAGGGTCGCGCGCTCGGCGTGGTCGCCGGCGGCGCCGCGTTCGCACTGGATCCCTTCGACCTCTACCGCACTGGTCTCGTCTCGAACCCCAACGTCATCGTGGCCGGGGCGATCGGTGTCGGCAAGAGCACCGTCGTGAAGATGATGGTCGACCGGGCGCTGGCGCGCGGCCGTCGCGCGGTCGTCATCGATCCCAAGGGCGAGTACGGCGCCCTCGCGGCGCGCTACGGCTCGCGCTCGGTGGCCCTCGGCCGCGACGGCTGGTGCGACCCGTTCCTCGAGGCCGCCGACGCGTCCGCGCTCGCGCGGGCCATGATCGCCTCGGCCCAGGGTCAGCCGCTCAGCGACGAGCAGCACTTCGCCTTCGACGAGGCGTGGGCCTCGCTCGGCCCGCGCCGGCCCGCGCGCGTGCTGCGCGCGCTCGCCGAGCGACTGCGCGGCGCACTGGACGACGCGGCCTCGCCCGCCCGTTCCCTCGCCCTCACCCTGCGCCGGTTCGTCGAGGGCGACCTCGCCGGCCTCTTCGACGGCGACGGCGACCCCGTCACATTGGACGGCGACCTGGTCGTGCTCGACCTCTCGGCCCAGTGGGCGGGCGACGCGATGGCCGTGGCGGCCCTGAGCGCGGTCGCCGCGGCCCAACGGGTCGCCGCGGGCGCGGGCGCGGGCTACGTCGTGCTCGACGAGGCGTGGGCGCTGCTCGCCGACCCCCACGCGCTGGCCTGGCTGCGCGGTTCGTGGAAGCTGGCGCGCTCGCGCGGGGTGAGCCACGTGCTGGTCCTGCACCGCTGGGGCGACGTGGGAAGCGTCGGCGACGAGGGCAGTGCGCAGCGCGAACGGGCCCGCGGCCTGCTGCGCGAGTGCGAGACGGCGTGGCTGATGCGCCAGCCGCCCGACGAGGCGAACGACGTGGCGGCGGCCCTCGCGCTCAGCGCCGGCGAGCGGCGGGTCCTGAGCGAGCTGGGGCGCGGGGAGGCGCTGGTGCGCTTCGGAGCCCACCGCTCGGTCGTGCGCGTCACCCCCGACGACGCCGACCGGCGCATCATCGACACCGACGTGGCGATGCGCGCGTGAGCGGCCTTCGCCTCGGCCGACGCCTGGTCGCCGGCTTCGCCCTGGGCGGTGCGGTGCGACTGGCCGAGCACCACTCGCTGCTGGTGGTCGGACCGACCCAGGTCGGCAAGACGTCCTCGCTCGTGATCCCCTCGATCCTCTCGTGGCCCGACGCCCTCGTCGTCACCAGCGTGAAGCGCGACGTCGTCGCGGCCACCGCGCCCTGGCGCGCGGCGCTCGGGCGGGTCCAGGTGCTCGACCCCGGCGCCCCCGACGGCCTCACCTGGGACCCCCTCGAGGGGGTCGCGA
Source organism: Actinomycetes bacterium (assembly GCA_021777285.1). The sequence goes on from JAJYDR010000003.1 coordinate 78,420, forward strand.
GCATGCGCGACGCGCTGCGCGTCGCGCGCGACCTGACGCTGCGCTCGTCGGGCCACGGCGACACCGAGTTCTGGAACACGCTCGCCGTCAAGCTGCTCGGGGCGCTCTTCGTGCGCGCCCTCGAGCGCGGCCAGAGCATCGTGGACGTCGCCCTCGCGCTCGAGTCGCGCGACTACGAGTCCTGGGCCGACGATCCCCGCAGCGCCGCGTCGCGCGCCGTCGCCGACTTCCTCGGGCACGAGGCCCGCACGATGGACGGCGTGACCACGACGGCCGAGACCATGCTCCTGCCGTGGCGATTCGAGCAGCCGCGCGCCGCCGTGCGCGACGTCGTCGACGGCGCCAATACCCTCTACCTCTGCAGCCCGCGAGGCGAGCAGACCCACTACCAGTCGCTCTTCGCCGGCGCGCTGCGCGGGGTGCTCGACGAGCAGCAGCGCCGCGTCGACCGCGGTACCGCGGTGCCCCTGCTGCTCGTGCTCGACGAGGCCGCCGTGGTGGCGCCCCTGGACGAGCTCGACGAGCTCGCGGCGACCCTCGCCGGGCTCTCGGTCACCCTGATCACCGTCGTCCAGGACTTCGCCCAGCTGGTCGCGCGCTGGGGCCCGCGGGCCTCGACCATCGTCAACAACCACGCGACGCGCCTCGTGCTGGCGGGACTCGCCGACCCGACCGCAGCGACCTACGTGCCCGAAGTCGCTCCGCCGGCCCGCCCGTCGAGCCCGCCCGGTCCGGGGTCGCGAGCGCCCCGGACGGGGCCGGCGACCCCGATGCGCGAGCGGCCCCGCGGCACCGGTCTGCTCGTCGCCGGTCACGAGCGACCGGTCACGATCCGCATACGGCCCTGGTGGCGCGACCGGCGCCTGCGCCCGCGCGGTCAGCGCGCGCCGGTGTCGGCGCAGGTGCGATGACCGATCCGCGCGGTTCGCGTTCAGTACGATTCGCGGATGGCCATCGCGCGCGAACCGAACGGGGCGATCTTCGCCGTCGACGTCGGCGCGACGAACATCAAGTTCGCGGTCGTCGACGACGACGGCGCCTTCGTCAATCCCGTGCGCCGGCGGCCCACGCCCTACCCCCTCTCGCCGGTCCGCCTGGTGCGGCTCATCGCCAGCCGCGCGGGGCGCAGCGGCTGCGCGAGGGTCGGCGTCGGCTTCCCGGGGGACTTCCGCGACGGGCGCGTGATCGCCCCGGGCAACCTCGCTCGTCCCGGCGGCGTCGGGACCGACGTCGACCCGGCGCTCGACCACGAGTGGCGCGGCTTCGAACTCCAGGACGCGCTGCGCGCGGCGACCGGCCTCGACGTGCGCGTCGTCAACGACGCGACGCTCGCCGCGCTGGGCGCGAGCACCGGTGAGGGGGTCGAGGTCGTGCTGACGCTCGGCACCGGGTGCGGACTCGCCCTGGTGGTCGACGGCGTGCCGACGCCGGTGCGCGACGTGGGCGCCGAGGTGCGGGCCGACGGACGGACCTACGACCAGAGTCTGGGCGAGGTCGCGCGCGCCGCGGACGAGCAGCGGTGGCGGGCCGACCTCGGACGGGTCATCGACGAGTTCGTCGCCGAGTTCGCACCGCACGCCGTGCGCCTGGCCGGGGGCAACGCCCGGCGCGTCGACCCGACGTGGTTCGCCTCGGCGGGCGCGGTCGTGACCATCGAGGGCAACGAGGCGCCGCTGCGCGGCGCCGCGCGGCTGTTCTAGGCGGTCGCGAGGTCGATCGCGCTCGCGCTGAGCACGTGGGCCATCACCGCGACGGCCCCGTCGTCGATCGCGAAGTCCGGGCCGTGGTGCGACCCGCTGGTGCCGTCGGCGAGCGCGCCGCCGACGAAGAAGTAGCAGCCGGGCACGCGGTTCAAGAACTCCGAGACGTCGTCACTGGCCGGCGTCGGCGGCATCGTCAGCACGAACTGCTCGCCGAGCACGCGCCGCGCGCTCGCCATGACCGACTCGTAGACCACGGGGTCGTTCACCACCGCCGGCGTGCCGCCGGTGACCGACAGCGAGCACCGCACGGCAAAGGTCCGCTCGACCTCGTCGAGGAGGCTGCCGAGGCGCGCCGAGGCGTCGGCGAGCTGCTCGGCGGTGAAGGTGCGCAGGCTGCCGCGCAGCAGCGCCGTGCGCGGCACGACGTTGTTCGCCGTTCCGGCCTGGATGACCCCGGCCGAGCAGGCGCAGTTGACGTCGTCCAGGGCGAGGCCCTCGACGACCTCGCCGAGCCGACTGGCGAGCTGACTGACGGCGAGCACGACGTTGCCCTCGGCCCCGGCCATCGCCCCGTGCCCGCCGCGGCCCATGATGTCCACGCGCAGTGCCGTCGCCTCGCTCATGGCCGTGCCGGCGCGCGCCCCGACGAAGCCCGTCGGGGCCAGGGAAGTGACGTGGCCGCCGATCACGGCGTCGGCCGGGTGGCGGGTGAGCACGCCGCTGTCGATCATCGCGCGCGCGCCGCCGAGTCCCTCTTCGGCGGGCTGGAACAGCAGGGTGTAGGAGCCGGGCAGGTCCTCGGCGTGGGCGAGCACGTCGGCGACCCCGAGCAGGGCCGCGGTGTGCACGTCATGGCCGCAGGCGTGCATCACGCCGTCCACGCTCGAGCGGTAGGGGAGGTCGCGCTCCTCCTGGACCGGCAGCGCGTCAATGTCGGCGCGCACCAGCACCCGGCGCCCGGGGCGCCGCCCGGTCAGCGTCGCGATCGCGCCAGTCTCGGTCGGGCTCGGGGCCACGGTCCAGCCGAGCTCGAGCAGGCGGTCGCGGATGACCGCCGTCGTGCGGTGCTCGGCGAAGGAGAGCTCGGGGTGGGCGTGCAGGTCGTGACGAAGCTCGACCATGGTCGGCGTTGCGCGATCGATCAGTGCTTGGAGGCTCGTTCGCTGGTCCATGAACGCATGGTAGAGCGGTCCCGGGCGCGACGAGGGGCGACGCGCACGCAATTGCGGGGTCGGCACACCCGGCGTCGGGTCACCCGCGCTTCGAGCGACGTTGCGCGCGGCGCAGCGAGAGCGACAGCGACGCGACGGCGAGCAGCGGCAAGACGACGACGGCGAGCGCGTTCTCGTGCGCCGCGACGCTGAGCAGCGCCACCACGCCGATGTTCACCACGGCGGCGATGAACAGCTCGGGCGTGTCGCCGACGAGGAAGTCCCACCAGAACAGGGCGAACCCCTTCAGCAGGCGCACCGCGAGTGAGGGCTGTGGCTTGCTCACGCGAGCACCCCCTCGGCCGTCGGCGCGGCCGCGCCGCGACGAAGGAGCGCCACGAGTCCCACGACCACGAGCGCGTAGAGCCCGACGAAGAACGCGAGGAAGGCGTCGCCGCCGGGCCAGGCGACCCGCAGGCCCTCGCCGGTCCAGAAGGTGCCGTAGCTGACGAGCAGGATCCCCACGCCGGTCTTCATGAGGTTCTCGGGAACGTTTGACAGCTGGCGCGCGACGATTACGCCCGCGAGTCCCACGAGCACGATCGCGACGGCCGCGACCGCGACGGCGAGCCCGAGCCGGTGCGCCGACGTGCCCAGGGTGAGGACGGTGATCACCACCTCGAGACCCTCGAGGAAGACGCCCTTGAAGGCCATCACGAAGGCGATGCGGTCCCGGTCCGGCCGGTCGGCGAGCGACTGGAGCTCGGCCACCTTCGCGGCGTAGATCGCGTCCTCGTCGTGCATCGCCTTGAGGCCGCTCGCGCGCAGGATCGCCTTGCGCAGCCACTGCATGCCAAAGATCAACAAGACGCCGCCGACGACGAGGCGCAGGGCGCTCAGCGGCACGCGGGTGAGCGCGGGACCGAGCGCTACCACGAGGGCGGTGAGGGCGAGCAACGCCACCCCGGTCCCCTCCATGGCCGAACGCCAGCCCCGGGTGTGACCGACGGCGACGACGATCGTCAGCGCCTCGACCATCTCGACCGCGCAGGCCAAGAACACCGCTCCCACGAGGACGACCACGTCCGAACTCACTGCGGTGGCGATCATTGGCACTTCCCTTCCTGTTCAGACTCCATGACGAAGCACGACGACGGGTCAAAACTCACCGCGACCTCGGCGCCGCGCTCGAAGCGCGAGTGCGCGAACACCTTGGAGATCACGACGTCGTCGCCGACGCTGATCGCGTGCTCGTAGCCGCGCCCGTTGAAGGCGACGTCGCGGATCTGGCCGCGCACGCTCGCGCGCGCGACTTCGTTGTTCAGTTCGACACCGGCCGCGCGCACGAAGAGGTGCCGGTCGTCGCCGAGCGCGGCGGGCTCGAGGGCGAGCGCCTCGAAATGCGCCTCGGGCGCGAAGGGCAGCGTCACCTCGACGGTGTCGGGGCCGCAGGCGCGCACGACGCGCACCGGGAACTCGCCGGCGACGCCGGTGAAGCGGGCGACGAAGGCGCTGGCGGGACGGCGGTAGACGTCCTCGGGCGTGCCGAACTGGACGAGCCGGCCCTGGTTCAAGACCCCGACCCGGTCGGCCAGGGCCAGGGCCTCGGACTGGTCGTGGGTGATGTAGAGCGCCGTCGCGCCCGCGGCGCGCGTCAGCGTGGCGATCTCGAGGCGCAGCTGCTCGCGACGGTCCGCGTCGAGGTTCGACAGCGGCTCGTCGAAGAGGATGAGGCCGACGTCGGCGGCGAGGGCCCGCGCGAGGGCGACGCGCTGCTGCTCGCCGCCCGAGAGCTGGTTGGGGAAGCGCTCGGACAGGTGCGCGATGCCCACGCGCTCGAGCAGGTCCTCGACCCGGGCGGCTCGCTCCTGCTTCGTGCGCGCCGAGCTCTGCAGCGGGAAGGCCACGTTGCGCGCCACCGTGAGGTGGGGCCACAGCGCGTAGTCCTGGAAGACCATGGCGAGGCCGCGCTTCTCGGGCGCGACGAACGTCGAGGGGCCGACGACGACGCGTTCGTCGATGGCGATCTCGCCGCGCGTCGGGCGCTCGATGCCCGCCAGGCACCGCAGGAGCGTGGTCTTGCCCGAGCCCGAGGGCCCGAGCAGGACGACGAAGGACCCCGGCTCGATCGTGAGCGACACGTCGTCCAGGGCCACCTTGTCGCCGAAGGCCTTGCGCACCCCGGCGAAGGTCACGCCCGCCGCGCGGCGCTCGGCCTTCACGACTCCACCCCCGTCCAGCCGATCCGCCGCCAGCCCCGCGGCGCGAGCGCGCGGTAGAGGGCGAGCGCGAGGCCGATCACGAGCAGCATCTCGACCATGGTGATCACCGTCATCGCCGTGCCCGTGCCGAGCTCGTAGTTGCCCAGGTAGGACTGGATCGAGACCGACGCGGGCTCCTGGCTCGGGGGATAGAGGATCTGGACGATGGCGAGCTCGGCGATCGTCTTGGTGAAGGTGAGCAGCCACCCCCACAGCAGGACCCGCGAGACGAGGGGCAGCGAGGTGGTGCGCCACGCGCGCCAGCGCGTGGCGCCGTGCACGCGCGCCGCGTCACCGAGCGAGGGCTGCAACTGGGCGACGGGTCCGGCCATGAATCGCGTCTGCCCGGGTAGCGAGTTCGCCACCAGCGCGAGCATCAGCAGCGGGAGGGTCTTGTAGAGATTGATCAGGTCGTGGGCGATCAAGCCCAGGTTGTAGAAGAAGATGTAGCCGACCCCGAGCACCACGCCCGGGACCGCCACCGAACCGAGCAGGAAGACGTCGGTGACGCGCTGGCCCCAGCCGCCGACGTTGGAGACGAGCCGACGCGCGAGGAAGAAGCCCAGCACGCCCGTCGCGGTGGCGACCACCACGCCGAGCTGGTTGGACAGGACCAGGGGCGAGCCCAGGCTCTTGTCGGCGATCGAGGGGTGCAGCACCTGGGTGTAGTAGGCGGTCGTGAGGTGCACGCCGCTCGAGTAGATGCCCAGGTTCTTCACGAACGAGCCCAGGACCGAACCGAGCAGCGGACCGCCGAGGCCGACGAAGAATACGAGGCCGATCCCCATCGTCGCGCCCACGCGCGCCCACGGGCGCAGCTCGTGGCGGCGCGCGATGCGCGTGCGACCCGACAGGACGGCGTAGGAGCGGCGCCGCGTGACCCGAGACTGCAGCATGATCGGCGGGATCGTCGACGCGATCAGCACGATGGCGATGACCGCGGCCACCGAGAAGTTCGCGGGGTAGTTGCTGATGGCGTTGAAGAGCGCGTAGGTGGCCATCGGGAAGTTGCTGTGGTACCCGAGGGTGAAGGCCACACCGAAGTCGCTCATCGTCTCGGCGAAGCTGATCGCGAGGGCGCTCAGCAGCGCCGGGGCGACGATGGGCAGGACCGTGCGCAGCACGGCGAGGCGGCCGGCGCCGTGGATGCGCGCCGCGTCCTCGAACTCCGAGCCGAGGCCCTGCAGACCCGCGGCCACGATGAAGTAGGCGAAGGGAACCGCGGCGGTCGTCAGCACGATGATGATGCCCGTCGGCCCGAAGAACTCGCCGTAGAGGAAGTGGGTGTTGATCCCCGCGGCCGACGCCGCGCCGTAGGGCTGGAGCAGGTCGCCCCAGCCGAGGGTCATCATCCAGGTCGGCACGAGCAGCAGGACCCACATCAAGAAGGGCCAGACCCGCCGCCCCCACACGTTGGTGCGCTGCACGAGCCACGCGAGGGTGGTCGCGATCGACACCGCGAGCACGGCGACCACCGACGACACCCAGAGCGAGTTCAGGATGCCGCGCAGGGTCGAGCCGCGCAGGGTCTGCTCGATGTAGGCGAGGGTGAAGTACTGCGAGCCCTGGTTAAAGAGGCGCGGGCTCGTCGCCAGCAGTATGAAGCAGCCCACCGGCGCGATGATGAGCACCGTCAGGATGAGCCAGAGGACGATCGTCCCGCCCGACCACCGACGCCGCGCGCGCGGCGTCGGTGGCGCCGCGCCCACGACCGGTGGGGCCGTCACCGGCGACGGTGTCGCGGTCAGTTCAGTCGTCATGCACGTCCTTTAGCGGTGACGGCGGTGCGGTCCGAAGACCGCACCGCCGTCGGGGTGGGTACGTCGCGGCGCGTTAGCCGTTGTTGACGTTGGCGGTGAACCAGTTGTTGATGCTGGTCTCGAGCGGTCCCCACACGTAGGGGTTGATGGTCTGCATGGGCACCGAGGCGATGGGCGGGATGACCTTGTTGGAGGCCGACTCACCGTTCAGCACCGGCCAGAACAGCGAGTCACCCTGGGGGTCACCCGTCTTCATGACGTGCTGACCGGCCGGCGAGAGCACCCACGCGACGAACTTGCGAGCCTCGTTCTGCACCGCCTGGGGCATGAGCCGGTCGATCCCGATGACCCCCGGCAGGGCGGTCACCGGTGTGAGGTAGGCAACGCGCAGCGAGGGCAGCGACGAGATCTCCTGGCCGTAGCCGGCCGAGCTCTGGACGATCGCCATCTTGATCGTGTGCGCCTGGATCGCGCCGATGGTCGGCCCGTTGGTCGCGTTGATCACGAGGCCGAGGCGCTTCAGCTTGGCGAGGTAGGCCTCACCGGCCTTGATCGCCGAGGCCGTCGACCCGGACTTGTAGTGGCCCAGGTAGTTCATCAAGCCGGCGATGAGCGGGTAGGTGGGACCGGACTGGGTGGGGTCGTTCATGCCCAGGTCGTGGGCGTACTTGCTCGTCGCCAACTGGGCCCAGGTCTTGGGCAGCTGGGACGGCTTGATCTGGGCCGAGTCGTACACGAGGGCGCCGGTGGCGGTCATGCTGACGGGCACGTAGGAGCCGTCGGCGGGGATGTTCGCCTTGCCGACCGCGTTGAAGTTGGCCTTGGGCACGATGTGCGTCGCGAGCATGTGCTGCTGGTCGAGCGCGGCGAAGGCCGTCGCGCCGTCGACCCACAGGATGCCCCACTTGGGGTTGTGGCCCTCGGCCTGGATCTGCTGGAGCAGGGGACCGGTCGAGTTGTCGTTCAACGTGACGTTGAAGCCGGGGTTGGTCTTGTTGAACGCCGCGACCGCGGCCTTGTCGTACCCCTGGGCGGAGTAGACGACGAGGGTCGGACCGGTGGCCTTCGGGGAGGCACCGACATTCGTGGCCACGAGGCCGAGTGAGGCGACGACGCATGTCGCCGCGGCGCCGCGCAGCATCCGCGACGTACTGACTAGTGATCGGGTTGGGTTCATGGGGACTGTCTACGGCCCACCGATGAACGGCGAGTGACGGTCGCGCAGAGGACCGATGAACTTGTCGTGGCAGTGCGATCACCCCGTCGTCACCGACGTCCGAGCTCGAGGGCATCCGCACTACGACGGCGCCTCGGCACCACTAGCGCAAACCGCCGCGGGTGGGCGGCACTGCCCGGCCGGCGTCGTCGTGCGTTGGCACCGGATCGTCACGGTGCGTGTCGCGCGGCGCCCGTGGGGAACGGGTGGGAGCGCGTCGTCGAGGGCCACGACCGCGGCCGCGGGCGTGCAGGACGCGACCGGTGTGCCGTGGCGGTGGCGGCGGATCGGCGTCGGCGTACGTCGGCCCCGCAATGTCGGGTAGACTCGGGACCCGCTAGGTCTTCGGGCCCGGCGGTTGGCCCAGATTTGGCCCGCCACGGGTGTCTGGACCAGCAAAACCAAGCGCGCGGCTGTAGCTCAGCGGATTAGAGCATCGGTCTACGGAACCGAGGGTCGGGGGTTCGAATCCCTCCAGCCGCACCAATCGATTCAGGTATCTTACCTGGTCGTACACGTGTTCCGGATGGCTCACCGTGGCTCGCACTAGCGGCTCTTCGGATTCTGACGGGGTGAGTCTCATCTGACGACGATCGATCCCAGTACTCGCCAGTTGGGCTTGCCGGCGTAGAGCAGGACTCGGATGCGGTAGTTGGCAAAGTTGCGAAAGCCGAAG
>JAJYDR010000146.1 GCA_021777285.1 Actinomycetes bacterium
CGCGGGTTCCTCTTCATTGATGTTAGGCGACCTCTGTGACGCGGTCGGTGGAGGGTTGTTTCTTGGACTTCGGTGTGATGGATCTCGGTGGTTCCAAGAGGTGCTGACGCATGAGGGCGAGCTCGCGAACGCTTCCCGGGGTGACGCGCACGCCGTGCCAGTTCTTGGACGCGCGGTCGAAGACCGCCCAGAGCAGCGACAGACAGCTGCGCTCGCCCGGGAGTCGACCGATGACCTTCACCCGGCGCCTGGTCTCACCGAAGGTGCGCTCGATGAAATTGGAATGCCGGATTCGCTTGTGGTGCTCACTGGGGAAGCGCAGGTAGGCCGTTAGGGACTCGACGTCACTGAGCAGGCACGTGACCGCCGCGGGGTAGAGCTTCTGGTAGCGCTCGGCGAAGGCGCCGATGCGGTGGCGCACCTCGTCGACGGCCTTCTGGCCGGGCTCGGACGTGACGTCGTCAAAGAGCTGCCAGAACGCGGCCTTCACCTCGCCCTGGGCGGACTTGGGCACCTTGGCGAGGATGTTGCGGCACCGGTGAATGAGACATCTTTGGCGAAGCGACTGGGCGAGCACCACCTCACAGGCCCCGATGAGTCCCGGGGCGCCGTCGGAGATCACGAGCAGTGGTGGGGTCATCCCACGCGAGGTGAGATCACGCAGGAACCCGGCCCAGGCGTCAAAGCTCTCGCTCTCACCGGGCGCCAGACCCACGAGGACCGGTTTGCCGTCGGTGGTGATCCCCCAGGCCGCGAGCACCGGCTCACTGGCGGCACCGGCGTGGAACTTGAAGTGACTGGCGTCGAGGAACAGGTAGTCGAGGGTGACCCCCGACAGGTCCCGGGTCTGCCAGCGAGCGAACTCGCCCTTGATGGTCTCACAGACCCGGCTGACGGTGGACTTGGACAACGTGGCCTCGGATCCCAGGGCGTCGGCGAGGGTCGCCTCCACGTCCCTGACCGAGAGACCCCGCACGAAGCCGGCGATGACGAGTGACTCGAGGGCGTTGGTGCGACAGGCCCCCACCCCGAGCAGGCGCGAGGCGAAGGCCTCATCGGTGCCGCGCAGTTTCGGTCGCTCCAGGGTGACCGCGCCGGCAGTCGTCTTCAGGGTCACCGGGCAGTAGCCGTTGCGAGAGCCTTGACGGCCCCTCTCGCCACGCGAATAGCGCTCGCGGCCCAGGAACTCGGTGATCTCGGCGTCAAGGGCACTCTGCAGGAGTAGGCGCAACCCGAGGCGGGCCACCTCCTCGAGGACGTCACCGAGGTCCTGGTCGGATGAAAATAGTTGGTCAATCTCAGCGCGGACGCGCTCGATGGGGGATACTCGTTTGGTCACGGGTGTGGGTTTCCTTTCGTTGCTTAACTGGCTTGAAAGGAACCTACGCCCGTTTCACTTTTACACCGGGGACTGGACACGACCTAGGCGGAGATTCGTGGAACGAACCTGTGATCAATGGTGGATCCTCTCGGCACTTCATGGGTTGGTTGACGTTAATGATGTGCTCGAGCCTTATGACTTCACTCTGATAGGCGTGTCGCGAGCTGAGAAACGTGAGTGGAGTCGGATTGTTCTTTCGTCCATTGACGATCGGGTTCATGCCAGCAAGGGTGACACCTTCGAGTTGCACGCGGTAGCCGACTACCGGCTCTTCGGACTCGAAGAGGGACTCCTTACGAGGGGCTATCTCGTGGAGAACCCGACCGAGGGACTTCGGTCCGGCGAACAACTCGCCTTCTATTCGAGACACCATGGACCGCGCTGAGCGGCGACTCGCTCTCGATGAGTTCTATGAACAACTCCAACTCCTAGAGAGAGCAGTAGGTGGAAGACGGATTCTTTCGGAGTGTGATGGGCGAATGAACTGGCCGCGACGCGGCGTGTACTTCTTCTTCGAAGATGGTGAGTTTCGAGAAGACGGCGTCACTCCGCGTGTGGTGCGGGTTGGTACGCACGCCCTTCGACCATCGAAGTCGACGTTGTGGGGTCGGCTCTCACAGCACAAGGGAAGCGTGGGAGGTTCGATGCCGGGCGGCGGGAATCACCGGGGCTCTATCTTTCGGCTCCACGTGGGCACAGCACTGCTCACGTCGCGCAACTGGCCAGAAGAGGTCCGGAGGAGTTGGGGGTCGGGAAACACCGCCAAGGGCAGAGTCCGCGCGGACGAATACCCGGTAGAGGTTGCCGTCAGCCGGCACATTAGATCCATGCCGTTCCTGTGGGTGGCCGTTGACGACGAACCTGATAGTGGTAGTGACCGAGCGTTGATCGAGACCGGTGCCATTGCTCTCTTGAGCAACGCCGACCGGCCGGCGATCGATTCGCCGTCTGCGCTGTGGCTTGGCCAGCTAGCTGACAGGGAAGCTATTCGAACATCGGGACTCTGGAACGTCGATCACGTTCATCGCTCGCCGAGTGTCGAATTTCTCAACGTTCTCAGCCGGCACGTCGAGGTCATCACCGCGGTGTAGGACCATTAGCTGAGCGGAGGTACACGCCCTCGGTGGGTCATCCCACGATCGTGGCTTCACGAGATAGCAGCTTCTAGCATGCGACTTGTGGCGTACTGGTGGGTCAACCAAGGATCAACGTGGCGCCACGAGATTCCTGGTGAGTACCTCTGGGCTCCGAAGGTCGACAAGCGAGGAAGACGACAGGTCTTCTGGGACAACATGACGTTGCTTGAACCCGGTGACATCGTGCTCTCCTACTTCGGGAGCGCACTTCAGTACGCGGGCGTTGTCGTGAGCAGCGCAGTCACCGATCGCAAGCCCGACTTTGGCGCTCCGGGTAACGCCTGGGCTGAAGATGGTTGGTCGGTCGAAATGCGCTACGTCAAGCTTCCGGTGGCGGTTCGGCCGCAGGATCATCTCGCCTTTTACGAGCAGGTTGCCCCTGAGAGGTACGCCCCCATGAACCCAAAGGGGACGGTCAATACGAAGTACTTGTTCTCACTCCCAACGGCTCTTGGCGAGTTCTATCTTCGAGTTGGTGGTCTCAGCGCACTCGACGTCGAAGCGGTGGCCCGCTTCGATCCTTCGGTTGATGCTGTGCTGGAGGAGGCGGAGGAGGTACTTTCTAATCCGGCGCTCACTGCGACGGAGCGCCACGTGCTTGCCCGAGCTCGTTTGGGACAGGGCATATTTAAAGATGAGGTTGGTCGGATTGAGCAGGCCTGTCGACTGACCGGTGTCACGGATCACCAGCACCTGATCGCTAGCCACATGAAGCCGTGGCGAGCGTCTGACAACGCGGAACGCCTTGATGGTCACAATGGACTGTTGCTGTCGCCGCACGTCGATAATCTCTTCGATCGCGGCCTCATCACTTTTCGACAGAATGGCGGCGTTCTGGTCTCGCCGCACTTGAATCCTGAGGTACCCGCTAAGTGGAAGCTCGATTTGAACCACCGAGGTCGACGATTCAGCTCGGGACAGTTGCCGTACCTTGAGTACCACAGAGATTTGATCTTCCGCTCGTGAACTCGGGCTTCACCTGAGGCAATCTTGGGAATGTGAACCGGCCTGGGTATTCCGGAGGCTTTCCCGCTTGGGAGAGAGGATGGAATCATGGACAAGAAACAGGCTGGACAGACGAGGTATCCGTCTGAGTTGAAGGAACGTGCGGTTCGCATGGTCCTCGACCTTCGACGAGCGGACCCGAACGACAAGAACGTGGTCTCACGGGTGGCGCGTCAACTAGGCGTCGGGACGGAGTCGCTTCGGACCTGGGTCACGCGCGCCGAGATCGAGGAGGGACAGCGCCCCGGGGTGACCGAGGCCGAACGGTCTGAGCTGAAGGAACTACGCAAGGAAGTGAAGGAACTGCGCCGCGCCAACGACATCTTGCAGGCGGCGGCAAGTTTCTTCGGGGCTGCTTCGACCGTCGACCGAAAAAGTAGTCGCGTTCATCGACGCCCACCGGGATAACGAGTCCGGTGGGCGTCGATGGGGGGTCGAGCCGATCTGTGAGCAGTTGCAGGTCGCCCCCAGCACCTACTACGACCAGAAGTCCCGGACGCCCTCCAAGCGAGCGCTGCGCGACGACGAAGTCGGTCCGGCCCTCGAGGCGCTCTGGAAGAAGAACTACTCCGTCTACGGGCGACGCAAGCTCACCAAGGCCGCGAGGCGTTGCGGGCTCGACTGCGGTCGCGACCAGGTAGCGCGACTGATGAAACTACGGGGCATCCGCGGGGCCAGTCGCGCGAAGAAGCGCTTCACCACCCACGCCGACGCCACTCACCTGCGCGCGCCCGACCTCGTGAAACGAGCGTTCGTGGCGAGCCGACCAGATCAACTTTGGGTTGCGGACTTCACGTATTGCTCCACGTGGTCCGGCGTCGTCTACGTGGCCTTCATCATCGACGTGTTCAGCCGCCGACTCGTCGGCTGGAAGGCGAGCCGGTCGATGACGGCGTCACTCGTCGTCGACGCGCTCAACATGGCGGCCTGGACGAGACACACCAACCTCAATGGACTCGTCTGCCACACTGACGCAGGAAGTCAATACACGTCCGTCGCTTACACCGACCGCATCGACGAACTCGGCGTCTGCGCGTCAATCGGAACCGTCGGTGATTCCTATGACGCCCTCGCCGAATCGGTGATGGGTCTGTTCAAGACCGAACTACACCGCAACCCGGCCGTGCTCGCCGGCAACGGCGGGCACTGGAAGGGGATCGACGACCTCGAGATCGCCACGTGCGCGTGGGTCTCGTGGTTTAACGAAGAGCGCCTCCATGGCGAGCTCGATGACCGAACACCGGTCGAAGTCGAGGCGGAGTATTCTCGCTCAGATCAGACCAAGGCGGCCTGAGACATCCAAGCTCGGAAGTCTCCAGGAAACCCAGGCCGAATCAAGTTGCGGCGTTGAT
>JAJYDR010000147.1 GCA_021777285.1 Actinomycetes bacterium
GACGAATGCATGTCCAATGTCACTCGAGTCCGTGTACTGCCCCCCCGCCACGCAGAAGCTCGTCGACACGCAACTCACCGATTGGACCTCGGCACCGCTTCCGGTGGCGAGAGCAACGGCGACTTCGTGGTCGCTCCACGAGGTGCCGTTATAGACCGAGACGAATGCATGTCCATGTTCACTCGAGTCGGTGTACGATCCCCCCGCCACGCAGAAGCTCGTCGACAGACAAGTTATTGCGCTGACGTAAGCGACTCCTCCCAAGTTGAGAGCACCGGCGACTTCGTGATCGCTCCACGAGGTGCCGTTATAGACCGAGACGAATGCCTGTCCCTGGCCACTCGAGTCGGTGTACGATCCCCCCGCTGCGCAGAAGCTCGTCGACACGCAACTGACTGCATCGACGGAAGCATCTCCTCCGGAATTGAGTACACCAGAGACTCCTTGATTCCTCAATGTCGTCAAACTCTCGTTCTTTCCTGCCTGAGTCGACCTGGAGCCTTTCACTAGGGAATGCGAGTGTTGACTATTCGTTGCAATCGCAATGCCTCCGATGACTAATGCCGCCGCAGCGACGCCCATTACTGACCAACCAACTGCGCGCCTGCGCCGAAGAAAGAGATTGTCCACAGATGTGCCGGCATCTATGTACTCCGATTGGACAACGGGGGTGACGTTATTCGCGGCGGATGCCTCAGCCATGGCGACAACGCCACTCGGTACCGAAGAAGGAGCAAAGAGTAGGGTCACCGCACTGCCGAGAATGAGCACAGCACCCAGAAACGCGACGTCGAATCCGAATCCGAGTGTCGCGCTGCCACCAACTGTTTTCAAGATGTGGCTCATCCCACGCACGAAACTCCAGTTTCGGTAGAGGGTGGCAATGGCGAAACCCGCCAGAGCGAGATTGCCCATCCACAGCCACCTCCGAACCCTCCGTCCCCATATTGCGAGAAGGGGTAGCACAGCGGAAAGCGCTCCCAGGGCCAGGAAGACGTATCCAATGTAGATCAAAGGCGCGTGTCGTCCAGAGCCCTGAATCGGACCCGGCCAGAACCAGTCGACGAACTTAAAGCCGTTTAACACGCTGACTTTTCTCGTTGTCGGGTTGTTCGTGACTGCCCAGGTGAAGGGCGTTGCGAACACGACGAGGAGTGAGCCTAGAAGTCCGACGTGCCGCAGAAACACTTGATCCTGACGAGCGAGCAGTGGCCTAATGTTCATGATGCTGGCTTTGGGTGCTGGGGAAGGTTGGAGATGTCCATTCCTCCTGACTGCAACGACTTGCAAGCTTCTTGCGCGTCACGGACGAGTTGCTGGTCGGCGTAACTCTGGCCTTGCTGCACGGCGTTCCTCAGGAACGCACCGAGTTCATCTTCGATCCACTGCGTAACGGGCGAGTTCATGCCGAACGTGAAGACGAACTGGGTGTCGCTAACGCCATTGGCATCAGCATTATCGGTGTCAATTACCCAGTTCCCGAGTGTCGTAATGCAAGACCTGAGCGGCGACGTGCTGGACCCGCCACTGACACTATGAGAACTAGAGCGACCATTCGGCGCTAGCGAGCCCGACGCCACGTTGACGACATGAACGACTGCCGCGATGACTATCAGGCTGACGACGATCACCACGATCCGATGACCGAAGAACAGTGATCCTCTGTCTCTGCGAGAGGTCGGCTCGTTAACCTCACAGAGTTCGCAAGACTCCGCCTCGGCGGGGAGAGGGTGGCCGTTGGGGCAGGTCGGAGTCGTGTTCATTTCCCCAGCAGGCGCGCACGCTGCTCATCAAACTCTTCGGGCGTGATAACGCCATCATCTCGCAGTTCAGCAAACTTTCTAAGCTCATCCGCGACGGAGCCTGAGAACGCCTCCTGTTTCGCTAGAGGCTCAGTCACCTGTTCGACGACTCGGGCGAGAGTTGGCTCGGCGGGATTGGGACTCTGTGATTTCTTCACGAGGTACCACGGGAAAAACACAATCCACAGCAGAACGCAAGCCCAGAACCACCCGCCGGGTGAACTGATCGGCTCCAATTGACGCCCTGATCGAATTTGCTGCCTTGCATCCGAGTAGGTCCAGAACGCCGAACCAATGACAATGAGCAGAATGGCGAAGTACACGTCTTTCCTCCCCGTTGAGGACCATATATGATTACGCATCGTGGAGTGCGTTAACTGGCTCTTCAATATGAGCGGGGTCCGGGTATTGAAGCAGTGAGCAGTCGGTAGTGGGCGAAGGGCGGGGGCCCTGCAAGCCTGTTGTTTCTCTAAGACGACAGATTGGAAGACCCCCGTGATCACTGACCCATGAATCGAGCCACGCTCTTCTTGGGCACCCGCCCACTCGAGCCCTAGATGAGAAAGGCTGCCGACTCTGGGATCAGACGATCGAGGACGGTGCGAATTGGCAAGCCGGAGCTCTCCTCGTCCCAGCTCCCGCGGCTTGGATGGCCGCAACTCGTAGGTACACCCTCGAGAAGGCGGCACACTACTACGGTGCTTTTGAGCAGATGAGGCGATCCCGCTTGCAGGTGACAGGTGCCGGAAAACCGACCCGACTCTGAGGGTCGTGATCTGAGTCTGATGCGTGGGCTGCCCGTTTCGTGCCCAAGGGCGACCACCGCGAAAGTCAGATCTCCAAAAAGGCCTGTTCATCAGCAATGTCCCAGTCGCTAGGTGACGCCACCCATATCCTTCCCAAGCTGAGAACGCGAGTTCGATTCTCGTCACCCGCTCCACCGGAGCATTCCGTCAGTGACTTCCTGCCGAGACTCCATCAAGCCCTGACTGCTTCACTTGGATCTTGAAACCGACCGAGGTTACGGCTTAAACGGCATTCGTTTGTGCTGCACCCCGTCTCGTGCTATTACGAGTTCCGTAATACTTACCGGACTGGGGAGGGGCCGTGGCACGAGCTCGAATCGGAAGAACTCAGGACGCCACGGTCCTCGTGCTCACGAGTCTCACCGAAGGTCCGAAACATGGCTATGCGCTCATCAAGGATATTGAAGCATTTACCGGAGAAGTAATGGGACCGGGGACTCTCTACGGCGTCCTCGTTCGCCTCGAGGAAGAGGGATTGGTCCAACCGGTGGAGTCAGAGGATCGACGCCGACCGTATCGCCTCACCGGCAAGGGCGCCGCCGTATTGCGAGAACGCCTCGAAACATCACTTCGCGTCGCTCGCCTCGGACTCTCCCGCCTGGGAACATCGTGACGCCACTGCTCGTTCGCTCTGCTCTGAGACTCCATCCAAGGTGGTGGCGTGATCGATACGGCGACGAGGTCCAATTGATCTCACTCGACATGATCGCTGACGGTCAGTCGGCGTGGCGACTGGCCGGCAACCTCTGCCTCGATGCCGCGCGCCAATGGATCCGCGGTCCTGTTCTCGACTCTGCGCCAACCTCACTGATCCGCTCTCAGCTCGCTGCCGCAGGGGCGGCCTTGCCCTTCGCCCTCGTGCTTCCCCTGGTCGCATACACGATGATGGGCCAGATCTACCACTCGTCGATCACGACGCGCATCTCGGGTGGACCGACGCTGTACTTGGGCTGGCCGGCACCTGATGCATTTACCGGCCGCCCGTGGGAGACAGCCCAACATGCATCCAACTTTGTCACGGGTCCCGCAGGACCGTTGGTTCACGGGTCCATGTCGTGGGCGACCTACCTCTCGGGCGTCGGGGCGTTCTTCGTTGGATGGATCAGCGTTTTGTCACTCCTCGGCCTCCTCATGGCTTGGGGTGGCGTTCGCTTAGCCGTTCGAACTAGCGACTCCCCCCGGCGTTCGTGGCGGATTCTCTCGTGGATGCCAGGCCTCGCCCTCATCGTCGTAGCCACCGTCTTCTTGTGGGTGAACCATCTCAATCAACAGCCCGTCGTCAAGACCATCATTCAATCTGGCCATCCGATCCCCAGATTCAGCATCGCGCATCCGATGCTTGCTCGCTTTCTCGGTGACGTGAACCTGATACTTGGACTCGGGCTATGGATTGCGGCCGTAGCCTCATTTACGTTCTTGGCGTCTCGAGTCGAGGCCGACACGCGTACTTCGAAGTTCCCCATCGTGCTGAGTCGGCTCGTAGGCCGAATGATGCCGGTTCTCCTCCTCTCCTACGCACTGTGGATAGTTGGGCTTCGTTCGCAAAGATTGCCGACGACACCTGGGCAAGTGATTGTCAGTTACGCACACTCTGGATGGTGGCCGGTAGCCATCGCGGCTCTCACGATCGCGACCGCGATTTCGCTACGGGGCGTTGTAACACTCAACCATCTACGCCAGGGGGGCATCAGGCGTCTCAACCTCAGTTCCAGGTGACTGTGTGAAGCGCCCCAAGATTCCTGGGGCAGGTCAGGATGTCAGGAAGTGTGGGGGCAGAACCATCCCATCCCGCTAGATTCCTCTTCCCCAGATTCGGTCCTCGAGTAGCGACTCGTCAGGTGGCCGGTCACTATCCACCAGCGAGTCATCAGCACCGAACGCCACCCCAGAGCAGATGTAGCGCCTGCCGCGGTGCTAGTCAACGTCGCGAGGGCCCTCGGAGTCAGCACTCTCGACGTGTCGTCCACTGGGGGCGACGGGCAGCTGAATGTTGAAGCGGAGGCCAACCATGCGGATGGCAAAGCAGACCGCGAACCCGATGAGGGGGAAGGCCAGGCTGTGAGATCCGGCGGCGTGGGCCCCAACCACGACGGCGGCACCAGCCAGCGCGGGCACCGCGTAGAGATCGTGCTGCAGCACGGTGGGGATCTGGCGGAGCAGGACATCGCGGAGCATGCCCCCTCCGATGCCGGTGATGGCACCAAGGATGATGGCCTGCGCCGGACCA
>JAJYDR010000148.1 GCA_021777285.1 Actinomycetes bacterium
CTGACCTTCTCAGCGACCTCGCTGGCCTCGGCGACGCTGTCGGTCACCATCACGCCGGGAGTGGCTTCGACACTCGCGATCACCACCCAGCCCTCACCGGGCGAGGTGAGTGGAACCGCGCTGGTGCGCCAGCCCGTCGTGGCCGTTGAGGACTCCGCGGGCAACGTCGTCACCAGCGTGTCTAGCGGCTCGGCGACGGCCACGCCGACCGCCGGGTGCACCGTATCAGCGGGCAGTCCGTCGGGCACGTTCGTCAACGGCGTGGCGACCTTCAGCGGGCTCACCATGACGGGTGCCACGAACACCTCATGCACGCTGACCTTCGCGTACAGTACGTTCACCTCCGCCGCGTCGTCGACGATTCTGATGTCGACCGCCCCCTACAAGCTCGTGGTCACCACTCAGCCCGCGACAACGGCGACGAGTGGGACCGCACTGATCCCCCAGCCCGCCGTGACGGTGGAGGACGCGAGCAGCACGCCTGTACTCTCCGACTCGTCCACGGTGACCGCGACGCTGACTGCCCCGCCGGCCGGTTCGTCGCTCTCTCACGCGACGGCGACCGCGGTCAATGGTGTTGCGACGTTCTCCGGTCTCGCGATCAACGCTCTCGCGGGCTCGTACACGCTCACCTTTAGCGACGGGTCGCTGCTGACGGCGGTGTCCAACGCCATCTCGCTGTCGGCCGGGGGCGCCGCCAAGCTCGCGATCTATCGTCAGCCGTCAACGACCGCGGTCAACGCTCAAGCGTTAGTCACCCAGCCGATCATTCAGGTGCTCGACGCGGGCGGCAACGTCGTGACAGGCAACTCCTCGACCGTCACCGCGACGTTCACTAGTGGCGGGGTGTCGATCGCCAACGCCACCGCCACCGTGAACTCGAGCACGGGTCTTGCGACGTTCTCCGGACTCACGCTCGTCGCACCCGCTGGTAACTACACCCTGACGTTCTCTGACGGAGCTCTCGCGCCGGTGACGTCGGCGACGATCTCTTTGTCCGCAGGTACCGCGACGCAGCTGGTCATCACCACTCAGCCACCGGCGAGCGTGGCCACCGGTGTCGCGTTCGCCACTCAGCCCGTCGTGAAGATCGAGGATTCGGGTGGCAACGTGGTGTCGAACTTCTCCACGGTCACGGCCAACCTCACGACGGGTACCGGCACGCTCGCGCACAACACCGCCTCCGCGGTTACGGGCGTCGCCACGTTCTCCGGCCTGACCTTGACGGCGCCGGTGGGTACCTACACTCTCACCTTTAGCGCCCCGGGCCTCACCTCGGCCGTCTCGACGCTGGTGTCAGTCACGTCAGGGCCCGCAACCAAGCTCGTGATCACGGGTCTGCCCTCGAGCGTCGCTCAAAGTGGCGTGCCCCTCGCGGTGCAGCCGATTGTGAGTGTCGAGGACGCGGCCGGCAACGTGGTCACCAGTGACACGTCCACCATCACCGCGCGGATTACGAGCGGTGGCGTCTCACTGGCTAACGCGTCGCGAGTCGCGACCGGGGGTGTCGCCGCCTACAGCGGGCTCGCGATCAACGCGCTCGCCGGCACGTACACGTTGACCTTCACCGACGGGAACCTGACAGCGGCCGTCTCGGGCAACATCGTTGTCTCGACGGGACCCGCCATGCAGCTCGTCGTCACCCAGGCGCCCTCGAGCGTCGCCCAGAGCGGTGTGGCGCTGGCCACCCAGCCGGTCGTCAAGGTTGAGGACTCGGGCGGCAACGTCGTCACGAGCGTCAACGCGGGCCAGGCCATCGCCATGGTGACCGTTGGCGCGGGTGGCAGCGTCAGCGCGGGGTCGACCGCGAACTTCTCCTACGGCGTCGCCGCGTTCAGTGGGCTCGCGATCACCGGCGTCCAGGGGGCGCAGTATCAGTTGACCTTCGTCGGGGACGGGTTCAGTGTTCTCGACGCCACTCACATCTCCCTGGGCCTCACGCAGGCACCACTTACCATCACGAAACACAAGGGTTGGTTTGGCCGCACACTCGTGCTCGCCGTCTCGGGCGGCAGCGGAACCGGCACGGTGATCTACTCGGTGACGAGCGCGGGTACGACGGGCTGTTCGATCACGGGCAACGTCCTCTCCTACACGGGCCTTGGCACCTGCGTCGTGGTCGCGACCAAGGTGGCGAGTGGCAACTACCAGCCGGTCTCTTCGGCAGCCACGACGATCACGATCGCCCTGCTTCCCAAGCCGGCTCCTCTGACCTTGGGCTTTAGGGGATTCAGCCCGCACCTCTACGCGAACCAGATCCACGCGATTCTGGTCCTCGACAACCGCTTGACGAGCCACTCGTTCGTGCGCATCGTTGCCTTCGCGCCGGGCAACCTGGCATTGGCCCGGGCTCGTGGACTGCTGGCCGAGCGGATTCTGAAGTCGCGCCTGCACCTTCGCGTGCAGCTCGTCTTCATCACGCACACTCGTGCTCAGCTCGTGCGCCTGGTCACCATCTCCCAGTAGCGATTTCTAGCCCCGGTCCGATGCTGGGCCGGGGCTAGTTCGTTGCTTCGACGTGGGGATTGAGTAGGGTCCAGAGGGTGTCGACCCAGGTGACACCGCTCGCCGGGTGCAGAGCGATGTCGTTATAGGTGTGGCTCAGCACGTAGGCCTCGAAAACGCGAGCCAATTGATCGGGTGAGAGCTGGGTTCTCACGAGGCCGCGCTCTTGGAGCTGTCCCAGGAACTTCGCGAGCTCGACCAGGTGTCGATCCTGAGCGGCGGCGAAGTCGGCCCGTAGGCCTGCGCGCGCGACCGCCGCGGTCGCCACGCGAAGGCGCATCTGACGAAGTCCCAGCCAGTAGTGGGCGCGCTCGGGGTCGTCGACCTGGCTATGCAGGTACTCGTAGAACGCGCCGAGACTGTCGATGTTCTCGGTGTCGCGGCGCAGCTGGCTGAGCATCTGCTCGCTGGCCTGACAGTAGAGCGAGAGGTAGGCGGCGTCGACCAGTCCCTGGCGCGAGCCGAAGTGGTTGTAGATCACGCTCGAGGACAGCCCGGTCGCGCGACAGACGTCGGCGATTCGCAGTTCGGTGTCGTCGTGGCGCCAGAGCATGGACGTGACGACCTCGAGGACGACGGAACTGGTGCTCTCTCGGTTGTCCTGGGTCATGGCCGCCTCGGAAATAATCTTTTCTCGAATGCTAGCGAGAGCATTTTTCGAAACCTTAGAAACTTCTGTGACCCGTCACTATTTTCACCCTGAACTGTCAGTGATTGCGGTCACGTGTCGCATTGAGACTCGGCGCGACGCGCCGCCAGAGGTCGCGGGGATCGCTATCGCGCCCGCCACCGGGCCCAAGGATCTGTAGGCACACGTGATCGGCGCCGGCTGAAAAGTGGCTCTCTGCGGCCTCGCGCACGTCGTCATTGGTGACATGCGCAACCATTGCGTCGCACAGGCGCGTCGAGCCTCCGCGCACGAAATCCTCGTCGGCGAATCCAAGACGGCGCCAGCTGGCCCGGTAGTTCTCAAGGCCGGTGTAGAACTCGAGGTAGGCGTGGGCGCGCTCTAAGAACTCCTCGCGCGACTCGCCCACCACGACCGCCTGCTCCACGGCGAGAAACGACGTGCCGATCAACGCGCGGGCGCGCGCGGTGTGCTCTGGGGTCACCAGGTAGGTGTGGACCCCGTTGGCCGCACTCGCCCCCAGGGCGAGCATCTTGGGCCCGAGCGCGGCGATCACGCGGGTTACGGGCTCGTCCTTCTCCGCAGCTACCATCGGCGCGGCGTCCATGGCGGCCAGATAGGCGGACATCGCAGAGAGTGGCGAACGGTAGTCGTGACCGCGCAGCCGCTCGACCAGGGGGCGGTGACTGACGCCCAGACCCAGAAGGAAGCGCCCGTCGAAGGCGGCGTTCAGCGTGCGCGCGGCGTTGGCGCTCGCCACCGCGTCGCGCCCCCAGATCGAGGCGATGCCCGTCGCGATCACCATTGACCGTGAGGCGCCGAGGTAGAGGGCCGCGCTGGTGAAGGCCTCGCGGCCCCAGGCCTCGGGCACCCAGAGGGCGGGGTATCCCAGCTCGTCGAGCTCGGCGACGGCCTCCGCGGCCTCCGTTGGCGCGAGGGCGTCGAGGGTCATCGTCCACAGGCCAGTGGTGCCGCGTAGCGACTCGAGCAGTCCCACGACTGCACGCTATCGCTCTGTCCGAAGCCGGGCACAATGGGAACATGTTCTACGCGGTCGTGGCGGTCAGTGCCGTCTTCATCTTCGCGGCCGCCACGGCGATCTTTCCCGCGCGCCGTGGCGTCCTCGCCGCGCTGGCCTATCCCGTCGGCTGGATCGCCGGCGAGCTCTGCTACTACACGCTGATCTTCGAGGTCGGCCTGGTTACCTACTACGCGTGGCGCGATCACCCCGTCACCTGGCGCTTGGCTCTCGCCTTGGTGTTGGGTGCGCTGTCGGCGGTTCTCAACCTCGTGCTCGTCGCCGCGCTCGCGCGCGCCCGGGTGGTTGTTGCGCGCGCCTTCGCGAGCCACGAGCGCCCCCTCGTCGTCGCGAGAGGGGCGGACCACTTCTCGTCGTGGTGGCGCAGCGCCGCACTGATCTCGCTGCACCCGCGCTACCTGCACCGCTCGACGAACGTCGCCTACGGAGCGCACCGGCGTCACCGCCTCGACGTGTGGCGCACGACGACGACACCCCTCGGCGCGCCGGTCATCCTCTACCTGCACGGCGGCGCCTGGACCTTCGGCGACAAGCGCGAGCAGGGACGACCCATGCTCCA
>JAJYDR010000019.1 GCA_021777285.1 Actinomycetes bacterium
ATTGCGCTCGAAGCAGGCCTCGACGATCTCGCGAAAGGCCGGGACCATGCCCGCGTGGTGGGCGGCCAGGCCACGGATCAGCCCCTCGAGGAAGTCGGCGTACTCGAGGGCGCGCAGGTCGTCGTCTGTGAAGCTCGAGAGGCGAAACTCAGCGATTCGCTCGATCTCGGCGCGCTCGTCGCTCGTGGTAAAGCGTAGTCCGTCACGACGGCACTGGGCGACGGCGTCGTCACAGGCCGCGCGCGAGAAGATGAAGACGATGGCGGGCAGTAGGTCGTTCGCCTCCAACGCGTTGAGCAGCTCGCTTCGCCGCGGGGTCCGAAAGGGCGGCGGCGGCGCCGAGGAGCGCGGACCGCGCCACTTGGGCCCCGGGCGGAACTTGCGCGACGCCTTCATCAGGTTGTCGATGCGCCGAGCCCCGTCGGCGAGGTGACCCTCGACGAGCAGGTCCTCGACTTCGGCGGTCGTCTGGCCCCGGCGTACGACGGCCACGTGATTGTGCAGGGTGATCGGCCGTTCCTTCTCGATAATGACCTCGGTGTGACCGCGGACCTCGGTCAGCCACTCCCCAAGGAAGGTCGCGTTGCCGACGGTCGCCGAGAGCGCGACGAACTGGATCGACGGCGGCGTGAGGATGAGCACCTCCTCCCAGACGCCACCGCGATAGGGGTCTTGGAGGTAGTGGACCTCATCGAGCACGACCAGTCCGAGTGAGCGCAGCTGGCCCGAATCGGTGAGCAGCATGTTGCGCAGCACCTCGGTGGTCATCACGACGATCTCGGCGCCGCGATTGATCGACGTGTCGCCGGTGAGCAGGCCGACCCGATCGGCGCCGAAACGGTCGACGAGCTCGTGATACTTCTGATTCGAGAGGGCCTTCAGGGGTGTCGTGTAGAAGGCCCGACGCGCCCCGTTGGTCGTGCGGGTGATCGCGTAGGTGGCGATGATCGTCTTACCTGAACCGGTCGGGGCGCTGACGAGGACGTTCACGCCCCGGTCGACGGCGTCGAGCGCCGCGTGCTGGAAGTCGTCAAGGCCGAAGCCGAGCTCGTCGACGAAGGTGGCTCGCAGGTCGCGCTTCACCGACGCAGCATCTTGCCGACCCCGATGGCGAGGAAGTAGAAGGCGGTGAGCGGCACCGCGAGGGCGAGCATCGACAGGGGGTCGCCGCTTGGGGTGAAGACCGCCGCCGCGATGGTGATCGCGATGAGTGCGTAGCGCCACGAGTGCAGCAGCTGACGCGGCGTCACGATGCGCGCGAGCTCGAGTGCGACGAGCACCACGGGGAATTCGAAGGTCACCCCAAAGATGAACATCATCATCACGAAGAGACTGAGGTACTGGTTTGGGTTGTAGTACGAGACCAGCGTGCTGCCGCCAATCGACTGGAGGAACTTGATCGCGTGGCCGAAACTGAAGTAGGCGACGACCACGCCGGCGGCGAAGAAGGCGAAGGACGCCGAGACGAAGGGCACCGCGTATCGCCGCTCGGCGGCCTTCAGGCCCGGCGTGATGAATCGCCAGACGTGCCAAAAGACGATGGGCGAGGCGAACAGCAGTCCCCCGAAGAAGGCGATCTTGATGCGCAGGGTCAGTCCGTCGAGTGGGTTCGTCACGAGAAAGAGGCAATGGCCGGGCTCTGCGTGGCAGTAGGGCTGCTGGAGGATGCGCAGGATCGGCGAGTAGAGCATGAACGCCGCGATGCCGAGCACGATGATCGATGCCGACGAGATCAAGAAGCGCCGCCGGGCCTCGGCGAGGTGCTCGGCCAGGGTCATCCCGGACTCGGCCTTGCGGAATTTCGACACGTCAGATCAGTTCAGCGATGGATCGATAGGAGACGAGTCATCGGGGGTCGGCGCCGGCCGGGGCGACACGGGAGTCGTCAACGGGCTCGGCGGGGACGTTCGAGTCTCTTTGGGTTGTGGTGGGCCGGCTACCGGCTCGGTGACATCGGTCGGTGTCACGTCGGCGGCGGTGGTCATGCTATCTCGCAGGTCCGCGCGGTTGGCGAGCTCGTTGAGCAGGTTGACGGGGCTGCGAACCACCCGGGCGATGTCACCCGCGCTCGGCAAGTCCGGGATCACCTCGCGGACCTCCTCTTCGACGCGCTCCTGGATCCGCTTGATCGCACGCCAACTGGCGCCGAGCTTGTGCGCGACCTCGGGCAACTTGTCAGGACCCAACAACAAGAGGACCACGGCAACGATGACCATGATCTTGATCGGGCTCAGGCTGAACACTCCCCCATTGTAGGGGGGCGTGCGGGACGCTTTTAGACCGGCCCGATCCGTGAGAGGGGCCAGATACGGACGAAGACCTTGCCGATGATGGCGCTCGCCGGCAGCGGCCCCCACGATCGGCTGTCACAGGAGTCGGCGTGGTTGTCGCCCATCATGAAGTACGAGTGCGCGGGCACGGTCACGTTGCCGATCGGCGAACCCAGCGGCTCAGTGTGGGGCCAGTTCTCGTGCAACGGCTTGCCGTTGACATAGATCGTGTTGCCCTTGGACGTGAGGTGGTCACCGGGCAGGCCGATCACCCGCTTGACGTAGATGGGCAGGTTATCCTGACACGCGACGTGGGCCGCTTTGGGGGCGCGGAAGACCACGACGTCGCCGCGGTTGATCGTGCCCCAGGTCACGCTGAGCTTGGAGACGAGAACGTGATCACCGATCATGAGCGTCGGTTCCATGGACGCCGAGGGGATCCAGTACGTCTGGACGACGTAGGCGCGCAGCAGTAACGACACCCCCGCTGCCACGATGAGGATGATCACCCATTCCAACAGGGATTGACGCCGGCGGCGGGGTTTGCCCACCGCCTTCACGATGGTCTCGATGGGGTCCCCGGCATCGGGCACGTCAGAGGCCGAGGGTTCGACGGGATCGTTTGGCACGTCGTAAGGCTAGTCGGCCACCCTCTAGGCGTCTCGTCGCTCCATCGACGTAAGCAGCCGTTGGAATCGCTCGTCGGTGCTCTTGAAGGGATCCTTCAAGAGGATGGTGCGCTGCATCTCATCGTTGAGCTTGAGGTGTACCCAGTCGACGGTGTAGTCACGTCGCCACTCCTTGGCCGCGCGGATGAAGGCGCCGCGCATGCGTGCGCGCGTCGTCGACGGCGCTTCGGTGGCGGCTCGGGCGATGTCGTCGTCGCTCACCACGCGCCGGAAGTGTCCCCGCTGCTGGCGGCGGTAGTAGAGGCCGCGTTCGACGCTGGTGTCGTGGTACAGCAGGTCGATGAGGGCGATTTTTGGGTCGCTCAGGGCGAGGCCGCGGCGCTCGCGCTCGCGCTCGATGATCTGCAGCTTGGCGATCCAGTCGACGCGATCGGCGAGGGACATCGGGTCGGCGCGGTAGTCGTCGATCATCTGACGCCAGAGGCGCACTGCGAGGACCTGGTCGGCCGGCAGGTCACGGCTCGACGCGAACTGTTCGGCGCGCTCGCACAGGTCGTCTTGGATCTCGATCGCGGTCATGTCGCGTCCCGACACGAGCTTGATTGGCTCCTTACTCCACAGGTCATAGGAGATGTCGCGCAGTGCGTTGATCGGCGAGGCGAGGTTGTAGTCGCGTAGCACAGTCGTGCGGTCCTCGATCATCGCGAGCACGACCGACGCGGTGCCCACCTTCACGAAGGTCGCGAACTCGCTCATGTTGGAGTCGCCGACGATGACGTGCAGTCGGCGATATCGCTCGGGGTCGGCGTGGGGTTCGTCACGGGTGTTGATGATGGGTCGGCTGCGCGTGGTGGCCGACGAGATCGACTCCCAGATGTGCTCGGCGCGCTGACTCATGGAGTACGTCGTGCCCCTCGGTGTCGTGACGACCTTACCCGCCCCGGCGAAGATCTGCCTACTGATCAGGAACGGGATGAAGACCTGCTCGAGGCGCGTCAAGTCATCGAAGCGCTCGATGCAGTAGTTCTCGTGGCACCCGTAGGAATTACCTGAAGAGTCGGTGTTGTTCTTGAAGAGGAAAATGTCGCCGCGGATTCCCTCGTTGGTCAGCTGCTCTTGGGCGTAGGAGACGAGTTCGCGCAGGATCGCCTCGCCCGCCTTATCCTGGGCGACCAGGTCACTGAGTGTGTCGCACTCCGCGGTCGCGTACTCGGGGTGGCTCCCCACATCGAGATAGAGGCGGCTACCGTTTTCCAGGAACACGTTGCTCGAGCGCCCCCACGCGACGACCTTGCGAAAGAGGAAGCGGGAGACCTCGTCGGGGCTGAGTCGTCGTTGACCGCGCAGCGAGAACGTAACCCCGTACTCTGTTTCGACGCCGAAGATCCGCCGCAGCATCAGCTCACGTCCCGAGCAGCGCCGCGACTCGTTCGTCGGTCATTCTGGAGAAAGTTCGTCGGCCTCCGTTGTCCTGTAGCACGCAGACTTCGAGGTCGGCCACGTCGATGGCGCGATCGGCCCCGGCGAGGGCGGCCACCGCGTTGCGCAGCGTCACGTCGAGCGGCTCGAGATCCGTCTCAGAGGCGCTGAAGCGCCCCTTGATCGTCTCGGCGTCCCCGCCCAGGACCGCGAATCGAGGCTCGTCGGAGATCGTCCCCTCATAGGCGATGCGAAAGAGCTTCGTCGGGCGGATCGCCGTGCCCAGTTGGGCGACGAGGACTTCGACCTCGAGGGGCTTTTGGCCCTCGGTGAACATGTCCCCGATGTGCTGGGCGTAGTAGTTCGCGAGCGCGCGCGCGTCGACGTCCTCACGCGAATACGTGAAGCCGGTGCCGTCGGCCCAGCGGATGCCCGCCTCGCGCAGTCGGTCGAACTCGTTGTACTTCCCCACACCCGCGAAGGCGATCCGGTCGTAGATCTCCGAGATCTTGTTGAGCGAGGCCGACGGGTTCTCGGCGACCATCAGCACGCCGACGTCGTAGATCGCCGCGACGATCGAGCGACCCCGGGCGATGCCCTTCTGGGCGAACTCCGCTCGGTCCTTGATGAGCTGTTCGGGCGAGACGTAGAAGTAGTTGCTCATCGCAGCGAACCCCCCGCGATGCCCTGGCTCTGGGTGCGACGCTCGTTGATGGCGACGAATCGCGCCTCGACCTCTTCAGCGGGAAGCTCGGTGAACCCGCTCTCGTCGAGCGTGATGATCATCGGGAAGAGGTTTCGAACGAAATCGGGGCCTCCCGTGCTCGGATCGTTGTCCCCCGCCTCGTAGATGGCGAGCGCGCCGAGTTCGAGGGCAGATTCGCGGTCCAGGTCGGCGCGGAATCCCAAGCGCAGCGCGCTTTCGGCGAAGGGCGAACCTGAGCCGATCGTCGCGAAGTCACGCCGCTCGTAGCAGCCGCCGGCCCCGTCGTATTCGAAGATCCGTCCGTCGCGGTGACTGGGGTCCCAGCCGGCGAGCAGCGGGATCACCATGAGCGGGCTACCGAGGTTGTTGCGCTGGATGATCGGCGAGAGGTAGTTGGCCTTGCCTTCGAGGCTGAGCGACGTGTCAGTCATCTTCTCGTAGTGCTCAAAGGAGAGCTGGGCCATGCGGATGAATTCCATCCCGCGCGCGGCGCTCCCCGAGATCGCGAGGGCCGTGAAGCGGTCCGCCGCCTCGATCTTTCGCACGTCGCGACTCGCGATGTAGTTGCTCGTGGCTTGACGGTCGCCCACCATGACGACGCCGCCGGAGTAGCGAACGGCGATCACCGTGGTGGCGTGGCGCCCCTCGACGCCAGAACCCGACGGGTTCTCTACTAGTCCGGCACGTAGGGCGAAGTGGAGGAACGAAGGACCGGGATCGTCACTCGCGCTGAAGAGGGGCAGCCCCATCTACTCGCCTCCCTTTTGGACATAGTTGCGCACGAATTCCTCGGCGTTCTCCTCGAGGACTTCGTCGATCTCGTCGAGCAAGTCGTCCAAATCAGCCTTCAGCTGCTCGCCTTTGGACGTGTCGACGTTGACCTCGGGCGCCGACTCCGTCGGGCGTGTCACTCGTTGCTTCTGTATCCGTTCTTGTTCAACCATGTCCTTAGTTCTACCCGCCCAAAGCGGACAACAGGTCTATGGCCGTCGAATTCGTTTCAAAGAGGTGGGCCGTCAATGCGGCGGTGCCGCGCAGGGGGTCGGGCATGGGTACGCGCTGCAGGGGCCCGTCGCCGAGGTCAAAGACCACCGAGTCCCAATTCGCGGCGGCGATGGCCTCGGGGAAGCGTTTGACGCACTGGCCCCGAAAGTACGCCCGGGT
Organism: Actinomycetes bacterium; assembly: GCA_021777285.1. The sequence goes on from JAJYDR010000019.1 coordinate 6,189, forward strand.
GGAACCCGGCGGCTCATCGACCGCATCGTCGATGGAGTCCTCGTCGAAGAGCCGCCTCAGTCCGACGCGCGCCGCCAACGACCGACCGGGACGGAGGTCGTGGTACTGCAGGTCGATCGCGCGTAGACGCGCGTCATCCTCGGCAAGTTCGTAGCGATCGCGGTAGCCCTCGACGATGCGCTGTTTGGCCACCCAGTCGACCCGATCAGCGACGGTAGCGGGGTCGTCGCGCACGCCGTCGAGCATCTCGCGCCACTGATCCATGATGAAGCGGACCTCGTCGTGATCGGCCACGGCGTCCCCGCCGTGATCGGCGACGTAGCGATCGGCCAGGGCCCAGAGCTCATCCTGGAAGTCCCAGGCGGTACGCGACCGCTCGTCGACGCAGTCGACCGCAGTCTGCAGCGTGGGGTCCGCGGCGAAGGCGCGTACCGCTCGAACCGGGTCGCGTGGTGCGGCCGGAAACCCATGCAGCCCCTGGTCCTCGAGGGCGGCGAGCAACAACGCCGTCGCCCCGAGCTTCACGGCGGTCGCGTACTGGCTAAGGTTGGCGTCGCCGATGATCACGTGGAGGCGCCGGAAGCGCTCGGCGTCACCGTGGGTCTCGTCTCGGGTGTTGATGATGGGACGTTTCAGTGTCGTCTCGAGGCCCACAACCTCCTCGAAGAACTCGGCGCGTTGGCTCACCTGGAAGGCCGGGCGGGTACCTCGGGGCCGATCGGTCTCGACGCCCACCTTGCCGGCGCCGATGATGATCTGACGCGAGACGAAGTGCGGCACGAGGGCCCGCACGAGGTCACCGAACTCGACCGATCGCGCCACGAGGTAGTTCTCGTGGCAACCGTAGGAGTTGCCCTTGCCGTCGGAATTGTTCTTGTAGATGGTGATCGCCTGGGCGGGGTCGAGCGACTCGTTGGCGAAGCGTTGGGCCCGTCGCAGCACCTCCTCGCCGGCGACGTCAAAGCGCACGGCCTCGAGTGGCGAACGGCACTCGGGCGAGGAGTACTCGGGGTGCGCGTGGTCCACGTAGAGCCGGGCGCCGTTGGCGAGCACGGTATTGGCGAGCTGGGTCTCGACGATCGGGGCGAAGGCCGTCAGTCCCGCCAGGCCCCGGGCGTCTACCCCTGGCGTCTCGCCTTCGAAGTCCCAGTTGATGTGGGTCATCCCCCGCTGGGCGTAGGCGTTGACGATGACGCTGGAGGCCGTGATCGGGTCCTGGTCGGGTCCCCCGGCGATACCGAACTCGGTCTCAATCCCGATGACTTTGGCGATGGCCACCGGTCTACAGGTACTGGCCGGTGCCGACGTGCTGAATCGAACGGCCGCCCTTGGCCTCCGTCTCTTCGCGGTTGATCAGGGTACGGATGAACACGATCCGCTCGCCCTTCTTGCCCGATATCCTCGCCCAATCGTCCGGGTTGGTGGTGTTGGGCAGGTCCTCGTTCTCGCGGTACTCCTGACGGATCGACTCGAGCAGGTCGTCGACGCGCAGGCCCCGTGGACCGCCGGCGATCTCGCGCTTGACCGCCAGCTTCTTCGCGCGACGGACGATGTTCTCGATCATCGCGCCCGACGCGAAGTCCTTGAAGTAGAGCACTTCCTTATCGCCGCCCTGGTAGGTGACCTCGAGGAACCGGTTCTCGTCGTCGATGCGATACATCGCGCTCACCGTCTCCTCGATCATGGCACGGATGGCCTTGTCGCGGTCACCTCCGCCGAGACCGTGCACCACGGCGTCGTCGATCGGCAGTGAGGGATGGATGTAGCGCTGAAAGATTTGGGCCGCGGCCTCGACGTCGGGACGCTCGATCTTGATCTTGACGTCGAGTCGACCGGGTCGAAGGATCGCCGGGTCGATGAGGTCCTCGCGGTTGGTCGCCCCGATGACGATGACGTCGCGCAGTGACTCCACGCCGTCGATCTCGGCGAGCAGCTGCGGCACGATCGTCGACTCCATGTCCGAGCTGATGCCCGTGCCGCGCGTACGGAACAGCGAATCCATCTCGTCGAAGAAGACGATCACGGGCACGCCCTCCTCGGCCTTCTCGCGGGCTCGCTGGAAGACGAGGCGGATCTGGCGCTCGGTCTCACCGACGTACTTGTTGAGCAGCTCGGGACCCTTGATGTTCAAGAAGTAGGAACGCACATTCCGGTTGCCGCTCAACTCGCCGACCTTGGCGGACAGCGAGTTCGCGACGGCCTTGGCGATCAGGGTCTTGCCACAGCCCGGGGGGCCGTAGAGGAGGATCCCCTTGGGGGCGGGCAACTCGTACTCGGAGAACAGCGCCCGGTGCAGGTAGGGCAGTTCGACCGCGTCGGTGATCAACTCGATCTGGGAGTCGAGACCGCCGACGTCGGCGTAGGTGATGTCGGGCACCTCTTCGAGGACCAGCGCCTCGGCCTCTTGGCGGGCGAGCTTCTCGGTGAGGAGGTTCGACCGAGTGTCCAAGAGGAGGGCGTCACCGCTGCGCAGGCGCACGTCGCGCAGCGCGTCTGAGAGCTCTACGACGCGCTCTTCGTCGGCGCGTCCGTAGATCAGGACGCGACGTTCGTCGAGGACGTCCTTCACGGTAACGACCTCGCCCTGTCCATCGGGGTCACGAACGCCGATGACGGTGAAGGACTCGTTGAGCACCACCTCGTCCCCGCGCGCGACCTGGTGGGGGTCGATAGCGGGGTGCAGGGCCACGCGCATCTTGCGGCCGGCGGCGAAGATGTCAACCGTTCCGTCGTCGTTGAAGTCGGTGAACGTCCCGTATACCGCGGGCGGCTGGGTCAACTTGTCGACCTCGTCGCGTAGCGCGCTGATCTGGTCGCGGGTCTGTTGGATCGTGATGCTGAGCTTCTCGTTGTTGGAGCGCGCTTGGGCAAGGTGTCCACGCGTCTCGAGCAACTGCTCTTCGAGCATCTCGATACGTCGGCTGTAGACCTCCGATTCGCTCAGGGGCCGCCCTCGCCGCGCGACGTCATCACCGTGCTCGTCGGGCTCATTGGCATGGAATCGGTCCATACCGTCACCCTAGACTTCCAAGGTCGCGTGCGTGGTCGCGGTGCCGAGACCCCGATGCCCCGCTAGCATGACCAGACGAGAAGAGCCCGGGAGGACGTTGGCATGAAGGTGTGGATCGACCAGGATTTGTGCACGGGCGACGGCCTCTGTGAGGAGATTTGTCCGGCCGTGTTCACGCTGCTCGACGACGGCCTCGCTTACGTCAAAGAGGGCGCTGAGGTGAAGAGTGCGCCCGGCGGAGCGGCCGGTGTCGCCGTCGTGCCCGCGGAGTTCGACGACGCCGTCGTCGAAGCCTCCGAAGAGTGCCCTGGCGAGTGCATCTTCATTGAGCAGGACTGACGGCTAGAGCGTCGCAGAAGTGCCGGCGAGGCGACGCGCGGACGTCAGAAACCCGGTGTGGGCCACCATCCGGTGGTCGGGGCGTACTGAGCGACCGTCGATGTGCCACGTTCGCCGCAGGATCTCCACCGTCTCGGCGAGGCCGAACGAGTAGCGGTGCAGCGTCTCACGTAACAGCTGGGTCTGATTGATCGTCGGCAGGTAGGCGAGCAGGATGCCCCCGGGGCGTAGCGCCGTCGCGGCGTGCTCGACGACGGCCCACGGCTCTGGCATGTCGAGCAGGATGCGATCGAAGTCGTCGCCGTCGATGCCCTGGGTGACGTCGCGGATCTGGACGTCGTAGTGGACGTCCTCGCCCAACAAGTCGCGTACGTTCTGCTTGGCGTGTTCGGCGAAGTCCTCTCGGATCTCGTAAGCCGTGATATATGCTCCGGCGCGCAACAGGGTCATAGATAACGCGCCCGAGCCGACGCCGGCCTCGAGCACTTTCTGGCCGGGGGCTATATCGGCCTGGAGCAGGATTGCGCCGAGGTCCTTGGGGTAAATCACTTGGGCACCGCGGGGCATCTTGAGCACGACGTCGGTCAAGGTGGGGCGAAGCACGAGAAAGCTGCGTTCGGTGTTGCTCGAGATGAGCGACCCCTCGACGGCCCCGATGACATCGTTGTGCTGGACGATGCCCGCGTGGGTGTGGAAGGCCGCGTCGGGACGTAACGTGATGAGATAGCGCCGGTCCTTCGCGTCGATCAACATCACGCGTTCGCCGACCGCGAGCGTGGCCTTCACGATGAGCGTCGTGACGCGCGCCGTCCGAGCGAACGAGCGACGCCGTCCAAGAGATGCAGGGCGACGAGACCGCCGAGCACCCCGGTCCACTTCTTGGAGCGTTGGGCGAGCGCCCGCGTGCTGACCAGTCCGATCGCGAGTTTCAACAGGCGTCGCACTAGTGGCGTCCCTGTTTAGGCCGCGACCGACGACCGCGCCAGAATCCCCATACGTAGCCGAGCAGTAGGCCGCCCACGCCGGCGATGGCCGCGTCGGCGGGATCGTCGGTGCGAAGCGACAACGGGTTGGCCGGTACGACCTCTCGCACGCGGTGCTCTAACTCGCGTCTGATTGGGGAATCGCTCACGACTTGCTCTTCAGACGACGTCGAACGGAGGCGTCCGCGACGATCCGCCACGCGGTCAGGGCAAGCACCGCGATCGCCACCACAGCGACGATGAGGTAGGGCAACCACGAGAGGGAGCCATCCAGTACGCGGAACTGCTGGAGGAACCGCAACAGTCCGATCAGCAGCATTAATGACCCGAAGCCGACGAAGACACTACCGAGCGCGCCGAAAGCGGCGTAGCGCACGACGTCCTTCAGTGGCTGGACTGTCTCTTCCTTCACGTAGCGCACGACGAGACCCTTGATCTCGTCGAAATCGCGTCGCAGCGACGCGCCCCGCAAGACCTTTCGCCACGACGGAAGCTTCACGCCATCAGCCTACTCAGTGCGGTCGCGGATGACATACGTCGAGCTCGCGCTGGCCACGGCGACATCGTCTTGATCGACGATCCGCGCCTCGACGAAAGCGACGAGCGAGCCGGATTTGATAACCGTCGCGCTGCAGGTCAAGACGGAGCCGGCGGAAACCGGGCGCAGGAAGGAGATCCGCAGGTCCGTATTGGCGACGAATACCTTGCGCTCCCCCATTGCGGCTACCGCTGCTGCCCCCATGGCCGAGTCGACGACGGCGGCGAGGAAGCCACCCTGGACGGTGCCCGCCGGATTCAAGAACCGTTCATCGATCCGAGCGCGCCAGACGCTCGGGGCCCCGTCGGGCGTCACGACCCGCGTCAACCCTAAGGTGAGGTCACAGTTGGGTGGAATCTGGAGCATGACTCAGGGTACCGGCCACCGGGAAGTCAGTGGAAAGTTGGGTACTGTTCTAGCCATGGTCGACCACTTATTCACCGGCGCGAACGAACTCGAAGGTCGCGCGATCCGCGAGATCATGGCGTTGGCCATGGACGCGCCGGCCCAGGCCAAATCTGGCCACAGCGGGACGGCGATGGCGTTGTCCCCGCTCGGGGTGACGCTCTTCTCGCGGCTGCTGCGCCACGATCCCACTGATGCCCAGTGGGTGGATCGGGACCGATTCATCTTGAGCTGTGGACACGCTTCGATCCTGCAGTACGGTCTCGCCCGCGCGTTCGGCTACGACCTGGACGAGCAGGACCTGAGGGGATTCCGCCAGCCCCACTCGCGCACGCCCGGTCATCCGGAACGCGGTGTCACACCGACGGTCGAGGTCACCACCGGACCGCTCGGACAAGGCATCGCCAACGGCGTCGGCATGGCGATCGCGGAACGAATCTTGCGCGCGGACTTCGGCGAGGACCTGGTCAACCACCGCACCTGGGTGGTAGCTGGTGACGGGTGCCTCGAGGAGGGGATCAGCCACGAGGCGGCTTCGCTCGCCGGCTCACTCGGCTTGGACCGACTGACGGTCTTTTACGACGACAATCACATCACGATCGATGGCCCGACCGAATTGGCCATGCACGACGACGCGGCCGGGCGTTTTCGCGCCTATGGCTGGCACGTCATCGAACTGGGTGAGCAGGCCAACGACCTCAATGCGCTCGAAGCGGCCGGCGCGGCGGCGATCGCCGAGACCGCACGACCCACGCTGGTGATCATTCGCTCACACATCGGCTTCCCGTCCCCGGTGATGATGGACCGACGCGAGGCCCACGGCTCGCCCTTCAGCGCCGAGGCGATCACTCAGGTCAAGGCGATCCTCGGTGTCCCCGACGTCGCGTTCCACCTGGACCCCGAACTCCCGTCTGCGATGGTCGAGGCGCTCGTGGCGCGCCGCGCCGAACACACGCGCTGGGAGGCGGCGACGGTCGCCGCCGGCGAGCGTGGCGCCCGCCTGCGCCACCAGTACGACACCAACGGTGCGTTGGCTGAAGTCGGGCCCGTCGACTACTTCGTCGGTGGGAGCCGCGTCGCAACGCGCAAGGCGATGCAGCGCGCCATGGACACCTGGGCGGCCCACACCCCGGGCCTGACGGCTGGATCGGCCGACCTGACAGACAACACGGGCGTGGTTCTGCACGGTGCGCCTCAGGGCGCGTCGGCGCCCGGAGGCCGTCAGATCCACTACGGCGTGCGCGAGTTCGCGATGGGCGCCGTACTCGTTGGTCAGGCGGCGCACGGCGGAATCCGCCCGATCGGTTCGACGTTCTTCGTCTTTAGTGACTACGCCCGACCCTCGATCCGCCTGGCCGCACTGAGCCGGGTCGGCACGCTCTTCGTGTTCACCCACGACTCGATCGGCGTCGGTGAGGATGGTCCGACCCATCAGCCAGTGGAACACCTCATGGCCTTGCGCGCGATGCCCCAGCTCCACGTGGTGCGGCCCTCGGACGCTAACGAGACCCTCGACCTGGTGGCTGCGTACTTGGCCGACCACAATCCACCTACCACGGCGCTGGTGCTCTCACGCCAGGACGTCACCGTCATGAACGACGACGACCGTCGCGCTTCCAAGTCGGGTGCGCGCAACGGTGGTTACGTCGTGCGCGAGTCCGAGGACGCCCGGTTCACCCTGGTCGCGACGGGCTCTGAGGTGTCAGCCGCCATCGCGGCCAGTGAACAACTCGCCGCCGACGGAATCGTCACGCGCGTCGTCGCCATGCCGTGCTGGACCTGCTTCGAAGAACAGCCCCGCGAGTACCGCGACACGGTGCTTCGTCGCTCGCTGCCCTCGGTGTCCCTCGAGGCCGGCGCGACGCTCGGTTGGTCGCGTTACGTCGATCACGCGATCGGCATCGACTCCTTCGGGCTGTCCGCGCCGGGCGATTACGTGTTCGATTATTTCAACATCGGCGCCCAGTGTCTGGTCGACCACGTCCGTGATTGGTTAGGAGCCTCATCATGACCCGCTTAGATGACCTGTACAACGAGGTCGGCCAGAGTCCCTGGATCGACAACATCCGGCGTGACTGGCTCGACGACGGGACCCTCGCGCGCTACGTCGCCGAGGGTGTTCGTGGCGTGACCTCGAACCCCTCGATCTTTGCAAAGGCCCTCGCGACCTCCAGCGCCTACGACGAACGCATCGCCGGACTCAGCACGGACGATCCCGAGCAGGTCTTCGAACACCTCGCGGTCGATGATGTCCGTGACGCCTGTGACGTATTGGCCGGGGTCAACGACGCGGCTCGGTCCGACTTCGCCGCCTCGCGCCGGCGCTACCTCGACGGCTTCGTATCACTGGAGGTCTCACCGCGCCTGGCGCACGACACGCAAGCCACGATCGCCGCGGCCCGTCGCCTAGCTGCGGCCGTCGGGCGACGGAACGTCATGATCAAGATCCCGGCCACCGTCGCCGGCCTCGAAGCGATCAGCACGGTCCTCGGCGACGGTATCAACGTGAACGTCACCCTGATCTTCTCGATCGATCGGTACCGAGCGGTGATGGACGCCTGGGCGAGCGGGCTCGAACTCGCGATTGAGCGTGGTCACGACCTCGCGGACATCGCCAGCGTCGCCTCGTTCTTCGTGTCGCGTGTCGACGTCGCTGTCGATCAACTGCTCGAACCAAGTGACCCTCGTCGTGGCACGATCGCCGTCGCGCAGGTGGCACGGGCCTACGCGGCCTTTACGGAGGTGGTCGGCTCGCCGCGCGTCCAGTCGCTCCTCACGCGCGGCGCCCAGGTGCAACGGCCTCTGTGGGCGTCCACCTCGACCAAGAACCCCGCCTACGACGAACTGCTCTACGTCAACACCATCGCGGCCGACGAGACGGTCAACACGATGCCCGACGCCACCCTGGCCGCGGCGCTCGCCCGCGGTTCCTATGACGTGTCGATCCTTCGCGACAGCGCTCGCACGACTGCCGCGATCGCGACCCTCGACACGCTTGCGCCCGCGGTGGACCTCGCGGCGGTGACCCAGCGACTCGAGGACGAGGGTGTGGCGGCCTTTATCGCCTCCTACGAGGAGCTGCTCGAGACAGTGCGCACGAAACTGAGTGGGCACTCCGCCTGACCCAGTGCGCGTCCGAGTGACCCGTAGGGTGGCGCAGCGGCGCAAGTAGGATGCACGCATGACGAAGCATTCTCACAATGCCATCGTGTCGGACCTGGTCAACGCGACCGCCGCCGACGTGGCCCCCGCTGCCGTCGACCTAGCGCGCAGAGCCCACGGTCACGTGGTCACCTACTCCCCCAAGGTCTTCATCCCCCTGACCAAATTGTGTCGCGATCGATGCGGCTACTGCACCTTCGCCCAGGCGCCCGCACACGTGAGCGCCCCGTACCTGTCGCTCGACGAGGTCATGGCGATCGCTCAGTCGGGACGCGACGCGGGGTGCACCGAGGCGCTCTTCACACTCGGGGAGCGCCCCGAGCTTCGCTACGACGAAGCCGCCCGCTGGCTCGCCGCCCGGGGCTACCGTTCGACGGTCGACTACCTCGCCACCGCCGCCCAGATGGTCCTCGACGGGACGGGGTTGTTGCCCCACATCAACGCTGGTGCGCTGTATCGCCACGAGCTTGACCAGTTGCGCGCCTCCTCGGTCTCCCAGGGAATGATGCTCGAATCGCTCGCCACCCTGGACGCGCACCGGCTGTCGCCGGACAAGGACCCCGAGCGGCGTCTGGACACCTTGCGCTTCGCGGGTGAGTTGCGGATCCCCTTCACCACGGGTCTCCTGGTGGGGATCGGCGAGTCGCGCGCCGACCGGATCGAGGCGCTCGACGCCATCCGCACCTCCCACCTTGAATTCGGTCACGTCCAAGAGGTGATCATTCAGAACTTCCTACCCAAGGCGCGCACCGCGATGGCCCACGAGCCCGCGGCGAGCGACGAGGAGTTCCACTGGACGATCGCGGCGGCGCGGCTGCTTTTGCCCGACGACGTGCATCTCCAGGCGCCGCCGAACCTCAGCGACGACCCGGCGGGCCTCTTGGACTTCGGCATCGACGACTTCGGTGGCATCTCGCCGGTCACCATCGATCACGTGAATCCCGAGCGCGCCTGGCCGGCCGTCGGGATCCTGCGACGTCAGGTCGAGCTGCGCGGACTGCACCTGGTGCCGCGTCTGGCGATCTACCCGGAGCATCTCGGTCGTCACGAGGCGTTCGTGCACGAGCACGTGCGGCCGTTCATGCTGGCGAGTGCCGACTCCACGGGCCTCGCGCGCGACGACGCCTGGGCGTCGGGCGCCGAGACGCCGCCGCCGGAGGCCCCCGTGTCACGGGTGCACACCTCGGCAGTCGAGGAGATCCTCGCGCGCTACGAACCTGGGTACCCCTTCGAACACGCCGAACTCGTCACCCTGCTCAACGCTCGCGGCGGTGACTTCAACGCCGTCGTGGAGCTCGCCGATGACGTGCGGCGGCGTTTGGTGGGCGACGAGATCACCTACGTCGTCAACCGCAACATCAACTACACGAACGTCTGCACCTTCAAGTGCCGATTCTGTGCCTTCTCCAAGGGGCCGCTCTCGCTCAATCTGCGCGGCGACCCGTACCTGCTCGGACTCGATGAGATCGCCGATCGTGTCCGAGAGGCCGAAGAGCGTGGCGCGACTGAAGTCTGCCTACAGGGCGGGATCCATCCGAACTTCGACGGTGACTACTACCTCGACGTCGTGCGCGCGGTGCACGAGGCGTCCCCAACGATGCACATCCACGCCTTCAGCGCACTCGAGATTTTCGAGGGCGCGCGCCGAAACAACGAGGACCTCGAGTCGTACCTGACCCAACTTCGCGATGCGGGTCTTAAGACGTTGCCCGGCACCGCCGCGGAGATCCTTGACGATAACGTGCGCGCGATCCTGTGCCCCGACAAGCTAAACACCCAGCAATGGCTCGACGTGCACCGGGCCGCCCACCACGTCGGACTCCACTCGAACATCACGATCATGTTCGGCGCCGTCGAAGGCGCCGACGAGTGGGCGACCCACCTGCTCGTGACCCGCGACCTGCAACTCGAGACGGGCGGGTTCACCGAGTTCGTTCCACTGCCGTTCGTCCACATGGCGACGCCGCTCTTCCTACGCGGTCGAGCGCGAAAGGGCCCAACGTTCCGCGAGGCCGTTCTGATTCACGCGGTCGGACGGTTGCACTACGCGACACTGATCGACAACATCCAGGTCAGCTGGGTCAAGATGGGCATCGACGGTGTGCGTCGCGTGCTCGGCGCCGGCGCCAACGACCTCGGCGGGACCCTGATGGACGAGAACATCTCACGCGCGGCCGGTGCCGTGCACGGTCAGGAATTGGACGTCGCGCACCTCCACGAACTCGTCGCCCCGCTCGGTCGGCCGTTGATCCAACGCAGCACGCTCTATCAGGCGCTGTGACCGACCCGGCCGTGGAGGCCTTCCTCAGTGAGAGCGGGCTGGTCGACGTCGCTAACGACGTTGAATTGGCGCAGGTCCGCGACCTGCTCGAGGACGTCTCGTCACTCGTCCAGTCGGGTCACGACGTGCGTGACCTTCGAGTCGCGGCGACCGCGATGCGTGAACTGCTCATCGCCGCGCGCCTGTTTTCGCCGTGGCGCGATCGACCGAAACTCACCGTCTTTGGATCAGCGCGCACGCCGGCCACCTCACCCCTCTACGCGATGGCGCGCTCGTTGAGCGGGCGTATGGCTGCACGCGGATGGATGACCGTCTCCGGCGCTGGACCCGGGATCATGGAGGCCGCGGCCGAAGGTGCGGGACTGGATGAAACCCTCGGCGTGAACATCGCGTTGCCCTTTGAGCAGAGCTCGAACCCCTACGTCGACGCCGAGAGCCGGCTGGTGGAAATGAAGTACTTCTTCACTCGAAAGGTCGCGCTGACCAAGGAGTCTTTGGCCTTCGTGTTCTTCCCCGGCGGGCTGGGCACGATGGACGAGGTCTTCGAGATTCTCACGCTGCTGCACACCGGCAAGGGCGGACCTGCACCGGTGCTGTTGGTCGACACTGTCGAGGGAACCTACTGGGAGTCGTGGCAACGGTTCATCAACGAGTCAGTCATCGAGACGGGTTATCTCGACGAGGACGCGGCGATCCTGTTCAAGATCTGTCACTCACTCGACGAGGTGGAGCGAGAGATCGACCACTTCTACACGAACTTCTCCGAGTTCAGTGTGGCTTCGGGACGCGGGCGGATCGGGTTGCGTCGCCAACTCACACTCGATGAGTGTGTCGTTCTCGAGCGCCGCGTGCCCGAACTCGCCACGGGCGAAGGGCTACGGGCTGAGGCGAACGCCCTGACCTTCGACTTCGATGGGCGCCGCTACGTCGAGCTGCGTCGACTCATCGACGCCGTCAACGACCTGGACTAAAGGGCTCCGGTCGCCACAGCGTTGCCCCACCGACCTGAGCGACAGCCTGACACGTCATTGACCGCGTGACTGGGCGCTCGAGCTCCGAGCCCGAGGAAGTCGGCACGGGTTCGACAGCACGCCGTCGTGGTGGGCTTCGAAGAGCGTGGCGGGTAGTTACTCCGGTAGGCCGCGCAAGATCGCCTCGGCCTTCTGCAGGCTGCGTCGCACCCGGGCGAGCTGGCGCTCGACGTCGCGCGCCGCGTCGTCGTCACGCAACTGCGCTCGAACGGCGTCAAAGACGGCGTCACTCACTCGCTCCTCGAGCGCGGCGATCTCGTCGGCGAGCGCCGTAAAGGACGTCACGACGCGAGGGTCTCGACGTTCAACTCTCCCGCGGCGAACTGTGCGCGCAACACCTTCTTGTCGAACTTGCCGACGCTGGTCTTGGGGATCGAGTCGACGAACGTCCAGTGTTCGGGCAGCCACCACTTGGCGACGCGCGCGGCGAGGAAGTCGCGCAATTCCGCCGCGCTCGCGCTCGCCCCGGGTCGCAGCACTACGCAGCACAGTGGTCGTTCTTGCCACTTGTCGTCGGGCACGGCGATGACCGCGGCCTCAAAGACGGCCGGGTGGGCCATGACAGTCCCCTCGAGCTCGACCGAGCTGATCCATTCACCACCAGACTTGATCACGTCCTTGGTTCGGTCGCTGATCACCATGAAGCCCTCGTGGTCGAGCGTGCCGATGTCACCGGTACGCAGCCACCCGTCGTGGAACCGTTCGGGGGCGTCAACGCCGTAGTACGAACCGGTGACCCACGGACCGCGGATTTCGAACTCGCCCACAGTCTGACCGTCGTTGGGCAGGACAGAGCCATCGTCGTCGGTGATGCGCATCTCGACGCCGGCCACCACGCGGCCGGCCTTGGCACGATAGTCGATCTCCTTTTCTGGCGGTGTGCCGGCCGGTGGGATCGAGACCGCGGCGAGCGGGCTCGTCTCGGTCATCCCCCACCCTTGGACCATGTTGCGACCGTAGCGATCGCGGAAGGTCTCGATCATCGAGCGCGGCACGGCTGAACCTCCGGCGAGGATGCCGCGCATCGAGGAGAAGTCGGCGTCCGCGTCGTTCTCCGCGGCTCGTAATACGTCGTTCCAGACCGTGGGCACACCGAGTGAGATGGTGGGTCGCAGCTCGCGGATCATCTTCACGATGGGTTCACCCTGGAGGAACATCTGGGGCATGATGAGCTCGGTGCCGGCGAAGAAAGCGGTGTAGACGGCACCCCACGCGTTGACGTGGAACATCGGCACGATGAGTAAGCACCGGTCCTTCTCGGACAGTCCAATCGAGTTCGCGCTCGTCGAGGCGAGTGAGTGCAGCCAGATCGACCGGTGCGAGTAGACGACGCCCTTGGGATTGCCCGTGGTGCCTGACGTGTAGCACATGATCGCCGCGGACTTCTCGTCGAGGTCGGGCCAGACGAAGCCCGGCGATTCGGCTCCGATGAAGTCCTCGTAGTCGATCGTCTCGCCCAGCGCGCCGCTCTCGTCGGGGCCGTGGACGATGATGTGCTTGACCGTGGGGATCTGGTCGCGAACCTTGGCGAGCAGCGGGATCAGCGTGTGATCGATAATGATTACCTGGTCTTCGGCGTGGTTGATCACGAACGCGAGTTGCTCGGGGAAGAGCCTGATGTTAAGGGTGTGCAGCACCGCGCCCATGGCCGGCACGGCGAGGTACGCCTCCATGTGGACCTGGTTGTTCCACATGAAGGTCCCGACACGGTCCCCGTCGCCGATCCCGAGTCGGTGCAGCGCCGCCGCGAGCTGCTCAGCGCGATTGGCGATCTCGGTGAAGGTCGCCTGCTCCACACCGGTGGCGGTCACCGTGTAGACGGTCTTGTCGGCGTAGATCCACTCGCCGTGTCGAATGATGCCACTGATGACCAGTGGCGAGTCCTGCATCGTGCTCTGCATGTCGTCTCCGTTCCCCTGGGACGATGCTACAAAGTCCGAGCGACTCGCGTTACCAGGAGGTTCGATAGGGCGCTACAGGTGCAGGCAGGACGGTTTCGCCCATCAGATAGGCGTCCACAGCCGCGGCGGCGCTGCGTCCCTCGGCGATCGCCCAGACAATCAAGCTCTGGCCACGTACGGCGTCACCGCACGCGAAGACCGGTGCCTCACCGTCGAGGGACGTGCGCCAGGTGTCGTCGACCCTCAACGTCGCGCGCTCGGTCACCAGGGACGAGTCGGTGAGCCCGAGGGTCGCAAGCTCGGGTCCCGTGAAGCCGGCGGCGATCAGCACTAGGTCCGCCTCGATGGTCTCGGACTGGCCGGTGTCGCGGTGGGTCAGTACCGCCGCGCTCACCGCAGTCTCGCCGAGGAACTCGACTGTCTCTGTGGCAAAGACCCGCTCGCCGCCTTCAGCGTGCGCCGAAGTGGTCTTGAAGATCCGCGGCATCGTGGGCCAAGGCTGGTCGGTCGGTCGGTGGTTCGGCGGACGCTCGAGGATCTCGATCTGGGTCACCGAGCGCGCGCCCTGGCGATGGGCGGTGCCGAGGCAGTCGGCGCCGGTGTCTCCGCCGCCGAGGATCAGAACGGCCCGGTCGTGGGCATCGATCGGGCTCGTGGTCTGGGTCGCGACGGCCCGATTCGCCGCCTCGAGATAGGTCATCGCGGGCATGACCCCGTTCAGGTCCGAGCCGGGTACCGCGATGAGACGTGGCGTGGTCGAGCCGACAGCGAGCAGCACCGCGTCGTAGCGCTGTTGCAGGACGCTGAGTGGCGTGTCCGCCGGGCCGATCGTGCTCGAGGTGACAAAGGTGATCCCCGCGTTGACCATGGCCCCGAGACGGCGGTCGAGCACGGTCTTTTCGAGCTTGAAGGCGGGTATCCCGTAGCGCAACAGCCCGCCGATGGCGTCGGCGCGCTCGTAGACCGTTACGGCGTGGCCCGCGCCGCGCAGCTGGGCCGCGGCGGCGAGCCCGGCGGGACCCGACCCGACGACCGCGACGTGCCATCCGCTCTCGTGCGACGGCACGCGCTGAACGGGGAGGCCGAGCGCGTACGCGTGTTCGGCGACCTCGTACTCGACACGCTCGATCGTGACCGCCTCGTCGCCGACGGCCAGTACGCAGGCCGACTCACAGGGGGCCGGGCAGAGCCGGCCGGTGAACTCCGGGAAGTTGTTGGTGGCAAAGAGCTGGGCGGCCGCGACGTCCCAACGTTGGCGATAGACCGCGTCGTTGAAGACGGGAATTCGATTGCCCAGCGGACAGCCCTGGGTACAGAACGGGATGCCACAGTCCATGCATCGCGCCGCCTGAACCGCGACCTCGTCGTCGCTCTGGGCCTCGTAGACCTCGCGCCAATCACGCAGGCGTACGGCGACGGGTCGGTAGGCCGGTCCACGGCGTGGGTACTCGAGGAATCCGGTGGGTTTACCCATTACGCTGCTCGTCTCTCGCGCGCTGGTACTCCGAGGTCTCGATGCGCACGAAGTCCATCCGCGCCACGCGCCACGTCTCGAGTATCTGCGCGGCGACCGGAGAGCCCGTCTCGACGTGATAGCGCTCGAGCAGGTCGCGCAGCGTCGTCTCGTCGTCGAACTCGAGGGGGTCGACCTCGTAGACCCCGGCGCTCAGTACGTCATAGACACGTTGTCGTGGGTCGTAGAGGTAGATAGTGCCCCCGGACATCCCCGCCGCCAGGTTTCGACCGACATCGCCCAGGATCGCCACGACACCGCCGGTCATGTACTCGCCGGCGTGGTCGCCGGTGCCCTCGACGACGATCGTCGCTCCCGAGTTGCGCACGCCGCAGCGCTCGCCCACGACCCCGCTGACGAACAGGTCACCCGAGGTCGCGCCGTAGCCGATCACATTGCCCGCGATGATGTTCTCGTTGCGCACGAAGACCGACTCACTGGGTGGTTGGACGATGATGCGCCCGCCCGAGAGGCCCTTGCCCACGTAGTCGTTGCAGTCCCCGAAGAGTCGGATCGTGATGCCGTGCGGCAAGAAGGCGCCGAGGCTCTGGCCGGCCGACCCCTCGAGGCGCAGTGTGATGGTGTCCTCGGGCAAGGTCTCGGCGCCGAGCAACCGTGTGATGGCGCTACCGGTCAAGGTGCCCACCGTCCGATTGACGTTCTCGACACGGCCCTCGTAGACGTAAGGCGTCCGTTCGCGTGCTGCGACGAGGGCTGCGTCAAAGAACTTCCAGTCGAGCGCGTCTTCGAGTCCGTGGTCCTGGCCGATCCGGTGGTGACGCTGTTCCTCAGGCACCTCGTGGAGCAGCGCCGAAAGGTCGACGCCGTTCTCGGCGGCGCCGCGTTCGTCGACCACCAGGTGCGAGGGGTCACCGATCAGCTCATCCATGCTGTGCAACCCCAACTGGCTCAGGTATTCGCGGACCTCGGTGGCGATGAACTCGAAGAAGTGCTCAACGAACTCTGGCTTGCCGGTGAAACGCTCACGCAGGACGGGGTTCTGGGTCGCGATGCCGACGGGGCACGTGTCGAGGTGACAGACGCGCATCATCACACAGCCCGACACGACGAGTGGCGCGGTCGCGAACCCGAACTCCTCGGCACCCAGCATCGCGGCGATTACGACGTCACGGCCGGTCTTTAACTGGCCGTCGACCTGGAGCACGACGCGACTACGCAGCCCGTTGGCGGCGAGGGTCTGGTGGGCCTCGGTGAGCCCGATCTCCCATGGCGTGCCGGCGTGCTTGAGCGACGTGAGCGGCGCCGCGCCGGTCCCCCCGTCGTGACCCGAGATCAACACGACGTCGGCGTGCGCCTTGGCGACGCCCGCGGCGATGGTCCCCACGCCCTGCTCACTGACGAGCTTGACGTGGATCC
>JAJYDR010000020.1 GCA_021777285.1 Actinomycetes bacterium
CACGGGCATTGCCCACCAGGGTGACCGACTTCGACCCTCTTCACGTCGGTTCTTCGGTTCAGACATGTCCCGGACTTGCGATGCCCAACATACGCCCGAAAACGACGTTGTTCAACAGGCTCCTAGGTACCATCGATCACCGGCAGTACGAATCGAGTCACGAGGAGTTGTGGTGGACGAACCAGTTCGATGGGGCGTAATTGGAACCGGCCGGATCGCGCAGACCTTCGCGCGCGATCTCGAACACCTCGACCAAGGCGTGATCGTCGCCGTCGGGTCCCGATCCGGTGACTCGATGAGTCGCTACGCCGACACGTTTCACGTCGCTGCTCGACACGACTCCTACGAAGCGCTGGTAGCCGACCCCACCGTCGAGGCGGTCTACGTCGCCACCCCGCACCCGATGCACGAACAAAACGCGCTCCTCGCGTTAGCGCACGGCAAACACGTCCTGGTGGAGAAGGCCTTTACCATGAACGCCGATGAGGCCCGGCGGGTCGTCTCGGCGGCACGCGAGCGCGGACTCTTCGCGATGGAGGCGATGTGGACGCGATTCTTGCCCCACGTCGTCGCGATACGAGAACTCCTCGCCAATGGTGCGTTGGGCACCGTGGTGGCCGTGCACGCGGATCACGGCAAGTGGTTTGAGCTCGATCCGCGATTCCGATTGTTCGCCCCGGAGCTCGGCGGCGGCGCGGTGCTCGACTTGGGTGTCTACCCGATCTCGTTCGCGTCGATGGTGCTGGGTCGACCCACCACGGTGCAGGCGACCATCACGCCGAGCTTCACGGGTGTCGACGGGCACACGTCGATGGTGTTCGGCTACGACTCCGGGGCGCACGCGGTGCTGACCTGCACGTCACTGGCCCGCAGCGCGACGCGCGCCAGCATCGTTGGCACCGAGGCGCGGATCGACGTGGAGGGCGACTTCTACGCGCCGACGAGCTTCTCGCTCACCAAACGAACCGGGGAATCGACGCGCTACGAATTCGCGACCCAGGGGCGGGGCCTGCACTATCAAGCAGCCGAAGTGGCCCGGTGCATTCGGGCCGGCGAAACCGAGAGTCCGGTCATGCCCTTGGACGAGACGATCACCATTATGGAGACGATGGATCGGGTCCTCGCCTTCCAGAACCGCGCGTCGTGAGTCGACGAAACCGCACTGAATTTCATGGGTGCCCGAGCGGGCACCGTGTCGCGCCAATCACTTCTCGGGAGGCTCTCAGGGTGGTGGTACAACCGTAAGTCCAGGTGCTATCTTGCTTTTCGAACGCCGGTCACGGATTGTTCATGCAGCATTAACAAACAACGACGTCGCGGGACGTCAAAGAAGGGTTGGGGAGAATGAAGTTCAAAACAGCGAGGACCCTCGCGTCCGTAGCGTTGGTGGGGAGTTTTGTGACTGCCATGCTGCCGAGCGTGAGCTCCGCGAGCGCGGGGGCAGTTTCAGACAAGACGTTCAATACGAGCTTCTCGACGATGAGGTTCCTGAAGCACATTGCTGCGAAGGGCAAGGGCTCTATCGCGGTGATCCTGCCAGACACCGTCACGTCGACGCGCTACACCGAATTTGACGCACCGTACCTGAAGAAGGCATTCCTGATGGCCGGCCTGAAGGGGAACCAGTTCACCATTCAGAACGCCCAGGGCAGCGACACGACCCAGTACACCGATGCCCAGGCGGCCATCGCCCGCGGTGCCAAGGTACTCGTCCTGGACCCGCTGGACTCGACCACCGGTGCGGTGATCGAGGCCTACGCCAAGGCCCGTGGCGTCAAGGTGATTGACTACGACCGCCTGACACTCGGCGGCGCCCGCAGCTACTACGTGAGCTTTAACAACGTGGCCGTGGGTACGTTGATCGGCAAGGGCATGCTGTCGTGCCTGAGCGCGTGGAACGTGAAGAACCCGGTGGTCTACGTCATGAAGGGTGCACCGACTGACAACAACGCCACATTGTTCGCGCAGGGTTACGACGCCGTGCTCAATGGTGCTGGCTACAACACCAAGAGCGGCTCGTCCAACACCGTGCTCGAGAACGTTGGAACGTGGACGCCGTCGGTTGCGTTGACTGACTTCCAGGGTGCCTACACGGCGAACTCGAAGATCAACGCGGTCGTGACGCCGAACGACGAGAACGCCGCGCCAATCATCAGCTACCTGCAGAGCAAGGGCCTCAAGCCCCAGACGATCCCCTTCACGGGTCAGGACGCAACGCTGACCGGTTTCCAGAACATCATCTCTGGCTACCAGTGCGGCACCGTCTACAAGCCGATCTGGCTCGAGGCTCAGGCCGCAGCCGCGTTGGCGATCTACCTGCGCGCGGGCATCCGTCCGCCGGCGGGCCTCGTGAACGGCGTGTCGACTGACTCGGTCGCAACCATCAACAGCTTGAAGAAGGTTCCGTCGGTCCTTCTGACGGCTGAGTGGGTGACGGCGTCGAGCGTTGAGAAGACGGTCATCAAGGACAAGGTCATCAAGGCTTCTGCCCTCTGCACGAGCGCATCGCCCACCGTCGCCGGCTCACCGCAGCCGACGTACGCGCAGGACTGCTCAACGTACGGGATTAAGTAGTTACTGACGATGGCGACGACCCCCGAATCGACGAGTCCCAACACGCCCCCGAATGGGGTGTCGGTATCCGGCGATTCGGGGGCCGCGCCATCGGCCCTGCTGAGTCTGCGCGGCATCACCAAGAGCTTCGGCGCCGTCGAAGCACTGAAGCACGTAGATCTCGACATCCCGGCTGGCGAGGTCACCGCACTCATCGGCGACAACGGTGCCGGTAAGTCAACCCTGATCAAGGCCATCGCCGGCATCTACGCCCCGACGAGCGGCGAAATCTTCTGGGAGGGTCGCAAGGTCAACCTGCACACGCCGCGCGACGCCGAGAATCTCGGAATCGCGACGGTGTACCAGGACCTCGCGCTGTGCGACAACCTCGACATCGTGCAAAACATGTATCTGGGCCACGAGGAGAGCCGACACCTCACGCTGGACGAGATCAAGATGGAACTCAACACCAAGCGGGTGCTGAGCGAGTTGTCCGTGTCGACGGTGCAGTCGGTGCGCCAGTTGGTCGGGTCCCTTTCGGGTGGCCAGCGCCAGGCGATCGCCGTGGCGCGTGCAGTGATGCACGAATCGAAGCTGGTCATCATGGACGAGCCCACCGCGGCGCTGGGGGTCTCACAGACTGCCCAAGTCCTCGACTTGATCAAGCGGCTGGCGTCGCGAGGCATCGCCGTGCTCGTCATCTCCCACAACCTCGTCGACGTCTTCGAGGTCGCCGATCGAATCGCCGTGATGTATCTCGGCAACCTCGTGAGCAGCGGCCCCGCCGCTAACTACGACACCTCCAGCGCGGTCGAGATCATCACCACGGGCGGCTCTCGGGCCGACGCGGCGGCCTCGTTCAAATAAGTACTCGAACAAAGGATTCATCGGTGACTGATACTTCCGAGACCGCGGTCGCTCCGCGCGTGAGCGATGGCGCGCTACGCGGTCAGCTCAAGCGGCTTCGCCAGGGCGACAAGGGGCTGCTGCCCATCCTGCTCGGACTGATCGTCCTCGTTATCTACTTCGAGATTCGAAACAGTGTGTTTCTCTCGTCGGGAAACCTCACCAACCTCTTCGTCCAAGCGACGATTTTCATCCTCCTCGCCATGGCCGAGATCTGGCTGCTCCTGCTCGGCGAGATCGACCTCTCCGTCGGGTTCGTAAGCGCCCTCGGCGCCACGACGGCGGTCATCCTGCTCGACAACCAGTTCCACTGGCCGTGGTTCGCGGCGCTGCCGCTCGCCATCTTGGTCACCACCGCCATCGGCACCATGCAGGGCTTCATCATCATCAAGTTGCGCCTGCCATCGTTCATCGTCACCCTCGCCGGACTGCTCGGGTGGGAAGGTGTGCTCATCTTCTTCGTCGACCGGCAGGGGACGGGCGGGACGATTCCCGTCCAGGAGAAGGTCCTCTACGGCCTGGTGAACTCCAACCTGTCCCCACTGTGGACCTGGATCTTCGTCCTGGCCTGTCTGGCGGTGCTCATCTACCTGATCGTTCGGCGTGACCAGTCGCGCCGGGCGAGCGGCTTGGACGCGGTACCCCAGTTCGTCACCATCGCCAAGGCGGTGACGCTGCTCGTCGCGGGCATCGTGCTGGTCTTGATCTTCAACAAGAACCGCGGCACCTTCACGGTGCTCGAGGGCATGCCCTACGCGATCCCGGTCGACATCGCGATGCTCGCCGCCGGCAGCTTCATCCTCACGCGCACGCGAGCCGGTCGCTACATCTACGCCATCGGCGGCAACGCCGAGGCAGCGCGGCGAGCCGGTGTGAACGTCAATCGCTATCGACTGCTGGCCTTCGTCTTCACGGGCTTCACCGCCGGTGTGGCCGGCCTCATCTACGCCTCTCGTCTCGGCGGCATTTCGGACAACGTCGACAGCAACCTGGTGCTGCTGGCGGTGGCGTCGGCCGTCATCGGTGGGACCAGCCTCTTTGGCGGTCGAGGCAAGATGATCCACGCGGTCATCGGCGGACTCGTGATCGCGACGATCTATAACGGCATGGCACTCATCAATATGAGCGCGGCGACCCAGTACATCGCGACGGCCCTCGTGCTGCTGGTGGCGGTGGCGATGGACGCGGTGGCTCGTCGCGGCTCGACGCCATCGCGTTAGAGCAGTGCCGCGCGACGCTGGTCGGCTAGAGGATCGCGTCGTCCTCGTCACGGGGGCGAGTCGTGGCATCGGGCTCGCGATCGCGCAGTCGTGCGCGGACGCGGGAGCTCGCGTCGTGCTGACGGCGAGACACTTCGACGAGCTCGAGGTCGCGAAGGCGACCTTCGCTGATCCGACGCGTGTCTTCATCCGCTCGGCGCACGCGGGGTCGCGCGAAGCGGCGAACGACCTCGCCGCCTGGGTCGTGGCGACCTGTGGTTCGCTGGACGTTCTCGTGAACAACGCGGCGACGAACCCCTACTTTGGACCGCTCGTCGACATCGACGACGTTCGCATGGCCAAGACCTACGAGGTCAATCAGGCCGCCATCGTGACCCACGTGTCGGCGGCCTGGCACGCCTGGATGCGCGAGCACGGCGGCTCGATTCTCAACGTTGCCTCGATCGGAGGGTTGTCGGTCGAGCCGGGGATCGGTTGGTACAACGTCACCAAGGCCGCCGTCATCCACTTGACCAAACAGTTCGCCTTCGAACTCGCCCCGCGGGTACGCGTGAATGCGATCGCGCCCGGTCTCGTGCGAACGGCCTTCGCGCGCGGCCTGTGGGAGGAGCACGAGCAGGCCGTGGCGAGCAACATCCCACTCGGTCGCATTGGCGAGCCGGCGGACATCGCGTCGCTCGCGGTGACGCTCGTCAGTGACGACGCGTCATGGGTGACGGGTCAGACCTTCGTGGTCGACGGTGGCACGACGGTGACGCCATCGGGGGGCGTCAGCTGAGTCACTGGAGGTAGGGCAGGGCGCTGCGTCGTATCTTGCCGTTGCCGGTGCGCGGGATCGCCGTCACGTAGCGGATCTCCTTGGGCTTGGCCCACGGACCGATTCGGTCGGCCGCCTGCGCACGAATCTCGTCGTCTATGCGTTCGCCGTCGCTCACGACGAGCGCGACGACGCGCTGACCCCACAAGGGGTCATCGACGCCGGTAACGGCCACGTCGCGCACGTGATCGAGTGGCGCGATGATGCCCTCGAGGTCTTCGGGCCAGACCTTCTCGCCGCCGGTGTTGATCACGTAGGCGAGGCGCCCGTGTACGGCGAGCCGCCCATCGATGAAAGTTCCGCCATCGCCGGTGGGGAACCAGTCATCGGCACCGTCGGGACCGACGATCCGTGGGCGGTCCATGGTCCGATAGGAGCGAAAGAGGGTCGGTGAGCGCACGACGATCTCCTCGCCGACGGTGGTCAGTTCCACCTCGGGCAGGGGCGTCGCGTCGTAGACCACGCCCGATCCGGTCTCGGTCATGCCCCAGGTCGCGATGACGTTGGTCGCAGTCAGCGATGGCGGCCGGGCGCCGCCCACCAGGACTACCTCGAAGCGGCTCAGGTCGTGGCGCGCGAGGTGCGCGCGCACGACCGAGACGTGGGTCGCCCCGTGTGCGGCGGCTGCGTCGAAATCCGTCGGGTCGCCCCACACGAGCGTGGCGTCGTCGAGGATGGCCCGCAGGATGACGGCGAGCCCCCCAATGTGATTGGCGGGCAGGACGGGAAACCACACGGGGTCTGATCCGCGACGCAGCGTCGACTGGGTGATCCGGGCGCTCGCGGTGAGCGCGGCCCAGGTGAGTTCGGCGGCCTTGGGCGCCCCACTCGAACCCGAGGTCAACATGACGAGCCCGACCTCGTCATCGACCGCGCGGCCCGTGGCGAGGGTCGTTCGTCCGTCGGAACCCCACCGCACGGTCGCGCCGAGGGCCGTCAATTGCTCGTGTGATTGACGAGCGCTCAGGCGCTGGTCGAGCACACAGAAGGCCCAGGCGTTCTCGACGCAGTCGCGCAGGGCCCGCTCCAGGTCCGGGCCGAGGGCGAAGTCCAGTGCGATGAGTTCGGCCACGTGACGATGTTAGGGGTGCGTGCGCCGTAGTGACGTGGTGATCACGCGTGGGCGGTAGCCGTGCGTCGTCGAACCACGCACACGGCAGTACCGCTAGGGCGGTGTCGGCAAGGGAGCGCACGACGGGCGCAGCGGCGAACTCGACGGTCCGCGAGGCGATCTGTCGGTACGCACGCGTCGATCTACCGACTCGTCGCATTGGTCGAGTGCGGCGGTAGCGTGGTCGCCATGACCGAGACCGTTATCCAAGGACCGCCCGCCGACCCCGTGGACCAGTTCCGCACCATGCCGCTGCCGACGTGGCAGGCCGAGGGGGAGTACGGCGACATCATCTACGAGGTCGGCGAGGGTATCGCACGGATCACCATCAATCGACCCGAGCGGCGAAACGCCTTCCGGCCCCAGACTCTCTTCGAACTCGCCGACGCCTTCGAACGCGCTCGCGACAACACCACCGTCGGGGTGATCGTCTTGACCGGGGCGGGCCCCGACGCGTTCTGCTCGGGCGGCGACCAGAAGATCCGCGGCGAAGACGGCTACATCGGTGACGACGACGTCGCGCGCCAGGGCATTGGCCGGCTCAACGTGCTGGACCTGCAGGTTCAGATCCGGCGACTGCCCAAGCCGGTCGTGGCCTCCATCGCCGGGTACGCCATCGGGGGCGGTCACATCTTGCACTTGGTGTGCGACCTGTCCATCGCCGCCGACAACGCTCGCTTCGGCCAGACCGGTCCAAAGGTTGGCTCCTTTGATGGCGGGTACGGCTCGTCGCTGCTCGCGCGCTCCATTGGCCTCAAGCGGGCCAAGGAGGTGTGGTTCCTCTGCCGCCAGTACGACGCCGCAACGGCGCTCGACTGGGGCCTCGTCAACACGGTGGTGCCCCTCGCGGACCTGGAGGCCGAGACCGTGGCGTGGTGCCGGCAGATCCTGACCCTCTCACCCATTGCGCTGCGCATGCTCAAGGCCGGCTTCAACGCCGCCGACGACGGCCTGGCCGGGGTCCAGCAGCTCGCCGGTGATGCAACGATGCTCTTCTACATGTCCGAGGAGGGCCAGGAAGGTCGAAACGCCTTCGTCGAGCACCGCGCGCCGGACTTCTCGAAGTTCCCGAAGCGTCCATGACACCAGCCCCCGGGGCCATCAATCGGTGGGTGCTCGCGGCGCGTCCGCGCACGCTGCCCGCGGCGGTGGTGCCGGTCGGGGTGGGGGCCGCACTCGTGCGGCCCGAGACCATCAACTGGCTGAACACGGTGCTCGCGGCCGCGGTGGCCCTCATGCTCCAGATCGGCACGAACTACGCCAACGACTACTCCGACGGCGTTCGCGGCACCGATGAGCAGCGCGTGGGGCCGTTCCGGCTGACGGCATCCAAGCTGGTGCCCGCGCGCTGGGTGAAGATCGCCGCCTTCGCCTGTTTCGGACTCGCGGCGGTGGCCGGCCTCGGCCTGGCCGCGCGAACGTCGTGGTGGCTGATCCTCTTGGGCGCCACGGCGATCCTCGCCGGCTACCTCTACACGGGCGGGCCCAAACCCTACGGCTACCTCGGGCTCGGCGAACTCTTCGTACTTCTCTACTTTGGCCTGCTCGCGACGGTTGGCACCGCCTACGTGCAGCACGGCCACGTGATCGGGGCGGCGTGGTGGATCGGGCTCGCCACTGGTTCGATGGCCTGCGCGTTGCTGGAGGCGAACAACCTGCGCGACGTGCTCGGGGACGTGGCGGCCGGGAAGCGGACACTCGCGGCGCGTTTGGGTCGCGAACGCGGCGCCTGGCTCTTCGTCGCCTGCGTGGCGGGCGTCGCCATCGGTCTGGCCCTCGGCGGCGAGCCAATCGTGGCCCTCGTTGCGCTCGTGGCCTACGTTCCGGGCGTTCGCATGGCGTTCTCGCCGCGCCGGGGACGTGAGCTGCTCGCGCTGCTGCAGTCGTCCTCGCGCGTCCAACTGTCCCTGGGCGCGCTGCTCGTCGTCGTGTACGCGCTCACTCGCTAGGCGAGGAACGCGTTCACGTACGCCGCCGTTGCCTCGGGCTCGACGAGGTGCGCGGCGTGTCCCGCTCGCTCGACGACGCCGGTCGAGCCGTGGGACACGCTTGCCGCGATGGCGACGGCCTCAGCTCGGAACTTGTGGTCGAGTTCGCCGCTCAGGGCGAGGACCGGTGCGGTGATCGTCTGCAGTCGGTCGCCAAGCCAGTCTTGAGTTCCCGTGCCGCAGCGTCGCAGCGACTCGGCGAGACCGCGGGGATCTCGGCTGCGCGCGGCCAGCTCCGCGGGATCCGCGGGGAGGTCGGCGAAGAGTGGCTGGGCGAGCCACTCCTGAAGGAACTGGTCGGCGCCGACCGCCTCAATGTGATCGGCCAGGTCGTCATCACGACGTCGTCGGTCGGCCCGCTGCGACGGGTTCTCGATCCCGCGCGTCGCGCCGAGCAGCACGAGGCGGCCCACCGCGTCGGGGTGCCGGAGGGCCAGGTGCAGTGCGACGCGTCCGCCAAAGGAGTAGCCGCCGAGATCGCAGCGCGACTCCAGGAGCTCGGCGACGAGGTCGGCGCACTCGTCGAGGGACGCCCACACGGCCGCCGCCTCGCCGTGGCCCGGCAGGTCGAGTGTCCAAAGTTCATGAGTCTCTGCCAGAATGGAGCGGAACCGGGCTGCGGAACGACTGGTTTGGGTGAAGCCATGGAGCCAGACGAGCACGGGTCCAACGCCTTCGCGCCGGACCTTGAGGAGTGACATTGCAATCGAGCGTACCCAACCCGAGCGCCGTGCAGGCCACCTTCGCCGCCACCCTGTTCGACGAGTGGCACCGCCACGGGCTGCGCGACGTCGTGGTCTGTCCCGGCTCACGTTCGACCCCGCTCGCCATCGCCGCGGCGGGCCAGGGAGACCTGCGCGTGCACGTGCGCGTCGATGAGCGCAGCGCCGGATTCTTCGCGATCGGCCGGGCGCTCGCCACGGCCACGCCCGTGGCGATCGTGGTGACGAGTGGCACGGCGGCGGCCGAGTTGCACGCGGCCGTGGCCGAGGCGGACCTGGCGGGCGTCGCGCTGCTCGTGCTCACCGCTGACCGCCCGTCCGAACTGCACGGTGTCGGCGCCCCCCAGACGATTGAACAGCGCGACCTCTACCAGTCGGCGGTGCGCCGCTTCGAAGAACCCGGTGTGGCGAGGCTCGAGGCCTCCGCGAGCTGGCGACCGCTCGCGAGCCGATGCTGGTGGGCCGCGGTTGGCTCCGAGGGCACCGGGGGTCCGGTGCACCTCAACCTCGCATTCGTAGAACCGCTCGTCGCCGATCCGCTGAAGCTGCCCGCCGGGCGCGGCGGGCGTACCCCGTGGCGACGTGACGAGCCGGGCCAGGAAGTCGGCGGCGAGCTCGACGTTCGCGGCGGCCGGGTCCTCGCCGTGGTCGGACGCGGTGTGCGCCGCGAGACGGTGGCGTCGATGCGCGACTGTGGCTGGGCCGTCCTCGGGGACGCGACGGTGGCGTCCACCATCGCGCACTACGACGGCCTGCTGCGCGCCCCGGCGTTCGCCGAGGCGGCGCGGCCCGACGTGGTCATCCGACTCGGCGGTCTGCCGGCCTCGAAGGTGCTCGGCGAGCAGTTGCGTCACTGGGGGATTGGCGCCGTGGCGTGGCGCGGCGCCGGGACGCTGAGCGACCCCGACGGCGCGATCGCTGTCACCTACCCGGGCCTGCCGAACTTTGCCGACGATCGACTACGCGCCGACGACGCCTATCGCGAGTTCTGGGACTCGGCGTCATCGGCCGTGGAGGGCTGGCTGGCGGACCGTGAGGCAGCCGACGGCCCGCTCTGCGAGCCAGACGTTGCGCGAGCGGTCGTGGCGGCGAGTGCCGAGCACCAGGTGGCCCTGGTGGTGGGCTCGTCGATGCCGGTTCGTGACGTCGAGTGGTGGGCGAGCCCGCGCACGGCACCCACGTTCGCCAACCGTGGCGCCAACGGGATCGACGGCGTTGTCTCGACCGTGCTGGGCGTGGGCGCGGGCGCTGCGGCCATCGGGCTCGTCGGGGACGTCACCTTCCTGCACGACGTCTCGGGGCTCGTCGACGGGCTCGGCACGGGTGGCGGGCGCTGCGTGCTCGTGGTCGTCGACAACGGCGGGGGCGGGATCTTCTCCTTCTTGTCCCAGGCGACCGCCCTGACCCCCGAGGTCTTCGAGTCGCTCTTTGGCACACCACGAAACCACGACATCGCGGCGGTCGCGCGCGCCTTCGGCCACCAGGCGGTCACCGTGGACACCAGGGCGGGTCTGCGCGCCCAGATTGACGCCGGACTCGCACGAGACGGGTTCACCGTCGTCGTCGCTCGTGTGCCGGACCGCACCGCGAACGTGACCATCCACGATCAGTACGCGGCCGCGGCCGCCGGACTATGGCGGTCGGCCACCTCGTGATCGCGGCGCTGCCCAGTTCGCTCATCGCCGCGTTCCCCCTGGCCTTCGCGGCGGGACTGGTGTCGTTCATCTCGCCGTGTGTCTTGCCGCTGTTGCCCGGCTACCTCGCGTTCCTGAGCGGCGCGACGGGCAGCATCGACGGTCGCAGCGGTCGCGGTCGCGCGGTCGCCGGCTCGCTCGCCTTCGTCGTGGGTTTCGCACTCGTCTTCGTGAGTTTCGGCGCGGCCTTCGGGGGGCTGGGCGGCTCGCTGCGGACCCATCAGCGCGGACTCGAGATCGCCTTCGGTGTGATCACGATCGTCCTCGGGTTCTTCTTCGCGGGGTGGTGGCCGTCGTCCTGGCTGCAGCGCGAGCGGCGGGTCCATCACCTGCCGCGGGCGTCGGTGTTTGGCGCGGCGCTCCTCGGCGTGCTCTTCGCATTGGGCTGGACCCCGTGCATTGGCCCCACGCTGGCCGCGATCCTGGGCCTCGCGGCGTCCTCGTCGGGCGCCACCGCCTGGCGGGGATCGATTCTCGCCTTCGTGTACTGCCTCGGACTGGGTCTGCCCTTCGTCGTGGCGGCCATGGCGACCGAGTGGATGGCGACGGCTTCGAACTGGCTGCGTCGCCATCACCTGCTCATCGGGCGCATCGGGGGGATCATGTTGATCCTCATCGGCGTGGCCGAGATCAGTGGCGCGTGGCACGCGTTCGTGCTCTGGCTCCAGGTCCATTTTCCGGCGACCAACGCGATTCTCTAACCGGGCCGGCGGGGGCGCTCTCGTAGACTTCGGGCATGAACGTGCGTGAAGACTGGCAGTTTCGGGGGCTCATCCACCAGGTGACCGACGACAGCGTCCTCGACCGCCTGGGCGCGGGCGGGGTGACCGCCTACATCGGCTTTGACCCCACGGCCTCCTCGCTGCACCTGGGCGGACTGCTGCAGATCTGCAACCTTCGCCGGCTCCAGATCGCCGGAAACCGGCCGATCGCTCTCGCCGGTGGCGGTACCGGGCTGATCGGGGACCCCAGCTTCAAGGACACCGAGCGGCCCCTCTTGACCCGCGACCAGCTCGACGCCAACCTCGCCGGGATCCGGGCCCAGTTGGAGCGGCTCCTCGACTTTTCGGCGTCGGCCGGTTCCTCGCGCGCGATGGTGCTCAACAACGCGGACTGGCTGACCACGATCTCACTGACGGACTTCCTGCGCGACGTGGGCAAGCACTTCACGGTGAACCAGATGGTGGCCAAGGAATCGGTGCGCAGCCGGCTCGATCGTGAAGACGTCGGCCTTTCGTTCACCGAGTTCTCCTACATGCTCCTGCAGGCCTACGACTTCCTTCGCCTGAACGTCGACCACGGCTGTACCCTGCAGCTCGGCGGCTCGGACCAGTGGGGCAACATCACGATGGGTGCGGAACTGGTGCGCAAGGTCACGGGCCAGTCCGCCGCGGGACTCACGTCGCCGCTGCTGCTGCGACCCGACGGACGCAAGTACGGCAAGTCCGAGGGCGGCAATGACCGGGTGTGGCTCGACCCGACGATGACCACGCCCTTCGCGCTGCACCAGTTCCTCTTGAACAGCGAAGACGAGATGACCCCGACGCTGCTGCGCTTCTTCACGTTCCTCGACCACGAGACGATCAGCGAGCTCGATGACTCGTTGCGCCGCGACCCCCAGGCGCGACGCGCTCAGCGGGCGCTCGCGAACGCCGTGGTGGCGATGGTCCACGGTGAGGACGCCGCATTCCGAGCCGAGCGTGCGGGTGAGGCGCTCTTTAACGAGTCGATCGCCGACTTGGATGAGGCCACGCTCCTCGAGGTGGTGGCGGACGCGCCGTCGTCGACCCTCGACCGCGAGGCGGTGCGCGGGGGCCTGGACCCCGTCGATGTGCTCGTGTTGACCGGGCTCGCAGCCTCGAAGGCCGAGGCGCGTCGATTCATCACCCAGGGCGGCGTCTACGTGAACAATCGCCGGCTCGAAGCCGATGGTCGTATCGACCTGTCGATGGCGTTGCACGATCGCTACCTGGTGCTGCGCCGCGGACGACGCCAGCTCCACCTCGTGGTGGTGGCGTGATCCGTCGTCTCGCCGTGCTCCTCGCGGCGGGTCTGACCCTCGCGGCGTGCGGGGCGAAGGTGAGCAGTGCCACGGCGCTTCGCGACTGGGTCACCCAGAGCGGGTATCACGACACGTCGCGGGCGCTGGCGACTGACGCGCGACACGCCGTACGCGCACTCGAGAACCCGTCGATGGGTCCCAAGGGACTGCACCTGGTGTGTGGCGTGCTGCTCTATGACACCGAGTCGGCCAACGCCTCGCTGCCCACCCCCGATCAGCAGTCGACGTCGCTGCTCTCGCGTGCGTACACCGACCTCGGCGCGGGGGCCCACCAGTGCTACGACGCCGGCTTCAGCCGTGCTCGCCGGGCCGCGGCGGTCGGGTCGATTCGCAACGGCGGGGCCGCGCTCGCCGAGGCGACGGCTCGACTCGCAGCCGCGTCCTAAGCGCCGGACGGGGGCCGCAGGTCGATCTCCAGGCGCAGGATTCCGTCCTCGAGGGTCGCCGTGGCGTCCCCGAGCATCGCGAAGTCCTGGAAGTCCAGGCGCGCGGCCTCCATGAATAACTGGCGCTCGGGTCCCTCGACGGGCGGGAGGCCGCGCCGCTTCACGGCTTCGGCCCGCTCGCGGAATCGCAGGACCATGTCGTTGGGGTCAAAGGCAGGGCTCACGAGTCGATGTTAGGGGTTCTGAACGGCAGGTGAGTTGGTAACATGGGGGTTCGGCGTGCGAGAGCAACGCTGCGGTTGCCGCCAGTTATGGACCGCGACCAGTGAGGAGTTGACGTGAAAAAAGGCCGCCACCGTCGGTTTGTTGAAGCTCGCGAACTCAAGCGGTCTACCGGCCCACGGGCGACGACCTGCGTCGAGTGCGGTGCGGCGCCCGAGGATGTCCACGCGGAGTGGTGCCTCGCGGAAGAGGACCGCTACGACGAGATTCTCGGCAAGTTGCCGCGCACGGCCTTCGCGGAGGACGACCCCCTCGCGGCCGAGGGTTAGTCGCGTCGGCGCAGCACCGGGTGGGCGAGCCTCGTCCGGGTGGGGAGTTCGGATCGGCGTGTCACGTACGCCAGCAGTCGCGCGTACACGTCCTCGCCGGCCATGGCGATCAGTTCGTCGCGCATTGAGTCGATGACCCGCGTCGCGCCGACGAAGGCGTCGGGTGACTCGGTGCACCACCAGTGGAAGTCGAACCCTCCGTCACCCCAGTCGCGCCGCTCCCACTGACCGATCCGGGTCACGACGTGGCCGCTCTCGGCGACTTCGTCGTCACGGTGCAGCGGAAGCTGCCAGCAGACGTCGGGCTTGAGCGGGATGTAACTCTCATCGTTATCCATGGCCAGCACGTGCAGGGCGCAGCCCGGACCGCGGTGGAAGTCAGGTCGGTTGAGGAAGATGCACGCGTCCTTCACCAGTCGCGTGACGATCTCGCCGTTGCGCTTCACCCGAGTGGTCCCTCGAGACCCCTGCTTCTTGAACTGCCACTGATCGTCGGTGAGCCGGGTGGCGGCCAGTTCCACGCGCTCGCGGTCGGCCTCGTCGGTGAAGTGAGCACCGTAGCTGCAGCATCCCTGGACGAGCTCGGGGGTCGGGCCGGTCAAAACGCCCTGGCAGCCGTTGGCGAAAATGCAGGTCCAGTTGCTTTCGAGGAACGTGATGTCGAACATCCAGGTGCGCTGGACGTTCTCGTCTTCGAAGCTCACCCATTCGTGGGCGTCGGGGGGTATCGAGGTCACTGTTCGAAACTACTCCGAGGTCAGGCCGGCGATGTCGCCCATAGACTTTGCACATGACTACCGTCGAGACGTTTGACATCCTCTCCCTGACCGATGAAGCCCGCAACGTGGTGACCGATGCGCTGGCGAACGAGGAGCGCTCCGAGGAACTGGCCCTGTTCATCGAGGTGACGGGAACCCGTTCGGGTGGCTACATCTACGACCTGTACTTCTCGGACCGCTCGGACGCCCCGGTCGATGCGGCGATCGGCCGCGACGGCGACGTGACGATCGTCGTGCCCGCGCGAAGCGTCGCGAGGCTGCGGGGGAGTCGACTGGAGTTCGCGCCCGACGGTGGGGGTGGGCTCGTCCTAGTCAATCCGAACGTGCCCACCGCCGAAGAACTGCACCCCGGCGTGCCCGCAGACATCATCGCCTTCGGCGTCGACGGACCGCTCGCCAAGCGGGCCATCAACGTCCTGGAGTCCGAGATCAATCCGTCGATTGCGGCGCACGGCGGCAACGCCGACCTGGTCGCGTTGGACGAGGACAAGCGGGTCGCCTACATCATGATGGGTGGCGGGTGCCAGGGCTGCTCGCTCAGTCGGATGACCCTCTCCCAGGGG
Source organism: Actinomycetes bacterium (assembly GCA_021777285.1). The sequence goes on from JAJYDR010000020.1 coordinate 15,353, forward strand.
ATCGAGACCAAGCTCGTCGAGGCGATCCCGGAGTTGACGGGTGTCGTTGACGTCACCGACCACGCGTCAGGCGTCAACCCCTTCTACTCCGACGACCACTAGGGGCCAACGGCCGACTGTCCTAGAATCGGGCGATGTTACGATTCCTGACCGCGGGTGAGAGTCACGGTCCGTCCCTGACCGTCATTGTCGAAGGTCTGCCTTCGGGCCTCGAGATCCGTGAAGAGGAGATTGCCGACGAACTGGCGCGGCGCCGACTCGGCTTTGGCCGGGGCCCGCGAATGCGATTCGAGCGCGACGTCTTGCGTCTGACCGGGGGAATCCGCCACGGTCGCACCCTGGGTTCGCCGGTCGCCATCGAGATCCTCAACTCCGAATGGCCGAAATGGGAAGCGGAGATGTCCGCGGCCCCGGGTGCGCCGAGCAAGAAGCTCACGTCGCCGCGGCCCGGTCACGCCGACCTGGCCGGTATGCAGAAGTACGGCTTTGACGACGCGCGCGACGTGCTCGAGCGCGCGAGTGCGCGCGAGACCGCCGCACGGGTGGTGGCCGGATCGCTCGCGAAGTCGCTGCTGGCGACCATCGGCGTCTCGGTGATCAGCCACGTCGTGCGCATCGGCTCGGTGACGAGTCCCCTCGACCGGCGACCCCAGGTGGCGGACCTCGTGACGGTCGACCAGAGCGAGGTGCGCTGCTTTGACGATGACACCGCGCGGTTGATGATCGCCGAGATCAAGGCGGCCGCCAAGGAGGGCGACTCCCTCGGCGGGGTCGCCGAGGTGATCGCCTACGGCGTGCCGGTGGGGATCGGCAGCCACGTTCACTGGGATCGCAAGCTCGACGGGCTGCTGGCGGGGGCCCTCATGAGCATCCAGGCGGTGAAGGCCGTGGAGATCGGCGACGGGATGACCCAGGCCGAACAGCGCGGCAGCGTGGCCCACGACGCGATCGTGCGCGACGAGGCCGCCGCGACCAGCGGCGGCTTCGCGCGTCGCTCCGACCACGCCGGCGGCCTGGAAGGCGGCATCTCGTCGGGCGCCCCGATCATCGCCAAGGTGGCGATGAAGCCGCTCGCGACGCTGAATCGCCCCGTGCTCGAGACGGTTGACCTGTCGACCGGCGAGGCGACGGTCTCGTTCAAGGAGCGTACGGACGTAACCGCGGTGCCGGCCCTCGGCGTCGTGGCCGAAGCCATGACCGCGCTCGTGCTCGCGGCCGAGGCGCAGCGCAAGTTCGGTGGTGACTCCGTGGCCGAGTTCACGCGCAATTTCCGCGCCTACATCGGCGAGCTCGGCGACGCGTCCTCGGCACGCGCTTAGCGGTGGCTCGTCTGGTCGTGGTCGGCCTGCCCGGCGCGGGCAAGACGACGGTGGCGCGGGCGCTCGGAGAACGGTTGGGCTGTGAGGTCGCAGACACCGATGACGTGCTCGCCGCAATGGTGGGCGCCCCGGCGCCGGACTATCTGCGCACCGTCGGCGAGGCGCAGTTCCGAGTCGACGAGGTCGCGGCGCTTCGCGCGAGTGTCGCGCGCGCCGTGGTCGTCTCGACGGGCGGCGGTGTCGTCGTGACCGAGGCGGCCCGGGCGATTCTCGCCGGCGAGGTAACCGTGTGGCTCGACGCCCCCGACGAGGTCTTGGTCGAACGCGTCGGTGACGGCGACCGCCCCCTGCTCGCCGACGACCCACCGGCGGCCATTGCGGCGTTGCGCGACCGTCGCTCGGCGTGGTACCGCGAGGTGTCGCGAGCCCGCGTCAACACGGCTCGTCCGCTCGAGGAGGTCGTCGAGGACGTGCTGCGTGCGATGATGGCCACATGAAGATCGACGTCGAGCTCGGCGAGCGCGCCTACGAGGTGATCACTGGGCTCGGTGCGCGGCACCACCTCGCCGAGGTGATCGCGCGGCGAGCGCCCCGGGCCCGAACCGCGGCGATCGTCACGTCCGAAGGACTCGTCAGCCGGCAATGGTTCGACGTGGAGACCGGCCTCGATCAGCACGTGATCGTGGTTCCCGACGGCGAGACGGCGAAATCGATGGCGGCCGTGGAGTACCTCTGCGAGCGCTTCGTGGCGCTGGGCCTCTCGCGTGACGACGTGGTCGTGGGTGTGGGTGGCGGGGCCGTGACCGACCTCGCTGGCTTCGCCGCGGCGGTCTACCTGCGAGGCGTCGGCGTGGTGCAGGTGCCCACGACGTTGGTCGGCCAGGTGGACGCCGCGATCGGGGGCAAGACCGGCGTGAACCTGACCGTGGGCAAGAATCTGGTCGGCGCCTTCCACCAGCCCCTCGGCGTGCTCTGCGACACGGCGGCTCTGGAGACCCTGTCCGATCGCGAGTTGCGCAGTGGCTACGGCGAAGTGGCGAAGTGCTGGCTCTTGGAGCGGCGAGACCCGTCGGGGGTGACCGTGGCGACGCGCGAGGACCTGGTGGCACTGTCGGTCGGCTTGAAGGCCGCCATCGTGTCCGAGGACGAGCGGGAGAGCGGACGGCGCGCCCTGCTCAACTACGGGCACACTCTCGGTCACGCCGTCGAGCTGGTCGCGCTCGAGCGCGATCCCGACGAGTTGCGCCACGGCGAGGCCGTGGCGATCGGCCTCGCCTTCGCGGCGCGGCTCGCTCACGCGCTGGGGCGCGTCGACGAGGGTTCGGTCCGAGTTCACGACGCCGTCTTGGACGCGTTCGGACTCGCACGCCGTCTACCTGGGGCCATGACGAGCGAGCAGTTGATCGCGATCATGCAGCGCGACAAGAAGGCCCACCACGACCTGACCTTCGTCCTTGACGGACCGGCGGGCTTCGAGGTGGTGGCCGGCGTCGCGCCCGAAGTCGTGTCACCGGTCATCGACCAGTTTCGAAGCGAATCTTGATGTCGACCGAGCTCGACGGTAGTGTGACGCCGGTGACCACCTGGACCGATAGCGACCGTGTCGTCCGGTCGGCGGGTCCGCGCCGAGCAGGGCGCTGAGCGTGGTCGCGCGCCGGGTCGCCGAAGAAGTGTTCGCACCGCGCGAACTGCTCATCCTGTCGGGCCCGAACTTGGACCAGCTCGGGGTACGCGACATCACGGTCTACGGTCGCACGACCCTCGACGAGCACGTCGAGCGGGTGCGCGCGGCGGCCGCGCCGTTCGGACTGAGCGTGCGCCACCTCCAGTCCAACTTCGAGGGCGATCTCATCGAGGCCGTCCATGACGCGCGCGGCCGTTCGGCCGCGATCGTGATCAACGCGGGAGCCCTCACGCACACGTCGTGGGCCCTCACGGACGCCCTGGCCATCTTTCCGGGCGTGAAGGTCGAGGTCCACCTGTCCAACCCCGCCGCACGCGAGCCGTTTCGCCACGTCAGCACCCTGGCGGGTGTCGTGGACGGCTCGATCGCCGGCTTTGGCGGGCTCAGCTACGACCTGGCGCTCGCCGCGGTCGTGGAGCTGCTCGCGGACTGACGTGCCGAGGGCAGTCGGGCGTTGCCTAGACTGTGGCGCGCAACTTTCCCGAAAGGTTTAGGCTCATGGCCGCCATCTCTAGCAACGACATCAAGAACGGCATCACGCTCAAAGTCGAGGACGGTCTGTTCACCGTCGTCGAGTTCCAGCACGTCAAGCCCGGTAAGGGCGGCGCCTTCGTGCGGACCAAGTTGCGCAACGCCCGCTCCGGCGCCGTGATCGAGCGCACCTATCGCGGCGACGAGCGCCTCGAGCAGGCCATTATTGACAAGCGCGACATGCAGTACCTCTACCGCGACGGCGACGACTACGTCTTCATGGACCAGTCGACCTACGACCAGGTGCCCGTGTCATCCAAGAGCCTCGGCGACGCGGCCAACTTCCTCGTCGAGACCGGCAAGGCCATGCTGGTGCTGCACGACGACGAGATCATCGGCATCGAACTCCCGGCGTCGGTCGAGCTGACGATCGCTGAGACCGAGCCGGGTATCCAGGGCGACCGAGTCTCCGGAGCCCGCAAGCCCGCGACACTCGAGACGGGCTACGTGGTCCAGGTCCCCCTGTTCGTCGGTCCCGGCGAAGTGATCAAGGTAGACACGCGCACCGGCGACTACATCACCCGCGCCTAGTGGACGACCTCGGCGGTCAGCGCCACCGGGCTCGGGAGCGGGCGCTCGAGATCCTCTACGAGGCATCGATGAAGGGGCGGCCGACCCGCGAGATCCTCCCCGAGCTCACCCTCGCCCCCGACCCGTACACGGTGCGACTGGTGCAGTCGGTCGAGACGAACGAAGAGCGTGCCCTGGCCCTGATCAGCACTCACCTCGTCGGTTGGACCGTCGAGCGCCTCGCGCTCGTGGACCGTCTGGTGATGGTCCTGGCCATCGCGGAACTGCTGCTCGCCGACGCGCCGCCGACGCCGGTCGTGCTCAACGAGGCGGTCGAGCTGGCTCGGACATTCTCAACGGAGGATTCGCCGACCTTCGTGAATGGCGTGCTCGCGGCCTGCGTGCTCGACCTCAGCTGATCGTCTGGTCCCGTCGCCATGCCGGGAATGAGCCAGCGATCCTTTGACCTGACGAACCCGTTCGTCGTGGCGCTCTTTCGCCACACCAGCGTGGTCACCATGCTGCCCTGGATCGGGCTCGTGGCTCTGGTCCTACTCGTCGGGGCGGCGTTGACGCGCCGACTCAGCCGGTTCAATCAATCCACGGTGGGCCTGGCCGAGCCCCGGGGCCGCCGGCACCTGCGCGTGGGATTCGGTGTGCTCTGGCTGGTCGACGGCCTCTTGCAACTCCAGGCCGCTATGCCACTCGGACTGGGCAACGACGTCGTCGAACCGATGTCGCGTAATACGCCGTCGGCGCTGCAGGTGCTGATCGGGCACGCCGTGAATCTTTGGAACAGCCACCCGATCACGCTGGCCTCGGGCGTTGCGTGGCTCGAACTTGGTCTGGGCCTGCTCCTCGTGAGTTCCACTGGCATGACCGGCCGGGTGGCTGGGGCCGTCGCGGCCCTGTGGGCGGTGGTGGTCTGGCTCGTTGGGGAGGGGGCCGGCGGGCTCTTCGTGCACGGCGCCTCCATCCTCTTCGGCTGGCCGGGGGCGGCGTTGTTCTACGCCTACGCGGGTGCGTGGCTCGCCTACAACCCGGAGCGATTCGGCCGCTCCTTTGCCCCGATTACCAGGCGGTGGCTCGCGGCGCTGCTGTTCATCGGCGCCGTCGAGCAGTCGTTGCCCGCCGCCGGCTTCTGGCGCGGGGGAGCGACCAACGCGCTGAGCGAGATGGGGAACTACATGTCGGCGATCGCCCAGCCGCGGTGGCTGGCCGCCACGGTGCACGCCGGTGGCGCGGTCGCTTCGGCCCTGGGCGGGGGAGCGAATGTGGTGATCCTGCTCTGGCTCGTCGTCGCGGCGCTCGCCCTTTGGCTGTCGGCGTCATCGTTGAGCCGGTGGCCCGTCTACGTCGTGATCGTCGGCTGCGTCGTGATTTGGGTGGTGGCCCAGGACACGGCGTTGTTCGGCGGCCTGTCGACCGATCTCAACACCATGCCGCCGCTGGCGATACTGGCCTGGAGCACGGCGCTCCAACCCCGCGCGGCGGTAGTGTCACGGCCCAGGATTTTTGGCGAGCTGCTGAGCAGCGTTGGCTCGGTGGTCGCGGCATTCGCCGCCGCGATGGTGCTCGTAGCGGGCGCGGCGATGGGCGCGGCCGTCGCCTCGGGCGCCGAGACGACGCTCTTTCTCGCCCAGAACGGCCCGGCCAAGGCGGTCAACACGACGGCACCGCCCTTCACCTTGACCGATCAGTACGCACGCCCGTATCGATTGGGCGAACACCGCGGGCGGTTCACGCTGCTCACGTTTCTCGATCCGAACTGCACCGTCGCTTGCGCACCACTCGCCAGGCAGATCGTCGAGGTTCGTCGCGGGCTTTCTCCCGCCGCGAGGCTCGACATCGTCGCGGTCGCGGTCGATCCCTATCACGAGTCGCGTGGGCTTGTACGGCGCTTCATCGCGGTTGAGGGTCTGGGACGGGTGCCCGACTTCTACTTCGTCACCGGGCCTCGGAGCGCGTTGCGCGCCCTGTGGCGCGCCTACGGCATCAGCGTCGTGATGACCCCGTCGGACCAGACGAGCGTGCACACCAACGCCATGTTCATCATCGCCGCGAACGGCAATCTGCACTGGATCATTCGCGACGAACCGCTGCCGAGCGCCGCCGGTATCGCGTCGGCGGTCGTCGAACTGCGGGGTCTGCTCGCCTACGAAGGCATACGCTGACCTGCTCAGACAGCCGTCGGGGGATCGGTGCCGTCGCCCTCGCCGTGCACGCGGCGTAGGTACTCGTTGTAGGCGTCGAGAGCGTCGTGGTCCTCGACGGGCTTCGCTGGTTCGTGCCTCGGCGACGGCGTGGGTGATGCAGGGCGCTCGTCGCTGAGAAGTTTCTTCCACACGTATATGGCGTATGCGGCGAATATCGGCCACTCGAATACATAGGCCCAAGACAAGTGATTCCCACCAATCGCCCGTCGAATTTCGACGTAGAACGCGGACAGGCAGATGGCTTCAGCGAGCACCAGACCCAGGTGGATTACAAGAGGATTCTTAGTCTCGCGCCGCACAAACACCAACTGTATAGAAGTCGGGAATTACTCTCGAACTGTCGATACCTGAACATCGATTCACGAGGAGTGCGGTATGTCGATTCGCGGAAGATTAGCCATCGTTGTCGTGCTGTTCCTGGTCGCTGTCGGCCTCATCGTGTGGAGCGTGGCGTCGTTCCTCACGCCGGGAACGCCGGGCGGCGTGATGAACTTCACGAACACCCAGGCGGCGGGCCAGCCGGTCGACTTGACCGTGCAGAGCGTCGGCGCGATTGGCTTCGGGCCGCATCCCACGTGGGTCTCGTACCTCGTGAAGGACCCCCACACGCACCAGTGGGTCCAAGACACGACGTGGAAGCTGCCCGCTCACAGCGTCGTGCACATGACGGTGCTGCAGTACGACTCGGGCAGCCCGCTGCGCAACCAGGAGTGGGGCCAGGTTCAAGGAACATTCGGTGGCACCGCGAACCTGAACGGCCAGCCCTACAGCGTGTACGACTCCAACACGGGCAACGGTGTCGGGCACACCTTCACTGTGCCTGCCCTCGGGCTCAGCGTGCCGATGGTCGGGGTCAGCGGCACCGCACAGCTCTGTGGCTCGGGACCGTGCCAGACCAGCTCGCCCCATAACACGATCACCTTCAGTTTCAAGACCCCCGGACCGGGCAGCTACTCCTGGCAGTGCTTCGTCCCGTGCGGGCTCGGCTATCTCTACGGCAATGGAGGACCGATGTCGACCCAGAACTACATGGGCGGATTCCTGGAAGTGGTGCGATAACTATGACAGCGGAGAATGC
>JAJYDR010000021.1 GCA_021777285.1 Actinomycetes bacterium
GCCGCTACGCCGACGCCGTCGGCGTACGCAACACATCCGAGACCTCGGAGGCCAGTGGAGAATCGTCGCCGCAGTCGACGGTTGCCCACTGGGATCCGGGCGGAGTGTTGCTTACCGCTAAGGAGCAACCATGACTGACGCGATTCGCGTAAGCCGCCCGCTATCGGGCACTGACAAGACACTGAGTTTCGAGGCTGGACGCCTCGCACAACTCGCCGACGGGGCGGTGGTGGCGCGCATCGGAGACACGATGCTGCTCGCGACCGTGACCGCGGCCCGAACGGTTCGAGAGGGGATGGACTTCTTCCCCCTGACCGTGGACATCGAGGAGCGGTCGTACGCCGCGGGAAAGATCCCCGGTGCGTTCTTCCGTCGCGAGGGCAAGCCCTCGGACCAGGCGGTCCTGATCTGCCGACTGATTGACCGTCCGCTTCGCCCCTCATTCCCCAAGGGCTTCCGCAACGAGGTCCAGGTTGTCGGCACCATCTTCAGTGCCGACCAGGAGAACCCCCACGACATCCTTGCCATCAACGCGGCTTCGGCGGCGTTGATGCTGTCGGGAATCCCCTTCGACGGCCCGATCGGTGCGGTGCGCATGGCGTACACGACCGAGGGCACGTGGATGGCCCACCCCACCTACGCCGAGGGTGACGAGTCAGTCTTCGAACTGGTCGTCGCTGGCCGAGCACTGGGTGATCAGGCAGATTCCGACGTGGCCATCATGATGGTCGAGGCCGGTGGCACCGAGGGCTCGTTCGAGAAGTACGCCGACGGGGCGCCCAAGGTCGACGAGGACGTCCTCGCGGCCGGTCTCGAGGCCTCCAAGCAGTGGATTCGTGAGTCAATCGAACTCCAGCGTGAGCTGGTCGCGGCGTACGTCGCGGTTCGTGGACCGATCGAGACCATTCCCTACCAGGTCTTCCGTGACTGTGAGGACGACGTCTACGCCCGCGTGGAGGCCGTTGGCCTCGCCGCGCTGGACAGCGCCAACCGCATCGCCGAAAAGCAGGCTCGGTCGACCGCGCTGGCCGACGCGACCGCCGACATCGTCGCGCAGTTGAGCGACGAGTTCGCCGATCGCCTGAGCGAGATCAAGGCGGCGGTGAAGGCCGTCACCAAGAAGCTCGTGCGTAGCCGGATCGTCAGCGACGGCGTTCGTATTGACGGTCGTGGGATCGCCGATATCCGACCGCTGTCGGCCGAGGTGGACCTCTTCCCGATGACCCACGGCTCGGCGCTGTTCCAGCGCGGCGAGACCCAGGTCGTCAACGTGACGACACTCGGGATGCCGCGCATGCGCCAGCAGCTTGACACCATCAGTCCCGATGAGTTCCGTCGGTACATGCACCACTACAATTTCCCGCCCTACTCGGTGGGTGAGACCGGTCGCGTGGGCATGCCCAAGCGCCGCGAGATCGGACACGGCATGCTCGCCGAGCGCGCCCTGATCCCGGTTCTGCCCAGTGAGCAGGACTTCGCCTACACCTTGCGGGTCGTCTCGGACATCATGCAGTCCAACGGCTCGACGTCGATGGCGTCGGTCTGCGGATCGACCCTGTCGCTCATGGCCGCCGGCGTGCCGATCAAGGCGCCGGTCGCCGGGATCGCCATGGGGCTCGTGTACGAGAACGGCGCCTACGTGACCCTTACCGACATCCTCGGGGCCGAGGACGCCTTCGGTGACATGGACTTCAAGGTCGCCGGCACCGCCGACGCCGTTACCGCCCTGCAACTCGACACCAAGATTGACGGGCTGCCCGCCAACGTGTTAGCCGACGCTCTGCGTCAGGCGCACCAGGCGCGTCTCGCCATCCTTGACGTGATCACGTCGACGATCGACGCGCCGCGCCCTCAGGTGTCAGAGGTTGCGCCCAAGATCGTGACCCTCGAGATCCCGATCGACAAGATCGGCGAGGTCATCGGGCCCAAGGGTAAGGTCATCAACACCCTGCAGCAAGAGACCGGCGCGGACATTGCCGTGGACGACGACGGCGTCGTTGGTACCGTGACCATCGGAGCCAAAGACGGCCGAGCCGTCGAGGAAGCCCGTCGGCGTATCGCGCTCATCCTTGACCCCCCGACGGCCGAAGTCGGTGCGACGTACGCCGGACGAGTCGTGAACATCGCGAAGTTCGGTGCGTTCGTCAGTCTCATGCCTGGACGCGACGGTCTGTTGCACATCTCCAAGATGTCGCCGCTCAACGGTGGCAAGCGGATCGGTCAGGTCGAAGACGTCCTCGAGCTCGGTCAGGCGATCGACGTGCGTGTCGACGACATCGACCCGCAGGGCAAGGTGTCACTGTCACTGGCCGGCGAGTACGCCGACATGGCCACTGACGCCGGTGACGACGCCCCCCGCTCTCGCCCGCAGCGCGACCGTAACGACCGCGGTCACGGCGGTGAGCGCGGTGAGCGTAGCGACCGAGGGGACCGCAACGACCGTGGTGACCGCGGTGACCGCAATGATCGCAGCGCGCAGGGTTCTCGACCCGCCGTCTCCTCCTTCGAGGCTTCATTCGAAGCGGAGTTGGCCAATGAGATCGGCGACCTCGGTCCCAGCGACACCTCATTCGCTGAAAGCGACGGCAGCGCCAGCCGCCGGGGTCCTCGCTCGCGTCGACGCTAGGTCCTTGGTGAGCTTCGGTTCACTCGTGACGGTTGGTACTCGCCCGCCATCGGCTCATTGCTGATGGCGGGCGAGTCCGCGTTCGCGCCCTGGTGGCGCCCGCTTGGGCGCAGCGACCGTTGGGCCATTTTCGTACTGGTCGTCCTACCCGCCGTGATCTTCGGGCTTCCCGCCCTGTTCGGTCATCCGGCCATCGCTCAGGACAACTTGATCCAGAACTTCCCCCTGCGGGTACTGACCGGGGAACAACTGCGCAGTGGTCATCTCCCGCTGCTTAACGTCCTAGCCAATTCCGGGACGCCATTACTCGGGGGCATGAACGCGGGTTCATTCTTCCCCCTGACCCTGCTCTTCGTGATCCCCGCGCCAATCCTGATGTGGGTCGTCAACCTGGTCGTGGTCTACGCGGCCGCGGGGATCGGGCTCTTCGCCCTGCTGCGGTGGTACCGCGTCAGCACCTCGTCGGCCGTCGTGCCGGCCGTGCTGTATTCACTCACTGGAGCCATGAACGGCCAACTGGTCCACCTTGGCGTGGTGCAGGGATTCGCGCTCCTACCGTGGTACGTCTTGGCGATCGCGTCGCTCGAACGGACCGTGAGCGGGTGGGCACACGGCGTGGAGCTGCGCGAACGGGTGGCTTCGGCCGTACCGTCAGTGCTCGCCATCACCGCCCTGTGGGCCTTGACCTCGCTGTCGGGTGAACCACGGGCGATCGCGGATATGGAGTTGCTCGGCGCTGTGCTCATCATCTTCAGTGTGCTCGCGCCGCGGGCGAGACCGGTGCCCTCATGGCCTCGACGCATCGAATTCGTGGTCGCCAACGCGGTGGGGATCGCGTGGGGGGCGCTCATCGGGTTAGCACAACTCCTTCCGGGTTGGTCTTTCATCAACATCTCCCAACGCACCGGGCTCGGGTATCAGTTCTTCGGCGCCGGCTCACTGCCCCTGCGCTGGACGAGTCTGCTGCTCATTCCCGACCTCCTCGGCGGTAACGGGGTCGCCAACCAGCCCGCCTTCTTCACGCACTACAACCTGCCTGAGATCACCGGCTACGTCGGTGTTGCGGCATTGATCGCGACGGTTGCCTTCGTTCTACGCGCGACCCGCCACGGCTGGCGCGAGTCCGAGCGACCCTTCGTGCCGTTCCTCGTGATTGGGGTGGTGGGGCTCTTCGCGACCTGGGGCTCGTACACGCCGATCGGACACCTGTTTCGCGCGATCCCACTCTTCGGTAGTACGCGACTGCAGAGTCGCAACATCATCCTCGTCGATCTGGCCGTGCTGGTCCTGCTCGGCTGGTGGTTGGACGAGTTCCGCCACGAGACGAGCGACGTGCGCAGCTCGAGGGGGCTGCGAACGTGGCTGGCCTTAGCGCCAGCGCTCGCGGTCGTCGCCTTGAGTGGCGCGCTGCTCATCGACGGCGAGCCCATCCTGCGGTGGCTCGGTGTGTCCGCATCCGCTTCCGCACTCGTTCACTACCAGCGTCCGACGCTGGTGGCCCATCTTCTCGTCGCCGCCGGGCTGGTGTTCGTGATCCGATGGTGTCGTTCGCGCCCGACGAGGATGCGCTGGCTGCACGTCCTCGTCGCGGTCGACGCACTCCTCTTCTTCGCCTTCACCACCACGGGGCTCGTCGGGGGACGATCGTCACCGATGCCGAGCCCTACCGCGGCCGCCGCGCACCTTGGTAGTGCCGGTCGCTTCGCCCTGATCGATCCATCCGGTGCGCATCAGGGCTTGTACGAGACGCTGGGTGCGCCCAACGTCAACGTCTTCACGGGCCTCGCGAGCGTCCAGGGGTACGGCTCACTCGTGAACGCGCTCTATGGCAACGTGACCGCAACGCACCCGATGTTCTCGCTCGACCCGTGTCAATTGGCCGACGGCACCTTTCGTCAGCTGCGCCTGGAGACGGTGGTCGTCTCCTCGGACAAGTTGGCGACTCCCGTCACCGGGCCGATGCCGAATCCGAAGGCGTGCCTGCCCCTGCGGCCCGCGGTGCGCACGGAACGCTTCTTTGGCCAGTTGCTGCCCGTGCGAACTATCAATCTCGCCAGTGTGAACCATCGTCGCATCTCGACCGGGACGGTCTCGGTCCAACTACTGGACCACGCGGGGCACCGCGTTGGTCCGGTGCTGAGCGCTACAGGTGCCGCGTCGCTTACGTTTGACTTCTCGTCGTATCACCGCGAGAGTGCTGGCATCGTGGTGAGCGCACCTGAACGGGCCATCTTCAACTTCGCCGAGGTGGTGACCCGTGGTGATCCCCAGCACGAGTACCGCCTAGCCACGGCCTTTCAGCAAGCGCTCGCCACGCCGGGCTGGCGATTAACCCAAACCATCGGCACTGTCGCGTACTTCCGTGCGACGTCCCTACGACCGCCGGCGTGGCTCGGTTCCAAGTCTGGACGTTCGCGTGTTGTCGCGATTCGCGTGACCTCATACGGCGATTCGTGGGTCACCGTGCACGCCGTGGCGCCGACGGTACTCAAGCGATCGATGGAGTGGATACCGGGCTGGCGCGCCTCAGCGCAGAACACGAGGACGCACCAGACCATCACGCTGCACGTTGAACGCTCGGGACTCATCGAACAGGTTGTGGTGCCGCCGGGAGACTGGACGGTCCACTTCTACTATCACGCACCGCACATCGAGCTCGGTCTCATCGGTACGGGCGTGGGGCTTGTCGGTTGGCTCGGCGCGCTCGAAATCACCAGACGGCGCCGCCGACGCGCTAGGGTGCCATCGTGATCGGCATCGCTATCGTGGGTGGCGCCGGACGAATGGGCCAGGTGATGGCCCACGGACTCGTGTTGTACCCCGAGTTCGATGTCGTCGCGCTCGTGGACCGGTCGCCGGATCCCTCCGGCGATGGTGCGGTGTGGTTCACGACGCTCGAACACGTGGACGCGTCGCCGGTGGACGTCGTGGTGGACTTCTCGACTCCCGAGGGGGTGATCACGTCCGCGCGCTGGTGCGCACAACACGCCAAGGCGCTCGTCGTCGGTGCGACCGGACTCAGTGAGGAGGATCGAGCGGTCCTCAAGGAACTGGCCGAGCGAACGCCCATTGTCGTGGCGAGCAACTTCTCCATCGGCGCGGTGCTGGCGGAACGGTTCGCGGCCACGGCAGCGCCGTTCTTTGAGCGAGTGGAGATCATCGAATTACACCACGACGGGAAAGTTGATGCGCCCTCGGGGACGGCGATCACGACCGCTCGGAGGGTCGCCCGGGCTCGTCAGCGCGCGGGCCGATCGACCGACGCGGAGCCCACCCTTCGTCACACGGTCGAGGGTGCCCGTGGCGCCTCAGTCGAGGGAATACCGGTGCACGCCGTTCGCCTGCCGGGCCTGGTCGCGCACCAAGAGGTACTCTTCGGCTCGCCCGGTGAGGGGTTGACCATCCGCCACGACTCCTATGACCGGTCAAGCTTCGTTACCGGAGTCGCCACGGTGTTGCGCCACCTCCCGTCTACGCCGGGTCTGGTCGAGGGGCTCGACCGTTTCATCGACGGCGTGAGCGGCACGTCGGGTCACTGGTAACTTCGAGGTATGGCGTCACCAACCTTCGGAACGGTTTTGACCGCCATGGTCACACCGTTCGGCGACGACGGCGCGGTCGATCTCGACACGGCCGCGGCTGTGGCGCGCCATCTCGTCGGGAGCGGGAGCGACGGCATCGTGGTCGCGGGTTCAACGGGCGAGGGGACCGCGCTCAGCGACGACGAGAAGATGGATCTCTTCGCCAGCGTCGCTGCAGCCGTCAACGTCCCGGTGCTCGCCGGGTCGACCTCGTCGGATACCGCCCGCTCGGTCGCGCTGACACGACGCGTCGCCGACACGGGTGTCGCGGGCGTGCTCGCGACGACGCCGGCCTACGCTCGACCGAGCCAGGCTGGCATCGCCGGGCACCTGGGCGCGATCGCCGAGAGCACCCCGCTGCCGGTCATGCTCTACGACATCCCCTCGCGAACCGGCCGAAAGATCGCCGCGACGACCACGATTGAACTTGTACGCCAGCACGCGAACATTCGTGCGCTGAAGGACGCCTCGGGTGACCTGCCCGGTGCGGCGCACGTCAAGGCCCTCCTCGGTGACGACCTCGACCTCTACAGTGGTGACGACTCGCTGCTGCTGGCGTTCCTCGCCATCGGCGCGACTGGCATCGTCTCGGTCGCCGCCCACTGGGCGGGACCCGAGTTCGCCTCGATCGTGGCGAGCGTCGCGAAGGGGGACTGGGTGACGGCGCGCGAGCTCAACGAGCGACTCGCGCGCAGCTGTGCCTTCGAGTCGACCGAGTCGGCGCCCAACCCGATCCCGGCGAAGTCGGCCATGCGGTCCCTCGGGTTCGCCGTTGGTCAGTGTCGCTGGCCACTGGGGCCGATCGGCAGTGACGTCGACGCGACGGCCGCGTCGGTGGTCGCCGAGCTTCGAGCCGCCCGTGGCTAACGAACGCGTGCGGATCACCTTCCTCGGTGGTCTCGGTGAGATTGGCCGGAACTGCCTCGCGCTCGAGCAGGATGGCCGCATCGTCGTGATCGACGCCGGTCTCATGTTCCCCGAGCCCACCATGTACGGCGTCGATTTGATCCTGCCCGACTTCCGGTGGTTGATCGAACGACGCGACCGGGTCGACGGCATCGTGTTGACCCACGGTCACGAGGACCACACCGGCGCCCTGCGGTACCTCATCAAGGACGTCAACGTCCCGATCTACGGCTCCGCGCTCACCGTGGGATTCGCCCGGCACCGACTGAGCGAGGCGAAGCTGGCCGCCAAGTGCACCTTCATCGAGGTCGCCGACGGCGAGCGTCGTCGCATCGGTCCCTTCGAATTTGAATTCATCCCCGTAACCCACTCGGTACCGAGCGCGCACGCGCTGGCTGTGCGGACCTCGGTGGGCATCGTGGTGCACTCGGGCGACTTCAAGTTGGACCAGACCCCGATCGACAACCGTCGCACGGACCTGGCTCGACTCGGGGCGATCGGTGACGAAGGCGTCGCACTGCTGCTGTGTGATTCGACGAACGCCGAGGAGCCGGGGTTCACTAACTCCGAGCGCACGGTGGGCGGCGCGCTGCGCCGGCTCTTCCTCGAACGGCCCGAGCGGCGCATGGTCGTCGCGTGCTTCGCGAGCCACATCCATCGGGTCCAGCAGATCATCGACGTCGCGCGCGAGCAGGGGCGCAAAGTCGCTCTCATGGGACGCTCCATGGAGGCGAACGTCAAGTTAGCGCGCAAACTGCACCTCTTGCACGCCGACGCGGCAGACTTCATCGACATCGAGACCGTTGATCGCTACGAGCCCGGCCAGGTCTGCGTGATCTGCACCGGCAGTCAGGGCGAACCGATGGCGGCGCTGACCAAGATGTCCCGCGGCGATGCGCGATCCTTGCGCGTGGGTGTCAACGACACCGTGATCCTGAGTTCGCACCCCATCCCCGGCAACGAATGGTCAGTGGGGCGTGTCATCGACGATTTGCACCGAGCTGGAACCGAGGTCATCGATTCGAGCCAGGAGCCCGTCCACGCGTCGGGCCACGCCCGCCAGGGTGAGCTCCGTACCTTCCACCAGCTCGTTCGCCCACGTAACTTCGTTCCGGTGCATGGGGAGTACCGCCACCTCGTCCACCACGCCGAACTCGCGCGGACGATGGGACTGTCCAATAAGCACATCCTGCTCTGCGAGGACGGTGACCAGATCGAGGTTCGCGCCGATGGGATCCGCCGCGCCGGCGAGGTGCCGGCGGGTCTGCACTACATCGACGGTTCGGCGGGCGACCTCGACGAACGGCCACTCGAGGAGCGACGGATGCTCGCCGAGTTCGGCGTACTGCTGTTGTCGGCGGGCGTGGATGGCGAACTCGCGCGGATCGTCCAGCCGGTACGGGTTGTCGCACGTGGCTGGTTCGACGGCGAGACGGACCGGCAATTGATTGCCACGGTCACCGAGGCCGTTCGCGACGCGATCGATGAGGCGCTCGCCGACGGCGAGCGCGACGAAGGAGCGCTTAACAAGGCCGCTCAACGGGCCGCGGGGCGTCTGCTCGGTCAGCGCTTCCGGCGTCAGCCAGTGCTGATGACCGCCGTGGTCGTCTACTGATTCAGGAGTCGGACTTGTCCGGCTCGCCGTGGTCGGCGTTCGGTCGACCGAGTCGCCAGTACGCCTTGTGACTGATGTCCTGGTCACGAAGACCCCGGTCGCGCAGCGCGTCACGTATGGCGCGCACCACCGAGAACTCGCCCAACACGTAGGCGTGACCCTGGTCCGGCGGGAAGGCGAAAGCGCTCAGTCCGCTCAGCAGACCGGCGGGATCGTTGCGACTGCGGTCGCGCCGGTCCACGAAGATACCGGTGACGCCGAGTCCCTCGTCGAAGTCGGCGGTCAAGGCGTCGTCGTCCTCGTCAATCTCGACGATGAAGATGGCCCGACCAGGGGTCTCGATACTCTGGGCGAGACGGAAGAAGGCGGCTAGCCCGCTCACGTCGCCGATGAACAGGTGCCAGTCGGCCGACTCGGCCAGGGTGATCTTGCCCCGAGGACCGATGACGTCGACCGCGTCGCCGACCGCTGCCGACTGGGCCCAGGCGCTTCCCGCGCCGACGTGGTCGGTACTCACCCAAATCGAGAACCGATGGTTGTCGTAGTCCACCGAGCGAACCGTGTAGCGGCGACGGACGTGATGACCGTCGTGGCGAACCCGGACCATGACATCATTGCCCGGCACGCCCGCGAGTCGTGGGTCACCGTGCAGCACGACCTCGTGCAGTGACACGCAGATCGGTCGGGCGCTCACGACGGTACACGAGGCGGCGCGCGCGCCGAGGCGTTCGGCGAGTTCGGTGGAGGAGCGATGGGCTGATGGCACGTCGCAAGCCTAATGGTGGGTAAAGAGCCCGGCGAGAACGCCGGTTCGGTAAGTTGAGTGGGTATGGCCGCACCCCGACACGCGAAGAAGACATCGGCGCGCGCTGGGTCAACGGGCAGTCGGACCCGCGCGAAACAGCCGCCATCACTGTGGCAGCGTCACGGCCGTGACGTCTGGGTACTCGTCCTCGTGGTGTTCGGCATCCTGATCGGTCTCGCCGAGGTACATGCGCTCGGGCCGTTCGGTCGTTGGCTCGCCAGCGTCGTCGGTGACCTGCTCGGGGTCGGACGTGTCATCTTGCCGCTCGTGCTCATCGGGCTCGGGGTGGCGATCCTCTGGGGCAAGGTCGAAGTCGACAACGCACGCCTCGGGTGGGGGCTCGCACTAGGACTCATCAGCGTGGCCGGACTCGGCGACCTGATCGGGGGGCGACCGTCGACGAGTGCCACGGCGCGTGAACTCGGTCGAGCCGGCGGCTGGCTCGGCGTCGTCGTCGGGGGCGGTCTCGTCCGCGGACTCGGCGAGGTCGGCGCCATCGTGGTGTTGTTGGCGGTGTTGGTCGTGGCGGTGATCGTCACCACCGGTATCGGCTTACGTACCCTCGCGGGGGCGAGCGTGCGCGCCATTCGCGTGGTCGTTCGTTCCCTCGGTCGTTGGTGGTCCAGTCGGCCTCGCCCCGCGGAGTCCGATGAAGCAGTGGCGACCCTCGCACCCGCGAAACCCCGACGCACGCGCTCGCCGCGCAACGACGAGACATCCCCGGGACAGGACGCCGCCGAGCCCGAGGCGACGCCCTGGCCAACGGAGGAGTCGTCCGATGAGGGCGCCCTCGACGCAAACGGCGACGAGTGGGCACCCGTCGAGGTCGCCGTCGCGCCCGCGCCGGTGGTCGTACCCGACGCGCACGAGACGTCCTGGTCGTTGCCGCCGTTGACGCTGCTCACCCGTACGCGCGAGCAGCGTCAGGACCGAGCGAGCGTGGAGCGCGCGGGCGCCGAGCTCGTCGAGGCGCTCGCGGCCCACGGGGTCGAGACGGTCCTCGTCGGTTTCACCGTCGGTCCGACCGTCACACGATTCGAGCTCGAACTCGGACCCGGGATCAAGGTCGCCCGACTCACCGCGCTCAGCCGGGATATCGCGTACGCAATGGCCACTCCGGACGTGCGCATCCTCGCACCGATCCCGGGACGCTCGGCCATCGGTGTCGAAGTGCCGAACCGGAACCGGACGCTCGTTGCCCTCGGCGACCTGCTCGCCACCGACGAGGCCCGCGACGCCCATCATCCCCTCGACGTGCCGATCGGTCGCGACATCGCGGGTCAGACGGTCATCGTCAACCTCGGCGAGATGCCCCACGTACTGATCTCGGGAGCGACGGGCGCGGGCAAGAGCTCGTGCATCAACTCACTGGTGACCGCGCTCGTGATGCGAGCCAACCCCGAACAGGTCCGACTACTCCTGATCGACCCCAAGCGCGTCGAGATGGGCCACTACCAGGATCTCCCACACCTGCTCGCGCCGGTGGTGGTCGACCCGAAGAAGGCGGCCGGGGCGCTGGCCTGGGCCGTGAAGGAGATGGAGCGGCGCTACGACGTGCTCGCCGCCTGCGGGGCGCGCGACCTGACCGGCTACAAGCAGATGATCGATCGGGGCGAGCTTGATCCCGGCCCCACGATCGCCGAGGAGGTCGGCGAGGCGATCGAACGTGCGACGGGTCTCGCCTCGGACGCCCCTCGACCCACTGGACCCGAGCAGATGCCCTACATCGTCATCGTCGTCGATGAGCTCAACGACCTAATGATGGTGGCTGCGCGGGACGTGGAGGACTCGGTCGTGCGAATCGCACAGATGGCCCGGGCGGTCGGGATCCACCTGGTGCTCGCGACCCAACGGCCGAGCGTCGACGTGATCACGGGCGTCATCAAGGCGAACGTCCCAAGTCGAATGGCCTTTGCCGTGTCCTCGCTCGCCGACAGCCGGGTGATCCTCGACCAGGCCGGCGCCGAGCGGTTGGTGGGCAAGGGCGACATGCTGCTCGTCACCGCCACCAGCAACATCGCTCGACGGATTCAGTCGCCGTGGGTCTCCGAGGTCGAAGTCCAGCGCGTCGTCGAGTACTGGCGGGCCCAAGGCGGTCGGCGCGAGACCGTGGTCGCGCTCGACGTGCCCGTCGAGCGGGGAGGGCCCGGCGGCGGGGGCGGGGATGACGACGAGGTACTGCGTCAGGCCCGCGAACTCGTGATCCGAACACAGTCGGGATCGACGTCGATGCTCCAGCGCAAGTTGCGCGTCGGCTTCGCGCGTGCCGGTCGACTCATGGATCAGCTCGAGCAAGAGGGCGTCGTCGCCGCGGGTGACGGGTCCAAGGCGCGCAAAGTTCTGATCACGCGCGAGGAGTACTTCCCCGACGAAGACCGCTGATACTGGGTCGGTTGATTCATGGTGCGGCACCGGCGAACGCCTACGCTGATTCCATGATCGCGCGGGTGCCGGCCAGTTCGGCGAACTTGGGGCCGGGCTTTGACGCGCTGGCGGTGGCGCTCAATCGCTACGTCGAGGTCGAGGTACGCGACGCCGACGAGTTCTCCATCGTCACCAGTGGTTATGGCGCGGGTCGTTTCGACGACGAGAACCACCTCGGGGCCAGAGTCGCGGCGTCGGTGCTCGGGCACCAGCGCTTCGCCATTCGTGTCGACTCACAGATCCCACTCTCGCGCGGCCTCGGCTCCTCGGCGTCCTTGGCGCTCGCGGCCGCTGCGGCGGCGGGCGCTGCGGACGCGCTCGCGATCGCGGTGGCGATTGACGGGCACGCCGAGAACGCGGCCGCGTCGTGGCGCGGCGGACTCGTCGTGGCGGGTCAGCGTGACGGGACGGTCGCCGTGGCCGATCTCGCGCTCGATGACGTATGGCGCTTCGTAGTCGTCATCCCCGAGGTCGAACTCGCGACGGCCGAGGCGCGCCGGGTCCTACCCGATCGGGTCCCGTTCGCCGACGCGGTGGCGAACCTGACCGCGCTAGGGCTGTTGATCCCCGGCCTCGCGGATCACCGTGTCTTCACGTCGTGGTCGATGGACGATCGACTGCACCAGCCGTACCGGTCGGCGTTGTTGCCGATAGCCGATTCGATGCTGAAGGCGCTGCGCGACGCCGGCGCGCACGGGGCGTGTTGGTCGGGGGCCGGTTCGACGATGCTCGGACTGGCGACGGTGGACGCGGCCGCAGCGGTGGCCGAGGGTGCGAGGCGCACTCTCGCGGACCACGGGGTGGCGGGTTCGGTGGCGATCCTCGAGGCCGACCGGATCGGGGCGGTCGTCTCTTGACATCGTCGCAAGTGCGCCGGCGGACCCTCGCCGGTGTCGCCTTCCTTCTCGCGGGAACGACCACGATCCAGTGGTCGGCGGCGCTGGTCATGCCGGTCTTCCTACGGATCGGTCCGTCCGCGTCGAGCGCGTGGCGCTTCCTCTTTGGCGCCGCTGCCCTGCTCGCGGTGTCGCGGCCCCGGGTCCGCGCCTGGACGAGGCATCAGTGGGTCGGGGCTGGCGCGCTGGGTGCGTCGACGGCGTTCATGGGGTTTTGCTTCTACCAGTCGATCGCGCGGATCCCGCTCGGTACGGCGGTTGCGATCGAGTACCTAGGCCCGTTCCTCGTGGCGGCGCTCGCCAAACGGTCACGCCGCCACTACGTGTTCGTCGCCTTGGCTGGGGCGGGGGTGGTGGCGCTCGCGCGGCCGGGTGGCGGCGTGACACTGATCGGTGTGCTCTTCGCCCTCGGGTCGGGCGCCGGGTGGGCCGGCTACGCCTTCGCGTCGCATCGCGTGGGCGGCTCGATTGAGGGCTTCGGCGGACTGGCCGTGGCGATGTCGATCGCGGCGTTGGTGACCGCCCCGTTCGCCATCGCGTCGGCTCATGTGTTCATAGCGCGACCGTGGCTCGGCGGGCGCATGGCGTTGGTGGGCGTCGCGGCGATCGGGCTCGGCTTCGGGATGGAGATGCAGGCGCTGCGCCGGATAAAACCGAGCGTGGTGAGCGTGCTCATCGCACTCGATCCAGCGATCGCCTTCCTGATGGGCTGGTTGTTCATCAACCAGGGTGTATCGGTCACGGACCTGGTTGGCTTGGCGTGCGTCGTGGGGGCCGGTGTCGGGGTGACCTACGACGTCACCCGAGGCGTCGTACCGGTCGCTCAGTAGGCTGGACGGCGTGTCAACGCCGCGCACCTTCGCCATTCGCACCTTCGGCTGCCAGATGAACGAGCACGACTCGGAGCGTTTGGCCGGCCTGTTGGTGAACGAAGGGCTCACGCCGACGACGAACGAGGCCGAGGCGGACGTGGTGATCTTCAACACCTGCACGATCCGTGAGAACGCCGACCTCAAGCTCTACAGCGCGCTCGGGCACCTCAAAGCAGCCAAGGTCGCGCGGCCGTCGATGCAGATCGCGGTGGGTGGCTGCATGGCCCAGCACGAACGCGGCCGGATCCTCGAACGAGCTGGGTGGGTGGACGTCGTCTTTGGCACCCACAACCTGAACGATGCGCCGGCGCTCTTGCGTCGCGCCCGGGTTGAAGGTGCGATCGTGGAAGTCGTCGATGCGCCCGACCCCGTCGTCACCCGCGACATGGCCCCCGCGCTAAGCGCGGTGCGCGAGTTCCCGTGGGCGGCGTGGATGACAATCCAGACGGGCTGTGATAATTCGTGCAGCTACTGCATTGTGCCCGACGTGCGCGGCGGCGAGATCAGCCGGCCGTTGGCGGACCTTGTTGCCGAGACGCGGATGCTGGCGGCGTCGGGGGTCACCGAGATCACGGTGCTCGGCCAGAACGTGAACTCCTACGGCCGGGACCTGACCAAGCGTCGACCACTCTTCGCCGACCTGCTGCGGGCGCTCGGCGAGGTCGAGGGCATCGAGCGGATCCGATTCACCAGCCCGCATCCGAAGGACCTGCGGCCCGAGACGATCGCGGCCATGGCCGAGACGGCGTCGGTGTGCCCCCAACTCCACCTCCCGCTGCAATCGGGATCGAATCGTGTCCTAACCGCGATGCGCCGGGGCTACAGCGCCGAGCGCTACCTCGAGCGACTGGCCGCGGCGCGCGCGGCCATCGCGGACCTAGCGGTCACGACTGACCTAATCGTCGGTTACCCCGGGGAGACCGACGAGGACTTCGAAGCCACACTCGCGGTCGTGGCCGAGGCGAACTACGACTCGGCCTACACGTTCATCTTCTCGCCGCGTGACGGGACTCGCGCCGCTGCGATGGTCGAGGAGTTCGTCCCCGACGAGGTCATCAAGGACCGGTTTGAGCGCTTGAAGCACGTGTTGGACCGTTCGGCGCTGCGCGCGCACGTCGCACGCGAAGGTCGCCTCGAGGAGGTCTTGCTCGAGGGTCCGTCGCGCCGATCGGAGAGCCGGTGGTCGGGACGCACGCGACAGGGCAAGCTCGTGCACGTCGATACCGACGCGCAGCTGCGGCCGGGTGCGCTCGTCGAGGTGTACATCGACCACGGCGCGCCGTACCACCTGATGGGTCACGTCACCCGGGTCATCCGGCCGCCGCGTCACAAGGTGCGCATCGCCCTCAGCGTCTCGTGAACCGGGTCGCGGTCGCCCTCGTGGGCGCCACCGCGTCGGGCAAGTCAGCCCTCGCGCACGCCCTCGCCCGTCGCGAACCCGATCGGGCCATCGTCGCCGTGGACGCGATGACCGTCTATCGCGGCATGGACATCGGCACGGCCAAGCCCAGCCTGGTGGAACGGCGCGAGGTGCCCTATTACCTGCTCGACCTCGTCGAACCCGATGAGGATTTCACCGTCGCGATGTTCCAACGGTTGGCTCGCGAGGTGACGACCGAGATCTGGTCCAGGGGCGGTCGGGTCATCTACGTCGGCGGCACCGGTCTCTACGGGCGAGCCGTGCTCGACGACTACCAGATTCCAAGTCAGTACCCCGAGGTGCGTCGAGCCCTCGAGACACGATGGGCGGCTGGCGAGGCGTTGCACGAGGAGCTGGTCCGACGAGACCCGCTCGCAGCGGCGCGCATGGAACCGACCAACGCCCGACGGGTAATCCGTGCGCTCGAGGTCACGCTCGGCAGTGGCCGTCCATTCTCCTCGTTCGGTCCGGGCGTGGCGCAGTACGGACGGGTTCGCGTGGTCCAGGTTGGGTTGCGTGTCGCCATGGACGAGCTCGATCGGCGCGTCGAGGCACGATTCCACAAATGGTTGGATGAGGGGTTGCTCGACGAGGTCCGCCGCCTCGCCGCCCGACCCGGTGGGGTGGGGCGCACGGCCCGCCAGGCCGTCGGTTATCGGGAGTTGCTGGCGCACGTCGAAGATGGGGTGGACCTCGATCAGTGCGTGCGCGACGCCATCGCCCACAGCCGCCGACTGGCGCGACGCCAGCGCTCGTGGTTCGAGCGCGATCCGCGCGTCGAGTGGTTCGAGAGTCCCGAGGCGGCCCTGGCGCGCATGGAGCATGTGCTGAACGGCCCCGACGGCTTCGTGCGAGAATGGGACTAGTGACACTTCGGTACCTTCAAAAATGGCACGGCGCCGGCAACGACTTCCTGGTCGAGGTGATTGAGCACGGCACGGCGCCCTGGTGGGATGAGGACCAGGTACGCGCGGTGTGCGACCGCGCCACCGGCGTCGGCGCGGACGGTCTGCTGCTCGCCACGGTCGGCTCCGAGGTGACAATGGTGCTCTACAACGCCGACGGGAGCCGCGCCGAGATGTCGGGCAACGGTATCCGGTGCCTGGCTGCGGCGGTGCGTCGCTCGACGCGTGGCACGTGGGACGGGCTGGACGTCGTGACCGACGCCGGGCTGCGACACGTCACTTTGACCGGCGACCGCGATGGCGGGACGGGCAGCGTCGAGATGGGAGAAGTCGTCGTCGGACCCGGGCCCGCGGGGACGTTGGGGATCGCATCGGTCGGCAATCCGCACGTCGTGGTCGCTGACGACCCGACGTGGAGCGTCGAGGACCGAACAAAGTATGCCCAGGCGTGGTCCGACGCCGTCGGCGGGGCCAACGTCGAGTTCATCACGCCCGCGAGCACGAGCCGGATCGAGCTGCGCGTCTTCGAGCGCGGTGTCGGCTGGACGCTCGCGTGTGGCACCGGCAGCTGTGCGGTTGCCGCGGTGGGGCGATCCCACGGACTCTGCGGCGATGTGGTCACCGTCGCCAACCCTGGCGGTGACCTCGCGGTTCGCCTGAACGGCGACCGGGCAACCTTGAGCGGTCCGGTCCAGTTCGTCGCCAACGTCGAGTGGCTCGCGACTTGACCTACATCCCCTCGACCCTGATCGATCGAACCTTCCGCGAGCGCATCGTGCTCGTGGGCGTGCAGTTCCCGGGCGTCACCGCCGAGGAGCTGGAACGTCAGTTGGACGAGTTGGCGCTGCTCGTGGACACCGCCGGCGCCGACGTGGTCGCGCGTATCGTCCAACGGCGCGACGCCCCGGATCCCGCGACGTTTCTTGGATCGGGCAAGGTAGAGGAGCTACGCGAGATCTGCCTCGCGCTCGACTCGGACACGGTGGTCTTTGAGCACGCGCTCTCGCCGGCCCAACAGCGCAACCTCGAGAAGATCCTGGGTCGCACGGCGATTGACCGCACTGCGGTGATCTTGGATATCTTCGCCCAGAATGCCCGTACCCCCGAGGGCAAGGCCCAGGTCGAGCTCGCGTTGCTCCAGTACCGCTTGCCGCGACTGCGCCGCGCGGGGGGTTCGTTGTCCCAGCAGGCCGGTGGCATCGGCACACGCGGCCCTGGCGAGACCCAACTCGAAGTCGACCGCCGGCGGCTCGTGCATCGGATTCACCGAATCCGTGAGGAGCTCAAGGAGATCGACCGTACGCGCGGCGTCCAGCGCCAGGGTCGTGATCGCGGGCGTCACCGTGAGTTGACCCTGGTCGGCTACACCAACGCCGGTAAGTCGTCGATGCTCAACGCGCTCACCGACGCCGGCGTGGGCGTGGAGGACCGGCTGTTCGCGACCCTTGACCCACGGACCCGCCAGCGCCAACTCCCCGGCGGGGAGACCGTGCTCGTCACCGACACTGTCGGGTTCATCTCGAACCTGCCCCACGAGTTGGTCGAGGCCTTCATGAGCACGCTTCGCTCGGTGCAGTTGGCGGACCTGCTGGTCCACGTCGTGGACGCGGCGAGCGAGAACGCCGAGGAGCAGATCGCCGCCGTGCACGAGGTGCTCGGCACGATCGGCGCCGATCACGTCCCCGAGCTCCTCGTCTTTAACAAGGCCGACGTCCCGGGCTCTCGGGCCCGCGACCTCGCCAATCTCTACCCGGGCAGCGTCTTCGTCTCGGCCCTGACCGGCGAGAACCTCGACGCAGTCATAACTGCGATCGGTGAGCGCCTTCGCATCGAGGACCGTACGATCACCGTGCGCTTCCCGCTCGACCGTGGCGACCTTGTCGCGGCCGCGCATCGTGAAGGAGACGTGCTCGAGACGACGGTCGAGGAGAACGCGATGGTGCTTCGCATCGCCCTTGACCCGGTGGGGGCGGCGCGCTTTGGCGAATGGCGGGTCGCCCCATGACCTTCACGCCGCCGCCGTATCCCTACGAGCGGCTCGACGGGATTAAGCGGATCGCGGGCGCCCACGACGGTGGTGCGATCGACTGCTCGATCGGAACACCAATCGACCCGCCGCCCCCCGCGGTACTCGAGGAACTGGCCCGCGGCGCGGGCGCGCGCGGGTACCCGCCGTCGGCCGGCACTGAGGACTTTCGACGAAGTGCGAGCGGTTGGCTCGAACGCCGCTTCGGGGTCGAGATCGGCCCCGAAGAGCTCGCCGCCTGCGTGGGAACGAAGGAGTTCGTGGCCTCACTCGCGGGTTACCTGCACCTGAACGCTCCCGACAAGGACACGGTCTTGTTCCCCGCGATCAGCTATCCCACGTACGCGATGGGCGCGACACTGGCCGGGCTTCGCGCGGTGGCGGTGCCCGTTCGCGACGGACGGTTGGACCTCGCGAGCGTGGCGGCTTCCGACGTGGCGCGGGCCCTGGTGCTCTGGAGCAACTCGCCGTCGAATCCGACGGGCGGCCTCGAGGACTTAGAGGCCGTCGCGGCCTGGGGACGACGTCACGGTGTTCTCGTAGCCAGTGACGAGTGTTACGCCGACTACACCTGGTCGAGCGAGGCGACGACGATCCTGCGCACCGGCACGTCAGGCGTGCTCGCGCTGCACTCCGCGTCGAAGCGGTCGAACCTGGCGGGGCTACGGGTCGGCTTCTACGCCGGTGACCCCGACGTCGTCACGTACCTTCGAGCGGTGCGCCAGCACGCGGGACTCATGGTTCCCGGTCCGGTCCAGGCGGCCGCGGCCGTGGCGTATAACGATGAGGAACACGTCACAGCGCAGCGGGATCGGTACCAACGACGACTCACGACACTGTCGGACGCGTTGAATGCCTTCGGTGTGGATGCGCCACTACCCGAGGGGGGCTTCTATCTGTGGTGTCGACAAGCGGGACTCGACGGTTGGGCACTCGCCGAGCGGCTGGCCGCGGTCAGCGCCGTTGTGTCGAGCCCCGGTGAGCTTTACGGCGGCGCGGGCGCGGCGTATGTGCGCATCGCGGTCGTCCAGCCGACCGAGCGGATCGAACTCGCCGCGTCGCGGCTCGCGGGCGCGAACTGACCCAACGGTACGATGAAGCCATGACGACCCTGGCGAATCGAATCGACGCGTGGTACGAGCAGATCGCCACGCTGACCCCCGATGACGTCGAGGCGCGTCGTGACGTCGAGTTGGCAATCACGATGCTCGACGATGGCCAGTTGCGGGTTCTCGACGTCGAGCCCGGCGGCGAGGTGACGGTCCACGAGTGGGTCCGTCGAGCGATCCTGCTCCTCTTCCGCTTGCGCGGCCTCGAACGAAGTGAGGTCGGACCTTTCGAGTACCTCGACAAACTCGAGTTGAAGCGTGATTACGAACGGCGAGGTGTTCGCGTCGTGCCCGGCGCATCGGCTCGGCGAGGCAGTTACCTCAGTCCCGGGGTCATCTTGATGCCAAGCTACGTCAACATCGGCGCTTGGATCGGGCCGGGCACGATGGTCGACACCTGGGCGACCGTGGGAAGTTGTGCGCACATCGGGGCGAACGTCCACCTAGCTGGTGGGGTCGGTATCGGTGGGGTGCTCGAGCCGGCGAACGCTGTGCCGGTCGTCATCGAGGACGACGCGTTCATCGGCAGTCGGTGCATGGTCGTCGAAGGCGCCCGGGTCGGACGAGGCTCGGTATTGGGCGCCGGGACGATCCTCAACCCGTCGATCCCGGTCATCGACGCGGCCACGGGCGAGGAGGTCTCGCGCGGACACGTACCCGATTACTGCGTGGCCGTTTCGGCGAGCCGCCGTCGTGAATTCCCGGGTGGCGAGTTCTATCTTCCCTGCGTGTTGATCATCCGTCGACTGAGCGAAGGTGAGCGACACGACAAAGTCGCGCTCAACCAGGTACTGCGCGAACACGGTGTCGCCACGTGACGCGACTCGATCGAGCGCTGGACCTAGTCCTGATCGACTCGGTGAGTGGCCGCGAAGCGGCAATCGCCGACTACGTCGTCCATCGGCTTTCGTCCAACCCACGTCTGGACATCGAGCGGATCGGTGACAACGTGGTGGCTCGAACGACCGGATCACACTCGACCCGGTTGATTGTCGCCGGACACCTCGACACCGTCCCCGGGGACCCGCACCGCGCGCGCATCGAGGGCGATGTGCTCACGGGGCTCGGCGCGTGCGACATGAAGGGGTCGCTGTCGGTGATGGTGGACCTCGCGAGCGACGACAGGCCACATCGAGTCGAGTTGACCTGGGTGTTCTATGCGCGCGAGGAGATTACGCGCGTGGAATCGGGACTCCGTGAACTGATTGAGCTGCGGCCCGACCTCGTAGTGGGCGACGTGGCGGTGCTGGCTGAGCCGACGGGCGGCGTCGTCGAGGTCGGCTGCCAAGGCACGTTGCGTGCAGCCGTCACGATGGCGGGCGTTCGTGCGCACACCGCGCGGCCGTTCATGGGGACCAACGCCATTCACCGGCTCGGTGCGATCATCGCGCGGGTCGCTGACTACGTGCCCCGGGTCGTCGCGATCGACGGCGTCGAGTTCACCGAGCAGATGCAAGTCGTGATGGTCGATGGTGGGGTGGCGGGCAATGTCGTGCCTGATGTCGCACGATGTGTCATCAACTACCGCTTCGCACCGGACCGATCGCACCTCGACGCCGAATCAGCGCTCCGGGCGTTCCTGGGTCCGCTTATCGACGTTGGGGACTCGATCGAGGTGCAGGACTGGGCGCCGGCGGCGCTTCCCAGCCTCGATGAGCTGCGGTTACGGGCGCTCGAGACACTCTCGAACAGTGCGGCACGCGCGAAGGTGGGCTGGACTGATGTGGCGACGTTCCAGGAGCTCGGCATACCGGCAGCGAACTTCGGCGCCGGCGATCCGTTGCTCGCCCATCACCCCGATGAGCGAGTTTCGGGGAGTGAGCTTGAGCACTTCGCGCGGGTACTCAGCGACTGGATCGACTAGCGCGCGAGCACAACAATCGTGGCGCGCCTGATCCACAGGGCCGTACGAAGGAAGTGCCACTCGCTCGAGTTGGGTGATGTCCTGGTCGTCGTGGTGCCTGGAAAATCCGTGATGGATTGCTGGCGCCTGGATCATCGTGAGCACGACGGCGTGTGCGGCGAGCACGGCGAGAGCGAGGGCGGGGAGTCGGTGGGCCCGTGGCGCAGCCACCAGAGCGATCCGATATCTTCAATTGCCCGGGTCGGGGCGACCGCAGCCGAGATCTGTCGGACGTGGGTGTCGCGCGATGAGAGCCACTGACCTGCTCTCACGAGAGGGAATGCGGATTACGCGACGATCGCCACCGTGAGTCCGAGCCCGACGAGATAGAGGTCGGCACCAAGTAACAGCATGTGCATTAACGACATTCTAAATCGGGCAGAAAACGCCTAATAGTTGCGCATGACCGCAATCACACGACCGAAGATCGTCACGTCTGCGGAGTCGAATTCCATCGGTTCCATCGATTGATTTTCTGGCTTCAACACAACGCGGGCGCCCTGGGGGAAGAAGCGCTTGACCGTTGCCTCGCCTTCGGGCAACCCAGCCACCACGATCTCACCAGTCTCGGCGGTGGCCTGGCGATTGACGACGAGCAGGTCGCCGGGCATGATCCCCGCATCGATCATTGATTCGCCTCGAACCTGGAGGACGAAGCTGTCACCGCGTCCGGCGAGTTGCGCGGGCACTGTCATCATCTCATGAAGACTTTCGGTGGCGAGCACGCCGGTTCCGGCGGCTACGTCGCCGACGAAGGGGATGCTCCGTACTGACGCGTCCGGCGCCATCGAATCAGCGTCCAGGCGCACCGTCAGCGTCCGGGGTTGCTGAGGATTCTTCGCGATGTAGCCCGCGTCGCGGAGCACCGTGATGTGGTTCGCCACCGTCGCGGGTGATTTCAACCCGACGTGATCGCCAATCTCGCGGATCGTGGGGGGGAAGTTCCGTTCGCGCTGGCAGGCGATGATGAACTCGAGGATCTGACGGCGCATGGGGGTGAGGACCTCAGCCATGGCACTCCTTTCACGAACGAACAACTGTTCGTAGCGTAGCGACTGGGGCGCTGGAAATCAAACACCTGTTCGTACGACGTGCCAAGAGTTCGTTGCTCGATAGTTGGTTGGGTGACCCAATACACATTCTTCCGTACTGCTACTGTGCTGCGATGGCCAAGGTGGCCTGAACAAGTCCGCTGGGGTGCCCCGACCGTGTCCGAATTGGTCGCGCGTTCGGGTACCTGGGGGGAGTTATTACACAGTTGAGGAGGACGAGTTGATTAAGCCTCGTTTTAACAAGACGGTGGCGGCGGTTACGACCAGTGCCCTGCTGTTGATGGCGGTGCCGGCTGTCGGCATCGCGTCAACCTCGGGGGCTGCGG
>JAJYDR010000149.1 GCA_021777285.1 Actinomycetes bacterium
CCCTACCGTGTAAGTCGCCAGTCGCAGATTGTTGACGTCGGCCCGCAGACCGGAACCCACACGGTTCAACCCAAGCGCCAGTGCATGGTGGCAGAACTGTTGCGTCGGGTCCCGGACACACCGGGGTCTATCCACCTAATAGGTCGCTAGGATGACTTCATTCTCATCGCGCAAGCATTGGATTTCCGTTAGTTACGGTCTGGGGGATGATGACACGATGGTCCCGCGCGAGGGTGGTAGGAGGTGTGCTTGTTGCGGCGCTTCTTCTCAGCGCATGTGTTACGCCTAAGCACTCGACGGCTGCGACGTCATCTGCAACTTCATCGACCGCACTCTCCACCACAACGACGAGCACCTACGTCCTGTACGCGGGCCACGGTGTCGGCATCGTGGCAACGTACGATTTGAAAACTGGTTGCAGCGAGGTCTTTCTGACGAACAACATGACCACATGGCGCAACATCACACCACCGCTGAAAAATCCCGCGAGCCTCCCCAAAGGCCAATGTTTTTACGTTTGGAACAGCGCATCCTTCATTTCGCCCAACGACGGTTGGCTGTTGGCGCGCAACCAAGGAAGTACGGACACGATCCTGCGGCACACCCTAAATGGAGGGAGAACATGGATCTCCCAACCTGGCGGTAACACCGGGAGCAATGCTGGCGGAGAGACCATCACCTTCGACAGTGCGACACTCGGCTGGCGACAACAGTTTGGAACGGGTTCAAACGGTGCATATTCGCTGGAGCGGACATTGAACGGAGGGACAACCTGGACAACGAGATCGCCCGACCCGCTGGGTTCTTGCATCTTTGCCAACGACGTGTTCGCAACGCCAAACCTGGGATTCGCTTCGATGCCGTGGGCACCGGTAAACAATGAAACTCATCTGTGGCGTACCAGCGACGGCGGCGTTCACTGGTCAGTGATGACCCTTCCTCGACCCTCATCAGTTCCCTCCACGGCGCTCGGGCTTTACGGCGAGCCCAACTTTTCAGGTCTCGATGGCACTGTGCCGGTGGACTACCCCAATGGAAGTGGCCAGGCAATTTACTTTTATGTAACCCACAACGGTGGTTTGAGCTGGACTCTTGACGCCGCGCACCCTCGAGTTACTGTCGGCGGTGATCTTCGTATTAATCGTCATGGTGCCGCCGCAAATACGTGCTTCGACACTTCCATGGCGCCGGTCGCCTCTGGGCGTGTGGTCGAGATGGCTTCGGCGAGCCCGACAACCTGGTGGATACTGCAACCGGGCAAGAAAGACGAGGGGTTCGTCTCCATCGTCTCGCTTAACGGGGACAGCGTCGTTACAACCAAATTAGGTGATCTCCCCTCAACGCAAAATGAAACCGCGCTCGCTGCTTTAAACTCGAAGGAAGCGCTCATCACACTTCCGTTTCCCTACGGATTTAAGTCAACCTACGAAACTTCGAACAGCGGAGCGACCTGGAAGAAGCTTGAGTTCCCACCTCCTACGGAGAATACGGCGCGCTCAGGTTAAGTTGTCAAGCGCCAGTGGCTGGTAGTAGATCTGTCACGTCGGGTCACCGAAGCCACGGTGTCACCCGCCAGTCGGATTGTGGACGTCGGCCCGCAGACAAGAACCCACATGGTTTGCGATGACCGGCGCGTTACCTCGCTCATAACTGACCTAGGCCGGCCAAACGTGGCTGATCAAGGGTGGTTTGCACTGCGAGAACCTCGCGATACGCCATCAGGTTGGTGGCGAGCCCGAGAGCGGTCCCGAGCGCAGATCGTTAGCTCGCCCAGTGGTGCACACATTGGGAACCGTGACGGCGACGTGGCGATTCCAAATACTGTGACCGGGAACAACGAAGAGCACGATGCCGGTCGCCGTGGAGGGTTCACAGGTCCGGTTCCACCGCCTGGCGGTTGCGGTGTCACCAATCGGATAGACGAGGTCGAGGTACGTGTGGGCCGCGTGGCCGTGGGCGAGGAGCAGCGGTCGCGGCGGGGAAGGGGAGACCGCTGCGCCGACAACGATGATCGACGTCTCGGCACCATTGATCGCGTGGCGCATCCGCACGCCGACGGGTGCGATCTTCGGTCTACCAGAGAGCACACACCTGGCACCGTTGTTGGTGATCGTGATGGGAAGAACTTCGAACACCGTGCCCAGCGTGCTCGGGTTGTAGACCCAGGCGCGCACCGTGACCGACAACTGAGTGGAACGACACGTGGGCGTCGCCGCGCCATCGGCCGCAGCTGCCGAGATGACGGCCAGCGTCGAAAAGCTGACGCTCGCGGCGAGTGCCAGCACGATCAGACGCGCGACCCGGACGATAGTGGCGTCTCGACCAGCGCTCCTGTTGCGATGGCTCATAGTCAATGACGTTACGTCATTGACACGCCACCCAACATCTTCATTGTTTGCCGAACGGCGGATGCGTACGATCAATGCTCTCCTCGCGTACCGAACTGTCTGTCGGCCTCGCGGGGTGTCACCGCCTAGGACGAGGTCGAACGACTCGGCGTCGTTGGTCGTCCCATGGAGCGGAGGTGACGGAAGTGTGAGGCGACGGCCGCGTGGAACGATGGTTGCACGTGCCGTGGGATGCTGAAGTCGGCGCAGACCGTGGTCACGATCGGTGCGATGAGCGGATACGCGGTGTGGGGTAGTCGCGGGAAGAGATGGTGTTCGGTCTGGTGGTCGAGACCGCCCGTGTACCAGCGGAAGAGTCGGCTGAGCGGGCCGGATCCGTGCGAGAAATCGAAACTGGAGCGCACTTGCCACTCGTGCCACTGGTAGGGCGGACGCGCATCAGCTTGGGCGAATTCGGCGCCTTCGACGATGTGTGCCGACTGGAAGACGACCCCGAGCAGGAATCCGACGGCGAACATCACCGCCAGCCCGCCCACCACCACGACCCACAACGGGTGGGTCAGGCTGGGCAGACCGATCATGAGCGCGAGGAAGCCGAGCTTGGTCAATACCGCGACGGTGGCTTCGCTAAGCCGCGACTTGGAGTTACGAACGTGTCGTGAGGCACCGACCAGGGTCGCCACGTCGTTGAACATGATCTCGAGGACGGTGAAGCAGTAGAGCGGCCAAAGGTAAATGTGTTGGTATCGATGCCAGAAGTACCGTCGCTGGAAGGGGGCGAGACGGGCCAGCGGGCCCAGGTTGATGTCCGAGTCCACACCGACCACGTTGGGCGATCCATGGTGGAGCGTGTTGTGGCGATAGAGCCATCGGTTCGCGTCGGCACCGACGACGAACATGCTCCAGCCGACGATGCGATTGGCCTTCGTAAGACGCTTCGTCGAGGCAGCGAAGAACGCGTTGTGGTTCGCGTCGTGTTGGATATTGAAACCCACTGCAGCGAACGCGAGGGACAGCGAGAGTGCGGCGAGGATGCCCTCGAGCCAACCCGAGGCGAGGATGACGGCGACGAAGCTCGCCACGTACCACGTTCCGATGATCAAGGCCTTTACGTGCAATCGACGATGCGCGGCACGTAACGTGGCTGCATCAAGGCGCTCTGCGACTGCCCGGGTCAATGCACCGGCGAAGCCCCCAGTTTGAACCGGTGGAGGGCCGGTAGTGATGCTCACAAGCATGACGTCCTTATTACAAGTAGCGCCACTCTATGGCGAGCGCCGAGCGCTCAATCACCCCCTTTGCCAATCACGGGACCGGCGACGTAGCCACGCTTCGCCGCTCGTACGCACGACCTGGTGACGCGTGGATACCGCCTCGCACAGCTTCGGCAAAGTCCCGCAGTGATTATCGCAGCACGACGCGAATCGAGACCCACGGCGCTGGACGGAACCAGTCACGACGAACGAGGAGACGCTGAGCGGTTCGATACAACGTGGCAGTTGGAGCCGCTGACCTTTCGTCCTCTTCGAGGGTCACGCGGTTGGACACGCAGAGGTCTCGACGGTGTGCCGATTCGGATCGCCTCGACCCCGATGATGGGTGTCAGGACGTAGGTGACGACGAACCCCGCGATTCGCGCTGGCCCAGGTCGATGAACGACGATCGATATGGCCTACAACTTCGACCGCGAGTCCGCCGAGCGCGCAGCGGGTCCCGGGCGAGTCGGGAGATTACGGACCGGTACCCTCCGAGACGATCTTCCATCCGGTTCGCGGAAGACGGGCGAGCGTCACGAAGTTGGCGAGCGACTGGGTGATCGAGTAGGGCTTATGGCGGACGTAGACCATGACCGCGGCCACGGCGTTCGTCGGAACCGCGCCGACGTAGCCGCTCTTGCCACCACCGGTATTCGTGCAGTAGTGGACGCCGACGCGCTGGGTGACGACATTGAGGATCGTCTCTTGGCGTTTGATAATCGCGATGGGCGTGAGGTGCTTTTGCGCGTAGTACCGCTGCACCACGCGTACGACCGCAGGCTCCACCGGGCGGACTGGCATCTTCGCCATGACGGGACACGGTGGAAGAGCCGAGGCCGAAAGGTCAGTGCTACCCGTCGGCATCAACTAGCCCCGATCGTTCACGAGAATTCTGTTGAGCGGTCGATGCGCATTTTCGCGAACTCTTTATCGAGGTCGCCGTCGATAGAGCCATTGTTCGAGTTCCGCGCGGGTTCATGTCGTGATTTTGGCAA
>JAJYDR010000150.1 GCA_021777285.1 Actinomycetes bacterium
AAGGACTTCCCGGTCGAGCGATTCATGCGCGACGCCAAGATCACCCAGATTTACGAAGGCACCAACCAGGTCCAACGCGTCGTCGTGGCCAAGCACCTGCTGAAGTAGGCGGGAAGCACCACGATACCAGCGATCGAGAGCCGGCGGGGTGTCGGCCCGCCGGCGGCCCGACCATCGTGGATCGGTCAACGCGGCCATCCCTGGCGCCATTCGTGGTGACACGGCCGCGGTCGGTGGTGACGTGGGGACACCCGTCGACCGTGGGCACCGACGAACCCGGCCCCGAGGAGGGTACTCATCGCGGTGGGCCGCTCTGCAGTCTGGGCGGCGCACGGACGCCGCTCGCGTGGCTCGACGCTGGTGCTCCTCGGGGCGTGGGGTTAAAGCGAGTGAGCGCTCGAGGCGAGTGGGCCGGGGTGGGCCGTTGAGACGATCCCTGGGACCGGCGTCGATGGGAGCGGAGTGACTCAGAGGCGGCATCCAACAGTGGTGCCGGCCAACCCTGGCGAAACGGAGCGTGGTGAGTCGCCGTGCGCCGCCGTCTCCCCTCGTGGCAAACTGGTCCCGGTTGCCGCGGGCGTCGCCGGTGGTTCCAGGGCGCGCGCACGACGCGCGGGGATCCGCGGCGCCGGCGCCCGGCTATCGTGGACTCGCCTCCACCATTTGTCCATTTTTCCCCAGGGTCCCTGTCTCTCGAAACTAGATGTCAAGCAAACCGACAGCAGCGCCCCGCGATACCGGCAAAGTTATGGAGGAACGCACCCCGGACGGCGCCGCCATCGCGTACAACTCGCTGCGCCACAGCGAACTCAGGCGGACGACCAGGCAGAGGGTGGGTGCCATCTCGGGAACACGGTAGCGGCCCAATGTGACACAGCGCGAGCGACCGATGTCGTCGCGGCCTCTCAGGTGTCGCAGTACGTGACCAACCATCGTCATCTCGATCCCCCAGTTTCTGGTGATCAACTTGCGACTCGATACTTGGTTGCGGCAAGCGGGCCGACACGTCGCAAGAGAGCCCGAGACTTGTGGCCATCATCACCGGGGCGGGCCGAACCTGGTTCGTTGCAGAGCGGTGGACATGACCACCGTTAAGACACGACCATGGTGTTGTGTTGACGCTCGAAGAACGCTCGACTCGGGTCAGAATGAGGACGACGCAGCTGCCGTGAGGCATCACCATTGGCAAGGTTGAACGCGGCTCACTCGTCGGTGCGGACCTCGGACGACTGTTATTCGTCGTCAGTCCGAGCGACGTGGTCCCTTGAGGCTTCTCAGTCAATTGTGGCGTATTACGAGCTTCGATCACGGCGGTGGCGGGTGATAGGGGAATACCGTGAGCGTCGCGGGCTCCGACGGTCGACTGGTGCCAGTTGCGTTGGTGGCGCTGACGACGACGCTGTAGGTTCCCGCAGTCCGCAGCGGCAGCCCCGCGGATGTTGCGGTCCCACCCGCGGTCTGGCTGCCGGTGGAAGGACCGGACCAGTTGATGGTGTAGGCGACGATGGCGGACCCGCCCAGTTGAGTGGGCGGTGACCAGGAGACCGACGGACTGGACTGGAAGCCGCCGCCGCCGCCTGACGCTCCGGTGATGGTGGGTGGGCAGGGTGCGGTGTTGCCGGACGTGGCGCACACGCTCGAACTCGGTGGTCCGTCACCCGCGGCGTTTTGAGCCAGCACGGTGAGGAAGTACGTCCCCGGCGAGGCAAGCGCGATGGTCACCCTCGTGTAGCCGACGAGTTCACTCTGCCAGATCCCCGACGTGCCCCACTGGACCAGGTACGACGAAATCGGCGACCCGTGGTTCGCTGGAGCGATCCAGTTGAGTGAGGCGGTGCTACCGGTCGCGACGTTGACGACGAGTCCCGTTGGTGCGCTCGGAGGTGCGATGGCCGTCGTTGTCACGCACGGCGAGGTCGGCCCGTTGCCGAGGACGTTGAACGCGATCACGCAGAAGGTGTAGGGGACACCCCACGCCGGTAGATGAATCACCGCCTCGGTACCCGCCGACGCGGGCTGAGAGAATTGGCCGCCGGTCCACGAGATCTCGTAGCTGGTGAGTGCCAGCCCGCCGTCCGATGCGGGGGGCTGCCACGTCATCGTGGCGGCGGGTCCGGCGTAGGTCGACGACGATAACAAGCCCGTGCTGACTGCGACGCCAGACGGGGCACTCGGAGGTCCCGACGGCGTGAAGGTGATCACATTGGACGCAGGTCCAGTTCCCTCGGCACTTGTGGCGGCCACGGTGACGCGGTAGGGCACGCCCCACGCGGGAAGCGCGAAGGCGTCGGGCGAGCCGGGAACGGCGACGGTGGCGGACGTGCCATCACCCGACCACACGATCTGGTAGCCGGTTGGGGCCGCGCAACCTGAGCACGACGGCGGCACAGCGAATGTCGCCCAGCCCGCTGGCTCACCGCTACCGAAGGCGGTGGTGACCGAGTCCAGGGTTGGCGCACCTGGTGGCGAAAGCGGAGTCGTAATGGTGGTGGACGCCTCGCTCGTGCCACAGGAACTGGTCGTCGCGGTGACCGTTACCGGGTAGGTGGTCCCACCGGTCAGGCCGGAAACCGTGGCGGTAGTTGTACTCGAACCGACGGTCGTCGACGTAGCACCGACGTCCACGCTGTATCCGCTGATGCCACAGACACCGGGCCACGATGGCGCGAGCCAGGAGATGTCGACCGAGCTCGCCGGTGCGTTCGGGTCCGGTGAGGCGGTTACGCTCTGGGGAGGACTCGGTTGCGTTGGCCACGAGCCGCTGGCCAGTGTTACCGTCGACACAGGCACGTCGACCGAGTCCGAGTACGAGAAGCCGAGTGCCGAGAGCGCGAAGCCAACGGTTGCCTGTACGCCTCCTTGCAGGCTCCAACCCGTCGCGGTTGCGACGAGGCTCGCCGTGTCCTGTACGCCTACTTGCGGCCCGACGCCGCCGACGTCGGGAATGCCGTAGAGAACCTGCAGGGCTGGGCCAATTCCTACGCCGACCGATCCTTGCCACACGTTGGTGTTCGTCGATGAACCGGTGAGTTGCAACGTATTGAAAGTCTGGAACCCGCTGCCGTTGTAGCCAAAAGAGAATGAAGCGCCGACCGAACCACTGAGAGTTTCGTTGACGCTCTGGGTGAGGGCGTCGTCGACGGATCCACTCACCGAAGCGGTCACGACCAGGTTGAAAGTGAAGCACCCGATCTCGGTGCACACCGTGCCGATGGTCACCGGTGGCAGATCCTCGCCGACGTGGCACGAGACCCCACTGGTATCAGAGATCGTCAACTGGCCGCTCACCCCTGGGGACAAGGAGAAACTCCCCGTTATCTCAACCTGCC
Organism: Actinomycetes bacterium; assembly: GCA_021777285.1. Next base: position 3,330 of record JAJYDR010000150.1, read on the forward strand.
AGGGCGCGTACCACGGTCCCCACGACCAGCCGAGATTGAGCGACGCCGACGGCTGGAAGTTGGCCGAACCGGACACGCTGAACATCGAACCGCAGCCGACCGACAGGTCGTGTGGCGAGCGCGTACGGGCGGCGGCGCTGAGTCCCCCGAGCGACGCAAATGCGGGGGTATACCGCGACGCGTGCATGTGCATTATGCCCCGCGAGAACGCGCGGAATGGTGTGGTCGGTGTCGTCACCATCGTGACGGTGGAGCCGACGGTTTGCGCGGAGACGATCGTGCCCAGGAGACCGTGAGGTAGCCCCGGGCCGGCGGGCGCGACGATCGTATCACCCGGCCGCAGCGCCGCCGCCGTTGCCGAGAGACGCAGCGACAGCGCACCAAAGGCGGGTAGGAAGCGACCAGTGGGGACGATGACTTGGGAGCGGGTGAGCACCGTCGTACTCAGTGGTGCCTGATCGAAGTAATTGACGGTCTCGACGAGTGGGAGGATCGACGGCGTGGCGGCGACGACGAAGCGGCGGGTCTGGGTGGCGAAGGCACCTTCGAACCCCGAAGGGTACGCCCGCCAGGGTTGTCCCAAGTCCGTCGTGAAGTTCACTGGATTAGCGACGAGCCAGTATGTGCCCGGTGTCTCCAGACAAATGGAGCCCGAGGTGGCAAAGTCCTTAGTGACGCCGTTAGGCCCGTGTAGGACAACCGCAGCGCTCGATCCAGCGGGTATGTTCAGCACGTTGACCCGCAGTGGGGTACACGAGTGGGCCGTTGCGTGCGACACGGTCGGCGCGACTCCTTGCGCGCCGCTCGTTACCGTTGGCAGGTTGAGCACGAGCAGCGCCGTCGCGCCAACGGCGAACTGCTTGAGATGAATTCCCGTGAGAACTAACGACCGTCGCACGCGCACCCCCTTCGCGCGTCGCGATACGCCAGGTGCGCCGTCGCGACACCGCCACAGCAACCGTGCCGTGGGGGGTGCGACATGGTCGCTCGGCGTGATCATACATCGACTGACCACCAGTGACAAGTGGTTGAACCAGCGTTCGCCGTGGCGTCGCCCACTCGAGCGCCAGGCAGCTACTCACCCGGTGGTAGGGTGAGGTTCCCCAGTGAAAGTGGACACCCAAGAGCCCGGCTCGCGAGTCGGGTGGGAGGATGTCACCATGGGAATAACGAGAAGGAAGTTCACTCTCGAG
>JAJYDR010000151.1 GCA_021777285.1 Actinomycetes bacterium
AGGCAATGTCCCCTCTCGGAACCACCGATAGGCGATCTGGGGATGCACCCCTTGTCGGTCTGCCCACTCACTCAAGTTCATTGCTTCGAAGTCTTGCGTAGCGGTGTCACATCTGGTGGCAACCCCACTGACACTGTCCGCTGATCCGCAAAGACAATCGAGAATTCAGCGTTGAACCTCTCGCGATCAAAGCGCCCCAGAGAGGTGCCCGAGGTGCCTGAGGTGACGATGTGGCGCTCACTTTCCAACGAGCACGGAGATTCCCGCGGTTGGGTTAGGTCACCCTCCAATCCGGCGCGTGCACGTCAATGAACTTCAAGAAGGTTAGGACTCCTAGCGTGGATTGGCCGGTTGCCACGTTCATCGATGCGAGCACATCCGTGATGCCGTGACGCTTGTAGTCCTGGTCATCGTCGTGATACCCGTTAAGGAGGTTCGTGAAGTGTCCCGGCATTTCCCTCCAGATCGCGGTAGTCAACTACCGCTGTTTGAGGTCGACGGATGGAGTCGGGCGACGGTACTTCTCAACGGTCGGACGTGGCCCGAGCTAACTCGCGTCCCCGTCAACCGCAGGCGCGCGCATGTTCGCTACCTCGACGTGCTCTGACTGCGCCCTGCAGAACCCATGCCGCACACGACGAAGCCGGGTGTCTTACCAATGATCCGTTATGGATTGAGGTGAACTCGCTCGAAAAGGACGTGAACCACAAGCCAACTTGACTCCAAGAGACGAACTCCTTGGTTACTTCTCGATGCAGATCACGCTCCCATTCGCGATCGCGTTTGTTCTTACGATCATCCGGATAGATCCATGGCAACGGTACAATCCGCCACCGTACAGCGGAGAGGATCCCGTCAGTTTGTACGTCCCTACCGGGACTCGAAACTCGAAGTACCCGCTGACTGGAACCGTGGCGCCAAAGAACTCACCGCCTTGGGTCGTCGCCCAGACCGTTCCCGGGTACGGTCGGTACCCCGATGACTGGCCCGGCCCACCGTTGGCTTCGAGTCGGCCCTTGATGTAGCCAACCGGCGATTTCTCGATTACTCCGGCGCTGACGTTGAAGTAGTCCTTGGTACAGACCGGTACTCGCTCGGGCAGGGCGAAGTAATGCGACGGCCACGAGTCACTGGCGACTCTTGGGTTCGCTAGCACTTCAATTCCATCAGCGTATTTCGGAGAGCACGAACTGCCGTGCGCGCGGACCAGCGCTTTGAATTGAGCGGTCGAGATTGAACCGATCGAGACGGTAGCGTAGACGAAGGCGCCGTGACCCAGGACCAACTTGGGGTAGGCGACGGTTCCACTCAACGAGCTGATTCCGACCGGCCGGTGTGTCGACCCACTGACCGCTTGCACGGGGACGTTGTCGACTATGGGTGCGCACGTTGCGCCGGTATTCTTGAACCACAGTGTCGCCCGGAAGCCGGCGGATGACGAGTAGGTGCCCCGTGGCGGGCTCATGGAGACACGTAGCTGGTTTGATCTACAGGTCGCAGGTGACGTCGCGAATTTCGGTGAGGCTCCGAGCGAAGGCGTCGTGAGTGGGGTCACTGCGAGCAGCACGCCGATGGCCGTGGCGACCGCGGTCGTGAGTGGGCGCCGAACCGGTAGCGACATAGGCGTCCCTTTCTTACTTGTAGGAGTTGGCAATGACGGTCATCGGACCCGCGGTGGGGTGGATGAATCGAGTATGCGACGACGTTGGACCCCGGAGATCGATGACCTCTCGCACTGGCGCAGCTACGGGACATGCCTGATACTGCGCGGTGTACTCCGGTGACGTCCCGTATTCGGTGATTGTGACCGATGACAGAACTCCGGAACGCCAGGTCCCAGCGACGGCGTTGCCAATGACGTGCCCACAAGGTGGCGGTGAGACGTTGACCTCGATCGTCGAAGCGCCAACGGTACTGATAATCCTCCAGGGCAGTGAGAACTGCTCCAGCGCGTTGGCGAGGCGCGCCCGATAAAAACGCCCGCAGCGCACGCTCTTGGCGATGTAGACCACGGCCGGTGAACCAGAGGGTTCGCCTACGACAACCGCCGCCATCCCACTGTACGGTGCTCGCCGTAAAAGCTGTTGCGTGGACGGTCCAGTCGTCTGTATCGGACAGTGATACGAGGAGGTCTCGTAGGCAAGTCCCACCCATGCGGCGACCTTGTCGACCACGGGCACGCCGCGCACGTGTTTCGTGATGGTTACCACGCCGAAACCGAGAGAGCCCTGTGGTTGCTTCGAATACCCTTGCAGCTGCGAGGTCGCCCAGATTCGTCTCGCGAATCCAGATTTGTCTGTCGGCGTCTTCATCGAGGTTGGGGCCGGCGTAACGGTGAGAACCCCGTTGTCGAGTTGGAGCGGGTGGATGTAGCGGTAATGCCTGACATCAAAGGTCGCCACCGCGCCGGTTCCGGTCAGTGTGACTCCTTTATCCGTCGTGACCCTCTCGTGCGAGACCGTTGACTGCACGCTTTTGTGCGGCCCAACGGCAGTGTTCTGAACGACCACTGGCGCCGAGTTGAAGAGGGTGACGGCTCCCGCTATCGCGAGCGTAATGGCCGCAGCACTTGCGCCAACTAGCGCAGGCCCACGTCGCCACGTTGGTGTCCGCACCGTGCGAGGCTCGGGTACCGCATCGCCAATACCCGCCGCGATCTTGGACATGAGATGCTCCTGGCGCACAAGATCGTCTAGGGCCTCGTCAGTGAGACCACGTGCGGGGTCGATGTCGCCCATCACTATTTGGAGCAGGTCTTCATTCACGAGTCGGTCCCTTCTCGTCGCAGTGGTGACATCGTCGTCTCGGTCCTGGATTGGACAACCCGTTCACGGAGGTGTCGTCGAGCTCTCGAAAGGCGAATGCCGGCTGCCTTCTCACTACATCCGAGCACGAAACCTATCTCGCGATATGAGAGCCCTTCCCAGTAGGTGAGCTGAATCAACTCGCGCTCTTGCGGGCTCAGCTCTCCGAGCGCGGTTAGTACCGCCTCGATGTCTTCACAGGTGTAGCGAGGGACCGCGAGCCCGCCTTCACGCTCAAAGGCGAGCCGAGCCTCCAATCGCATAGACCGCTGCCGTCCGCGAAGCAGGTTGGAGAGAATATGTCCAGCGATGCCGTAGAGCCAAAACAGTTCCTCAGCCCGAGGGGGTAGTTCCTCGAAGCGTCGCCAGACGACAACAAATGTTTCAGCCACGAGGTCTTCGGCAGCGAAGTGATCATCGAGACGACGTAATCCGTAGCGCAAGAGTGCGTTGCGGTGTGTTACGACCACTCGTGCAAATGTCTCATCCTTGTTGGACATCGGTTTCCTTGATCGACCATTTACATCTAAATGTCCGAGTAGCGCGAATCCCTTCACAACTCCGTTGGAATGCTTGGAGAAGAGGGCGAACTCTCGGACTCGAAGTTGATCAAGGGGATCGGCAGAACGTCACCCCGGATTTTCCGCAGGAAGCATTCTGAGTGCTCGAGAGTCGTGACCGTAAAACCAATCGATTGAGTCCGATATCGTGCGGCCATTGAAGTGGCGGTCGTGACCTCGATCGGGCTGGCGCGTCCGAGTTCGATCACGGGTGGCGACCCGGGGCACACCAGTTGTTCGCGGTGGTGGACGTTGTCGACTTGTGCCAGTGGCTCGAATCGAACGCTCACGTCGTAGATGATCGCCATGTCCATCAGTGGGCTGGAGTGGTCGAATGTGACGATGACGAGCGGGCCATCGACAAGGACAGTGATCTTTAGTATGAATTGCTTAAATTGAAACTCACCCTTGCTGACGATCGGCGACTCTGGCTCCTGCGGTAGCCCATTGCCGGCAGAGTAACGCGGGTGACAGTAGAATGGGGTGCTTATGGCCCGTTCTCGTCATTCAGGGCCGTCGGATGGTGTGTCACTCGGCGAGGTGCCCAATGCCCAGCGGTTACGTGCGCTGGCCGGCGCTATCGACGAACGGACGGGAGCGCCCTCGCGGCGCGCAGGCCGTCGCCAACGTCGGGCCGGGCGACGACGCTCGCGCGCGCGGCCGTGGTGGATCGCCTTAGGCGCCGTGGGCGTCGTCATCGTGCTCATCGTCGCGGGTGGTGCCGGCTACCTCTACTATCTCAACTCCAAGATCCATCGCGTCGCGGTCGGCAACCTCAGCTCCCAGGTGGCCACGGGTGCCGACGCAGGAACGCAGAACATCCTCATGATTGGCTCCACGTCGCGCTGCGCGTTGAAGGTGCAGAATGCGGCCTACGGCCTGTGCTCAGCCGGGGTGAACGGCGTCAACAGCGACGTCATCATGATCTTGCACCTCAACCCCGCCACCCGGGCATTGTCGATCCTTTCGATTCCTCGCGACCTCTTCTTGCCCAACGCCCGCTCGGGTCCCGATGGCGGCTACAAGATCGACGCCGCCCTCTATCAGGGTCAGTCCCAACTGATCAAGGTGATTCGCGAGGATTTCGGCATCGGGATTCAGCACTCGGTCGAATTGAACTTCGACACCTTTGCGAACGTCG
>JAJYDR010000022.1 GCA_021777285.1 Actinomycetes bacterium
TGCCGCTCGTCATGGACTGCGATCGGGCTCACCGTCGGTACCGGGCAGTCGAAAAGACCTTCGAGGAGCTCGAGGCGAGCGAACCGACGGCCGATGTCCTCACCGAGGGGCGGATCGTGATGGCCGGCGCCCTCGCCGACCAGCGCAAGTTCCACGAGGCGATCGACCTGCTTGTGCGCGCCGGTGGGACCAAGCAGCTGCACAACCCCTCGTATCGGCACGTTCGGCTCTGGTACGCGCTCGCGGACATCTTCGATCGCGCCGGCGATGCGGGCTCGGCACGCGAGCTCTTCGCCCGCGTCGTGCTGGCAGAACCCGACGCCTACGATGCCCAGTCCCGTCTGGCGGAGCTGGGTATGGACGCGCCCCGGAAGAATCGCAAGCGTCGAACTGTCCCCGTATCCAAGAAGCGCGTCGACTGATCGAGTAACGGCTTGGGCTCGTCACCGGCGGCCACAGCGGGGCCCGTACCGGGCCAGTCGGGCTAACGGCTTCGGGTTCCCATGACGCAGTATGGCGCCACTGCCGAAGGGCGATGGGCGGGTGTGTGGGACCTTGCCGTCGCCTTCGAGACCGGTGACCGGTTTGAGGTCCTCGCGCGCTACATCACCGCTGTAGCCAGGGTCACTGGCGAGGACACTGCGCTAACGCCAGGAGTGGTGGTTGGCGTTCCCACCGCAGGTCTGGAGTGACGCGGTCACCGGTGCACTCCGGGGGCAGTGGAGCCATCTTGTAGGGTAGGCGTATGGACATCGCCGCACTGTTGGGTGACGAGGCGTCGACCCTGCTCGACCACCACGCCACCGCTTTCCCGAAGGAAATGCTCACTGTACCGGGCCCAAATTTCATGGGCGAGGTGATGGCGTCCAGCGACCGGTCGCCGACGGTGCTGCGCAATCTGGGCACGCTGTACAACCACGGGCGACTCGGCAAGACGGGTTATGTGTCAATCTTGCCGGTCGACCAAGGCATCGAGCACTCGGCGGCGGCATCGTTCGCACCCAACCCCGCGTACTTCGATCCCGCGCACCTGTGCGATCTCGCGATTGCGGCCGACTGCAACGCCATCGCGTCGACTCTGGGGACCCTCGGTTCAGTCTCGCGGCGTTACGTGCACCGCATCCCCTTCATCGTGAAGTTGAACCACAACGACCTGCTCAACTATCCCAACACCTACGATCAGATTCCCTTCGCGAGTGTCCGACAGGCGGCGGACCTCGGTGCCGTCGGCGTCGGGGCGACCATCTACTTCGGCTCGCCGGAGTCAGGGCGGCAGTTGCGTGAAGTGTCCGCGGCGTTCGCCCAGGCCCACGAGCTCGGCCTGTTCACGGTGCTGTGGACCTATTTGCGTAATCCCGCGTTCAAGACTGCCGAGGCGGACTATCACGTCAGCGCCGACCTCACCGGTCAAGCGAACCACCTCGGCGTCACCATCGAGGCAGACATCATTAAGCAGAAGCAGCCGGAGAACAATGGCGGCTACAACGCCTTGAAGTTTGGAAAGACCGATCCGAAGGTCTACAGCGAGTTAACGACGGACAACCCGATCGACCTGACTCGCTGGCAGGTCGTGAACTGCTACGCCGGACGAATTGGCTTGATTAACTCCGGTGGTGAGTCCAAGGGCGACAACGACCTGGCCTCTGCGGTGCGAACGGCCGTGATCAACAAGCGCGCCGGCGGCCAAGGCCTGATCCTGGGCCGTAAGGCCTTCCAGCGGCCCATTGACGAGGGCGCTGCGCTGGTCCACGCCGTCCAAGACGTCTACCTCGACCCCGCGATCACCGTCGCTTGATTCATCGTCGTGAGCGACGAGCTCAGTAGCGGCTGGCGGACCTGGCCGAATCTCATCACCCTCATTCGACTGGCGATGCTGCCGGTCTTCCTCTGGCTGCTCTTTGGCACCGGCCATCGTGCCGATGCGGCGTGGCTGCTCGGCGCGTTGGGGGCGACGGACTGGGTCGACGGCTACGTCGCACGACGCATCAATCAGGTTTCGTCGGTCGGCAAGGTGCTCGACCCCGTCGCCGACCGCGTCCTCATGATGACCGGACTCATAGCAGTGGCCAGCGCCGGCGGCGTTCCGTGGTGGTTCGCAATCGCGACCTTGGTTCGTGAGGTGTTGGTCTCGGGCCTTACGATCGTGCTCGCGCTGCTCGGTGCGGCACGGATCGACGTGCTCTGGTGGGGGAAGGTCTCAACCTTCGTGCTGATGGTCACGTACCCGCTGTTCCTCCTCACGAGCAACGACCACCACGCGGCCCTGGCGCTGTGGCAGCAGTGGGGGCGTGGCGCGTGCTGGGTCGCCGGCGTGACGGGTCTAGCGCTCTCCTGGGCGGTGCTCGCAGGCTACGTCGCCCCCGCGAAACGCGCCCTTCGGACCGGTCGCGCGGGTCGGGGATTGGAGTAGATTTCATCGCATGAAGACTCCCGAGGAATTGCGATACTCCCGCGACCACGAGTGGGCCCAGGTAGTGGGTGACACCGTTCGCGTCGGCATCACTGACTTCGCCCAGGACGCATTGGGCGATGTGGTGTTCGTGGATCTGCCCAAAGTCGGCGCGGCGGTAAGCGCCGGTGACGTCATCGGCGAGGTCGAATCGACGAAGTCGGTGTCGGAGATCTACGCGCCTGTTTCGGGGACCGTGACCACGGTCAACGAAGCGCTTCGCAGTGCACCAGAAGCGCTCAACTCGGACCCCTACGGTGCGGGTTGGCTCTGCGAGATCGGCAGCGTTGACCCCAAGTCCGTGGATGCGTTGCTCGACGCTGAGGCCTACCGCGCACTGACTACGAATTAGTCCGGCGGCGCCGATGGAACTTCAGTAGGGTGGCTCGCGTGAACTGTCGTCGGTGTGGCGAAATCTTAAACTCGAATGCGAATTTCTGCTGGGCGTGTGGCGCCCCGCAACACGATTCGGCCTCTCCCGAGACGATCGCGATTCCCGTGGTGAGCGTGCAAGAAGTGCTGCACCCGGGGGCAAGCGCGGGCCCGCAGGGGAGCCACACGGACCTGTTAGTGGTCGCCTCAGGTAGCGCGTCGGGCACGCGATATGAACTGGAGAAGGAGGTCACGACAGTGGGACGACACGAGAACAGTGACCTCCTGCTCGACGACGTCTCGGTCTCGCGCCACCACGCGATCATCACGCGCACGGCGAGTGGGCGGGTGACGTTGCGAGACCTCAATTCGCTCAACGGGACCTACGTCAACGGCGCGCGCGTCGAGGAGACGACCCTGCACACGGCCGACGAGGTCCAGGTGGGAAAATTCAAGCTCGTCTTCTGGGAGGCGACATCATGACGCCGACGGTTGGTGCGATGCGCATCGGCGAAGTTCACGCCGTCTTGCGTGAGGAGTTCCCAGACGTCGAGCTCTCCAAGATCCGCTACTACGAGGACAAGGGACTCGTGCAGCCGGCCCGCAGTCGCAAGGGCTATCGGCTGTACTCGGAACGTGACGTCGCCTGTCTGCGTGAAGCGATCCGGCTCGCGAACGAGGAGTTCATGCCGCTTCGAGTCGTGCGTCTACGACTCATCGAGCAGGGTCTCCTTGACGACGTGCCCGCAGTTCGCGTGACCCGGCAGGCCGCTCGTGAGGCGGCCGTCCCGTCGGTGCGCGCGTCAGTGCCGCCCGTGGAGCGCACAGCGCTCTCGGTGGTGGGCGATTCGACGCCCCCGGTCGACGAGACCCCAACACCCACGCACTACTCGACGGCCGAGTTCCTGTCGGTGACCGGACTCGAGGCGACCGCGGTCAATGAAATGATCGCGGCGGGACTCGTATCGCCACAGACCGTGGGGCGTGAGACGGCCTTCAGCGCGCTCGACGTGCGTGTCGCAAACGCTGCGGGCGTTCTGCTCACCCGGGGCGTGGACGCGCGACGGCTCGCGACGCTTCGCCGGGTCGTCGAACGAGAGATCGGCATCGTCGACGAATGGACGTTGCCGCTTCGCCAACCGGGCTCGATGATGGACCGTGACGCGGTGGCGCAAGTGACCAGGGTCGTCGCCGACGAGGCGGCCACGCTGCGCGCGGCGCTCTACGAACGCGCCCGCAGCGAGTACCTCGGCGGCTAGGCCTGCGGCGACGTCCCATCGTCGTCACAGAGGTCTAGTCTGGAAGTGTGATTGAGGTTGTCCTTCGAGCCGTTCGAGTGGACGTCGGGTCGTCCACGCCGTTGCTGCTGCTCGAGGAGGTGGGCGGCGACCGCGTGCTGCCGATCTTCATCGGCGCTCCCGAGGCCACGGCGATCGCCTATGCGCTCCAGCACGTGGAGACACCGCGGCCCATGTCCCACGATCTGATGGGCCATGTGATCACGGCGCTCGGGGCGCGAGTCTTTTCGGTGGAGATCACTGACCTCGACGACAACACCTTCTTCGCAACGCTTCGTTTGACGCGCGACGGCCGCGAGGTGGCCGTGAGTGCACGTCCGAGCGACGCCGTCGCACTCGCGCTTCGAGTCGGCGCGCCGATACTCGTTCGTGACGAACTGATGGCCGCTGAGGGCAAGGTGATGCATCTCGAGGACGGTTTCGAGGTGGTGGGCGAGCCGGAAGATGAGGCGGAACTCGTCGCCGAGCTGCGCCAGTTCCTCGACAACGTACGGCCCGAAGACTTCAACGAGTGAAGCGCGCGCTCATCTCGTTGGCGCTCTTTTTCGCCTTCGTCGCAATCGTGACGGTCAGTCGGTACCACTCGACGACCACGCCGACCACGACGACGACGAGCACGTCGACCACGACGACGGTCGCCCCCTCGACCACGACAACCTCGGTCGCGTCCGCCAACGGCTCGACGTGCGCCGGCTCTGACTTCGCCGGGAGTGCGGGGTTGAGCCAAGGGGCCGCGGGGACCATCTACACGTCCTTCACGCTTACCAAGACCACACCTGGTTCGTGCACGCTCAAGGGCTGGCCATTGCTCGGCCTCGAGAATCGGGCGGGGGTGACGTTGCCCGAGCGCACCGTTGAGGTCCCCTCGTCGGGTAACCCCGCCAACTTCCTCACCCCGGCCGCGAACCACGCACCGACGACCTTGACCTTGCAGGAGGGTTCGAAGACGAGCTTCTCGGTCGCCTTCAATGACGTGACCACGGGGACCGAGACGACCTGTCCGACGGCCGCTGTCGTACTCGTGGGAACCGGCGTCGGAACCTCGACGACCTCGATCTCGTTGACCTATCCGATCCAGCCCTGCAACCACGGCACGTTGGTCGCGAGCCCGTTCTACTAGCGTTGCCCCGCTGCAGGGGTCGTGTTACCGATTGGTAACTGCGACCGAAGTTGGGGCTTCGGCCCTTGGGCAAAGATTTTTTAGAAATTTCGTTCAACAATGCATAGTGATGCGCTTGACTTCTACTACGTTTCAGGGACGCGCTGCTGGCAGCGCTAGTGCGCAAGGGTGCGCGCGCAAGGTGTAGGAGGGTTTATGGACGAGTCGGTTTCGTCGGAACTATTGGGGGCGAAGATCCCCACATTGGAAGATGGCCACGAGCGATTGCATCGTGGTGTCCTAGGTCCGATTGATATCGCCGCTGCGACGATGGCGAACATCGGCCCGGCGATGAGTTTCTTCTTCGGCTTCGGCTTTCTCGCTTACACGGCAGGTGTCGCGTCTCCCTTAACCATCCTCGCGGCCGGTATCGCGATCGCCTTCCTCGCGAACACCCTGTCGGAGTTCACCAAGGTGATGCCTTCGACCGGTGGGTTCATCACCTTCGTTGGCAAGACGTTCGGTGCGCGAACGGGCGTGACGACTGCGCTGCTCACCGGAGTCGGCTACATCGCCGCCATGGCGTCAGTGGTCGGCATCGTGGGCGGGTTCTTCCAGATCCTCTTGCAGAACTACAACGTCTCGGGTCTTGAGAGCGTGCCGTGGGGGATCTGGACAGTGCTCTTTCTCGCCTTCGCCGCGTTCATGATGATCCGGGGCATCTCGGTGTCAACGAAGCTCGCGGGCTTCTTCTTCGCCTTCGAGATGCTGGTGCTCGTGGTCGTGAGCGTGGCCGCGTTGATCAAGTTCCACGGTCACCTCAACCTCGCGCCGTTCAACCCCAAGAACATCACCCACGGGTTCTCAGGCCTCGCGGCGGGCTTCCCCCTCGCGATCTACCTCTTCATCGGTTGGGAGAACTCCGCGGCACTGGCCGAGGAGACGGACAACCCGCGAAAGAACGTCCCCAAGGCCGTTTTCACCTCGGTCGCGATCATGTCGGTGAGCTACCTGCTCTTCGCGTACTCCACGGTGATCGGTTTCTCGGGTGACATCGGCAAGTTGAGCAGCAGCGCCATCCCGTTTATCACGGTGGCCAAGGGCGTCATCGGCGCGGCGGCGTTCTTCGCCTTCCTCGCTGGCATGACCTCGACGCTCGGTGCGTTGATCGCGGGGACCAACTCACAGGCACGGTTGATCTTCAACGCGGGTCGAGAGGGGCTGCTGCCCAAGTTCATCGGTAAGGTCGACGCGAAGCGGCGCACCCCGGTCAACTCGCTGCTGTTCTTTCTCGCGGGCACGTTGTTGATCATTGGAGTATGGGGACTGGGCCACCTCTTGGGTGGACATGGGGCGTCAGCGGGCATGAGCGCGGGCAACCTCTTCTTTGAGTCCTCGACCTTCGGCACGATCCTCATCTTGCTGGTCTACGGTTTGAGCAACCTCGCGCTGCCCTTCTATTACAAGAAGCACCACCCGGACCTCTTCAACGGCTTCCGTCACGGGGTCCTTCCGGTCCTCGGGCTCGTCACGATCTTGGTGCCGCTTTACTACCTGGCCAAGCCCGGTCAGCCCACGCCGTACAACTGGTACCCGTACATGGCGTTGGTCGCGGTGATTCTCGCGGTCATCTACGCTGCAATCCTCGTCAAGCGCGACCCGAGCATCGGTGAGCGCATCGGCTCCATCGTCGCCGACGAGTAGTTCGAGGGGGCGGTTCAACCCGCGGCCGGGTCCACCAGGATCCGGCCGCGGGTCTTTCCATCTCTCAGTGCGTCGATCGCCTGGGCGAGGTGCGTGAGGTCCACGACTGAGTCCACGAGCGGTTCGAGCGTGGCGCTCGAGAGCGTCTCGGCGAGACTCGTCCAGACCCGCTGGCGCGTGGAGGCGGGCGCCTCGACGACGTCGATGCCGAGCAGCGCGACGCCTCGGGTGATGAAGGGGTAGACCGTCGTGGCGAGGTCGGCGCTCGCGACGAGTCCACTGGCCGCCACTGCGCCGCCGTAGCGCAGGCAGCGCAAGACCTGGTTGAGCGTCTCGCCACCCACGCAGTCGACGGCGCCACGCCACTGCTCCGTGCCGAGCACACGATCGGGCCGGTCACCGACCTGATCTCGCTTGATGACGCGGGCGGCGCCGCGCTCGAGCAGCCAGTCAGTGAGGTGATCCGAACCGGTGGATGCGACGACCCGGTAGCCACGCGCGGCGAGGATCGTGACCGCGAGCGACCCGACGCCCCCGGTCGAGCCGGTGACGAGAACTTCGCCCTCGTGGTCGAGGCCATGGTCCTCGAGGGCGAGGACGCTCGCCATTGCCGAGACCCCCGCCGTGCCGATGATCATGGCGTCTCTCGTGGACAGCGCCTCGGGGAGGGGAGAGATGAAGCGACGCGGGGCGTAGACGAACTGCGCGAAGCCGCCGTCGCGGGCGACACCGAGGTCACCTCCGTGCACCGCGACTCGCGTGCCCTTGGGCAGATCGGGCACGGCCGAGGACTCGATCACGCCCGCAGCATCCACGCCGCCGACGAGCGAGGTGACGCGTCGCACGCGGCTGTGGGGACTCGCGACCATGGCGTCTTTGTAGTTGACCCCGCTGAACTCGACGCGCACGAGCACGTCATCGGGGTCCCGGGGGGCCGCTTCGACAGACTGCGCGGCGAGCGCGAGGACGCCGTCCGATTCGGTGATAGTGAAGGCCTGCACGGCACCAGGCTAGGCCGAACGCGCCTACGATGACCCGGTGACGACTGTGAACCTCAACGGACATCCGACGTGGGTGACCGTTGGGCGCACACGCGGCGACGATGTCGTGTTATTGCACGGCGGACTGAGCAGCAGCGCCAGCCTTCGACGCACGGTCGGTCGGCGTTTGAGCGCCACGTATCGCGTGTCAGCCTTCGATCGACGGGGACACGGCCGAACTGCGGACACCGATGAACCGTTCCACTATGACGCGATGGCCCGTGAGACCATCGCGTTTCTCGAGTGGTTGGGTCGCCCGGCCCACCTCATCGGTCACAGCGACGGTGCGATCGTTGGTCTGCTCGTGGCCATGCGGCGCCCAGACCTGGTGGGCCGACTCGTGGCCGTTGGGGCTAACACCAGCCCAGAGGGACTCGAGCCGACGGAACCGTTTTCGACCGAGGGGCCGATGTTCGACGAGTGGGCAGCCGACTTCGCGACCCGGTCGCCCGATGGCGCGCAACACGCCCGCATCGTGGTCGAAAAGACAATGCGGCTGTTCCAGAGCGAGCCCCACCTCACCGCTGACCAGTTGGGGTCGATCACGGTGGCGACGCTCGTGATGGCGGGCGACGACGACTCGACCAAACTCGAGGACACCGTCGCGCTCTATCGCGCCATCCCCGAGGCGCAGCTGGCGATCGTGCCGGGGGCGTCGCACGCGGTGCTAAAGGAGTACCCCCGTGAGACGACGGCGTTGATCGTACGATTCCTCCGGGGTCCAGTCCCGCCGCCGACCCTGTCACCGATACGTCGACAACCGTCGGCCTCCCGGTGATTTCGGGTGCCGACCGGTAGACTCAACCCCGTGTTGGCGCGCCTTGTGACCGTGCGCACCCGTCTCGTCAGGTGGTGGGTCGCCATGCCCGAGTTGACCCGTGACGCCTGGCTCTACGGGACATCGTCGGTCTTCGCGCTGGGCCTCGCCTCGACGTCGCGCGAGGCCGCCCAATGGCACTGGGGCTACCTCGCCGCGGCACCCTACGCGGTGCTCGCAGGCGCGGCCCTGTTCGCGTCCCATCGGCGTTGGTCGCGCCCGACCCTCGTTCGGGTGGCGTTGCTCGTGTTGGTCTCGATCGGGAGTCTCGCGGTCCCACTCGGTCTCGAAGCCCGATGGCGCCAGCTCGACCACGGGGTCGGTTTTGCCCAGCCCGAGGTGTCGGTGATCGAACGCTCGGCGGTCCTGCTCGCCAAGGGCAAGGACCCGTATCGCGCGTATCTGCACGACGGGCGGATCGTCAATGCCGTGCGCGGCCTGCCGGCCTATGAGTCCTTCTTCCCGTACTTCCCGCTCATGAGCGTCTTCGGGTTGCCGTCAGCCGAGACGCACCAGGGCCTCGGGCTCACCGACGCACGCATCATCATGTCCCTGATGACGCTCATCGTGCTCGGCGTGGCGCTCGCCTTGATGCGCGCACCACCGGGCAAGAAGATCCTCGTCGCCCAGGTGCTCGTGGCGTTGCCCACGGGGGCGCTCTTCCTCTCGACGGGTGGTGACGACATGCCCATCCTCGCCTTGTTGCTGCTCGGGGTCGTCGGACTGCAACGACGAGAGCGGTACCTCGCGGGAGTGAGCTTCGGGCTCGCCGCAGCGATGAAACTGACGGCGTGGCCGGTCGCGCTCGGGGCGTTGCTCGTCTGTCGCGACGCTCGTGGTCGCTCGACCTGGCGATCGGTCGCGACGATGGTGGTAGGGATTGTGGCCGTCACGGTCGTGCCGTTCGTGCTGCGCGCGCCGTGGGCATTCATGACCAATGTCTTCGCCTTCCCCCTCGGGATCGCCGGAGTACGTTCGCCGGCCGCCTCGCCGCTGCCGGGCCACATCCTCACCACGTTGTGGGCGCCACTCGGTCACGTGCTCGCGCCCGCGACACTCCTCATCCTCTCGTACTACGTGTGGCGCTACGTCCGCGCGCACTGGCCGTTAAGCCTGTCGAAGCTGCTCGGCGTCTTGAGCATCGCGTTCATGCTCGTGATCCTGAGTGCGTCGGCGACGCGAATCGGCTACATCATCTACCCGATCAACCTGGCACTGTGGTCGTGGGCGTTCGTGGACGTCGAGCAACGCGCGCCCGAACGAGTCCTCGAGGCCGCCTAAATCGCCGACGAGTTCTGATAAATGCGGTAGGTCCATCGCACCGTGCCGTGCGACGCATGGGTCACGGTGACGCCGACCACCCAGTAGAAGGTGTCGCTACCGGCCTTTTGGAAGAGGAGTTGGGGGCCGGAGGTCGAGCCACTCGAGAAGAGGTTCCACCCCTCGGCCTCGAGATGGGTCCGGTAGTAGCCGAGCAGGGATCCAGCGTCGGCCGTGGTCGCGAGCGACGCCAGGCAGTCGTAGTCGCCGGCGCCGCCGTTGAGGTGCTGGATCGGCGCGACGTCCACGGTGTGCACTGGCACCACGAGGGCGCCGACGATATTCCCCGGTGGACTGCCGTTCTGGTGGCAGCCCACCACCGGTGCGTTCGAGGGTGCAGTGGCGAGGCCCCCGACGACCACGGCCTCGGTGGTGCTCGTGGTCACCGTTGGGTTGGCGACCAGGTTCACGATCATGAAGGTCACGAGTGTCACGACCGCGATGCCGATGATGATCGCTGCGGGCAGGATGCTGGTCGTCGTCGTGAGTGGTGGCTTCGTCGGTTCGCTCACGCGTTCCACCCCAGGTGGTCGATGGGGCCGTGCCCGTGGCCGAGGTGCCAGTCAGCGGCCGAGGTGAGCGCGGCGAGCACGAAGGACTTCGCGTCACGAACCGCGTCGGGCAGTGGTCGGCCGTAGGCGAGTCCGGCGGCGATGGCCGCGGCGAGCGAGCAGCCCGTGCCGTGGTCGTTGGAGGTCTCGATCCGCGGGCCGTCGAGAACCGTGACGCCATCTTTGTTTAGAAGGACGTCCGGTGCGTGAGACTCGGTCGATGAGTTAGTGCGCAAGTGGCCGCCCTTCACGAGTACCGCCCGTGGTCCGAGGGCGAGCAGTCCTCGAGCGAGCTCGATCATGTCCTCGAGGGTCGTGACGTCGCGCACGTCGATGCGAGCGAGCACGGCCGCTTCGCGTAGGTTCGGCGTGATCAGCATCGCATGGGGGACCAGCGCGTCGCGGTAAGCCTCGACGCCGCCCTCGTCCATGAGCGCGTGGCCAGTCGTCGAGACGAGCACCGGGTCGACGACGAGGTTGGCCAGGCGGCTCGCTCGGGCCAGTTCGGCGACGAGGAGCACCGTGGCGGGCTGGGCGAGCATGCCGGTCTTGACCGCATCGACCGCGAAGTCCGAGAGCACGGCGTCGACCTGCGCGCGTACGTCCTCGGGGTCGAGCGCGGCGACGCGCGTCACTACGAGCGTGTTCTGGGCCGTGACCGCGGTGATGGCTGTCGTGCCGTGCACGCTGAACGCGCTGAAGGTTCGAAGATCGGCCTGGATGCCGGCGCCTCCGCCGGAGTCCGAACCCGCGATGGTGAGAGCGGTGAGTGGTTCCACGCAGCAACCCTAGTAATCGAGGGGCGGGCGACGTCCTCGCCGGCGACATCGAGGTGGCACCGCTCCCCGGTCGAGCACCAGTGGTGGCCCCGCACGCGCGCTGGGTACGATTGGGGGGTGAATGAGGACTTTGCGGTCGGAACAGTTCGTGCGAGTTCACGACTGGTCGTCGGGACCGGGGGATTCCGGTCGATGGAGGTGCTCGAGCAGTCCCTGTCGGCGAGCGGCTCGTCCATTGCGACGGTCGCGTTGCGCCGCGTCGATCCGTCGGTGAAGGGCTCGATCTATGAGTTGCTCATGGGTCTCGGCTTCACCTTGTTGCCCAACACGGCGGGTTGTTACAGCGCGGCCGAAGCGGTGAAAGTCGCCGAGCTTGCGCGCGAGGCCTTCGAGACCAATTTGGTCAAGCTCGAGGTGATCGGCGATGACGTGACCCTGCTGCCCGACACGACCGAGACGTTGCGCGGCGCCGAGGAGTTGGTGCGCCGGGGTTTCGAGGTCTGGGCCTACACCTCAGATGACCTGATCGTGGCCCAGCGATTGGAGCAGGCGGGCTGCGTGGCCGTGATGCCCCTCGGATCGCCAATCGGCTCGGGACTCGGGATCCGCAATCCGCACGCGATCTCCCTGATCGCCTCGCGCGTGGAGGTCCCGGTGCTACTCGACGCGGGGATCGGGACGGCCTCGGACGCAGCACTGGCCATGGAGCTCGGTTGTGACGGGGTGCTCGCGGCGTCGGCGATCAACCGGGCGCTCGACCCGGTCCTGATGGCAACGGCAATCCGTGACGCGGTGCGCGCGGGGTACGCCGCGCGCGCCGCCGGACGCATCCCACCGCGGCTCAACGCTGAGGCGTCCACTACAAGCCTCGGGCGTCCCGACCTGTTCGTCGGGTAGCACGGACGACTAACTACACGGGTGTAGTCCGTGCTGGTACGCTGGGTGGTGCCTCGGTCGGGAGGGACGGCAATGATGCAACGTACGACGGGATTCAGTGGTCCGCTGGTCTGTCGGCTGACGGGGGTCACCTATCGTCAGCTGGACTACTGGGCGAGGACGGGATTGGTGACGCCGTCGATTACGCCGGCGACGGGGAGCGGTTCCAAGCGCGCCTACAGCTACGGCGACGTCCTCGAGGTGAAGGTGATCAAATCGCTTATAGACGCCGGTGTCGCGCTCGCCAAGGCGCGTCAGGCGGTGGAGTGTCTTCGTGGCGCCCTCGGCGCTGACTTGGCCTCGGCGAGCCTTGTGCTGAGCGAGCACGGATCGGTCCTCGCCCACAGCGATGGCGACCTCGTCGACCTGCTGCGCGGCGGCCAAGGTGTCTTCAATATCGTTCCGCTGGGTGGCGTGGTCGCCGAACTCTCGACCACGATCAGCTCGGTCCAAGAGACGACGTCGGAGAGGGAGACTCGTTCGGCGTGATGTCCGAAGACCCCGATGACGGCGCGTCGCGTCGTCACCCGTCGTGCCTCGATCGACCAATGGTCGATTTCGCGCACCCGAGCGAACGGGTTCTTGCGAATTTGATGACGCTCTACGGGGTGTCCTGGCGCTACGAGCCCGTGGAGTTCCCCCTCGCCTGGGACGACAGCGGTCGCGCGGTGCGCGGCTTTCGCCCGGACTTCTACCTGCCCGAGCATCGCTTGTTCGTCGAGCTCACGGTGTCGGACCAACGACTAGTCACGAAGAAGAACCAGAAGGTCCGAGCCTTTCGCGCGCTCTATCCCGAGCTCGAGATCGTGGTCGTCTACCAACGCGACTTCGTTGCGCTGCTCAGGCGTCACGCCCTTGGGACCCTCGGCAACGTCGCGGCGTAGAGTTGGCCCCGTGACTGACCGACGCCCATTCCTCTATGACACCCACGTCGAACTGGGAGCGAAGATCGTCCCATTCGGCGGCTGGGCGATGCCCCTGCAGTATCAGACCGGCACGGTGGCCGAGCATCTGGCCTGTCGACGCGACGCCGTCGTCTTTGACGTGAGCCATCTCGGGACGGTGCGCTGCGATGGTCCGGGTATGTACGACGCTATCCAAGGGACCCTCACCAACGACCTGGCCAAGATCGAGCCGGGTCGTGCCCAGTACACGCACCTCTTGAACGACGACGGGTTCGTCGTGGACGACATCATCGTCTGGTGGGTCAGTTCCGAGGAGTTCGACGTCATGCCGAACGCCTCGAATACCGCGGGCGTCACTGAGGCGCTGCCCGGCGTCGACGTGACGGCAGAGCGCTGCGTCCTCGCGGTCCAAGGCCCCCGTGCGCGCGAGCGGGTTCACGCCGTTGACGAACGATTCGCCTCGGTCGGACGATTTCGGGTGGCGCGCTTCGACTATCGCGGGGTAGAGGTACGCGTGGCCGGCACCGGCTACACCGGTGAGGCGGGACTTGAGTTGAGCGTGCCCAATGAGGTCGCCCGCGACCTGCTGTACGCGTTGATCGAGGCCGGGGTGACCCCGGCGGGACTCGGCGCGCGCGACACGTTGCGCCTCGAAGCCGCGCTGCCGCTCTACGGTCACGAGCTCACCCTGTCCTCGACGACGCTCGAGGCGGGGCTGGGTTGGGTGCTCGGGTGGGACAAGCCGACCTTCCGCGGACGTCCGGCCGTCGAGGCGGAACGGGCCCGCGGCGTCGCTCACCATCTCACAGGTGTCATCGCCGATGGTCGCCAGCCGCTGCGCGAGGGTGGTGTGGCGCGTCTCGACGGACGGACCGTTGGGCACTTGACGTCGGGCAACTACTCACCAGTGCTCGAGCGCGGCATCGGCCTCGCGATGGCTGACGAGGTGCTCGAGGTCGGCCGCCGCGTCACCGTCGAACTGCGCGGGCGCAGCGTGGATGCGACGACCGTCGCGCTTCCCTTCGTTCGAAAGGCGTCCTAACGTGGCCGACTACCTCCCGCACACCGACGACGAGGTCGAGGCGATGCTCGCCTTTCTCGGTCTTCAAACTCTTGATGACCTCTTCGCACACATACCCGCCGCGATCCGGCTCGCCGCCGGGGCCACCGGTCTGCCCGAAGGCCGTTTCGAGCCCGACGTCGCCGACCAGTTCGCACAGTTCACGCGGGCCAATCGTGCTACCGCGAGTCAGATGATCTGCTTCGCCGGGGGTGGGGCCTACGACCACGAGGTGCCCAATGTCGTCAAGGCCCTGGCCTCTCGAAGCGAGTTCGTGACGGCCTACACGCCCTATCAGCCCGAGGTCGCCCAAGGGGTCCTTCAGGCATTGTTCGAGTATCAGACGCTGGTGTCGCGGCTGAGCGGGCTGCCCGTGGCCAACGCGTCGCTCTATGACGGTGCGACCGCGCTCGTCGAGGCGCTCAACCTAGCCGGCGGCTCGACAGGCCGCTCCACGATGCTCGTCTCGTCCGGGGTGCACCCGCACTGGCGCGCCGTGGTGCGCACCTTTGCCCGAGGCACCGGCCACCACGTGATCGAGGTGCCGCTCGTGGAAGGCGTGACCGATTGGTCGGGCGTGGACGTCGATGAGGCGGCTGCGGTCGTGGTCGCCTACCCGAACTATCTCGGCGTGCTCGAGGACATGGCGGCGGCGCGCGCGAACGCGACGCGACTGGGCGGTCTCTTCGTGGTGGCCGGGGACCCGGTCGCCGCGGGCGTCCTACGCACAGCGGGGGACTGGGGTGCCGATGTTTACGTCGGTGAGGGTCAGCCTTTCGGCACGGCCCTGTCTTTCGGTGGCCCCTACCTCGGACTCTTCGCCGTGGCCGCCGAGCACGTTCGACGTCTGCCCGGGCGAATCGTGGGGGAGACCCTTGACACCAACGGCCGGCGGGCCTTCGTGACGACCCTTCGCGCCCGCGAACAGGACATCCGTCGCGAGAAGGCGACCTCGAACGTCTGCACGAACCAGACCTTGATGGCTGTCACCGCGGCGATCCAGCTCGGCTGGCTCGGCACCGCGGGACTGCGTCAGGTCGCGGTGGCGAGCGCCACTGGGGCGCACGCGCTCTTTGACGCGGTCACCGCCATTGAGGGAGTGGAGCCACTGGTCACGGCCCCGTTCCTACGCGAGTTCGCCGTACGGCTGACGCGCCCGGCCGACGAGGTCATCGCGACGATGGCGGCCGACGGGATCCTCGCGGGTCTGTCGGTCTCGTCCTTGACTGGCGGGCTCGACCCGTCGATCGCGCACGACCCATCCACTGTCCTGCTCGTGGCGGTCACGGAACGGCGGACCCAACTGGAACTCGATGCTTACGTTGAGTCACTTCGAAAGGCGGTTCGGTGATGACGGCGGCACAACCCGGGGGCCGTGCGGCCTCGATCCCCTTGATGGGCCACGAGGTCGAGCCGACGATGTTCGAGCTCTCCGTGCGAGGCCGCTCGGCGGCCCAGCTGCGCACTACCGGGATCGCCCCACGCGCGCTTGAGTCGATGGTGCCCGCGAGTCACCTCAACCCCGAACCCCTCGTGACCGCCGATCTCGCCGAACGCGACCTCGTGGGCCACGTGACGCGCCTCACGCACCGCCAGTTCTCGGTCGACCTGGGTGCGTACCCGCTGGGATCTTGCACCATGAAGTACAACCCGAAGTTCTGCGACGCGGTCGCGTCCGACCCGGGACTCGCTTCGGTGCACCCCGGTGCGCCCGCGGCCATGGTCCAGGGTTGGCTCGAACTGCTCGTGACCCTCGAGGAGCGCCTGTGTGCGATCACTGGCATGGCGGCAGCGACCCTGCAGCCGGCCGCGGGCGCGGCGGGGGAGCTGACCGGGCTGCTGCTGATGCGCGCCTTTCATCACGCCAACGGCAACGAGCGGCGTCGCGTGATCATCCCGGACTCCTCGCACGGCACGAACCCGGCTTCGGTGACCCTCGGCGGGTACCAGGTGACGACGGTGCCGTCTAACGATCGCGGCCTCGTCGACCTGGACGCGTTGCGCGCGGCGCTCGGTCCCGACGTCGCGGGGATCATGCTCACCAACCCCAACACCGTCGGGCTCTTCGAGGAGCAGATCGTCGAGATCGCCGAGGCGGTCCACGACGTCGGGGGCTTGCTGTACTACGACGGCGCGAACCTGAACGCCATCCTCGGCGTCGTGCGGCCCGGTGACATGGGCTTTGACATCGTGCATATGAACCTGCACAAGACTTTCGCGACGCCCCACGGGGGTGGCGGGCCCGGGGCGGGACCGGTCGCGGTCTCGTCACGACTCGAGCAGTTCCTGCCGGGACCACGCGCGACGCGCGTCGATGGTCGCTACGAGTGGGTGACGCCGAGTGCGTCGATCGGCCGGGTGCACGGTTGGCACGGCAACGCGCTGGTGCTCGCCCGCGCGCTCGCCTACATCGAGGTCCACGGCGGTGCCGGCTTGGAGCGCGTGGCCCAGCACGCCGTCTTGAACGCCAACTGGCTGCGCCGACGCCTCGCCGACACGCTGCCCGCGGCCTACGACCGGCCCTGCATGCACGAGTGCGTGCTGACCGCCACGTCGGTGAAGACGGCCCACGGGGTGCGAGGTCTCGACATCGCCAAGGCTCTCCTGGACGAGGGGTTCCACGCGCCCACGGTCTACTTCCCCCTGATCGTCGACGAGGCCCTGATGTTCGAGCCGACCGAGACCGAGAGTCCCCAGACCCTCGAGGCGCTCGCCGCCGCGGTCGAGTCAATCGTCGCGCGAGCGGCCACGGACCCCGAGTCGTTGCACCGCGCGCCGACGCACACCCCGGTGTCGCGCGTGGACGAGGCCCGCGCGGCGCGCCACCTGATCGCGACCGAGGACGACGCCGAGCGCTGAGGCGTCGACATCGCTCGTTGGAGAGCGTTGAAGCCCGGTACCATGGCCTCATGGACGCACCCCTGATCGGCGTGACGGGCCGACGGTGGCCGGCGGCGCGCCTCGGCACGGCGGTGCCGCTCGCGATGTCGGGGCTCAGTGTTGACGTCCACTTCGCCGACTACGCCGCGTCCATCGCGGCCGCCGGGGGCGTGCCCGTCCAGCTGACGCGCGACGCGCCAGTGTCTGACCTGGTGAGCCGGCTCGACGGCCTCGTGTTGAGCGGGGGCGCCGACGTCGAGCCCGCCCGCTACGGCGCCCAACCCGAGGCCGACCTCGGTGAGGTCGAACCCGAGCGCGACGCCTGGGAACTCGAGCTGCTTGCGGCGGCGGCCTCGCTCGACCTGCCGGTGCTCGGGGTCTGTCGGGGTCTGCAACTGCTCAACGTCGCGTACGGCGGGACGCTGCGCCAGCACGTCGAACTCGACGAGGGCGCCGGGCATCCCCAGTGGGACGTCGACGGGCGGGTCGCGACCCACGAGGTCACCACCGTTGCGGGAACGGCGCTGCGCGGGCTCGTGGGGGTCTCACTCGGGGTCAACTCACTTCACCACCAGGTCGTCGAGACGGTCGGTGGGGGACTGGTGGTGACGGCCCACGCCAGTGACGACGTGGTCGAGGGGCTCGAGACGAGCGACGGTCGCATCCTCGCCGTCCAGTGGCATCCCGAGCTGCTCGCCAAGCCCGACCCGACCTTCACGTGGATCGTCGAGCGAAGCCGTCGTTACCGTGCCCGACGTCCGCTCAGCGCAGGGTAATCGACATACCCAGGGCGAAACCGAGTCCCGAGAGTACCGGGGTCGCGACCACGATCGCCGCGGCGTAGCCCCAGTGGTGCTCGCGCTGGAGCAGCGCTGGGACCGCGAAGGCCGACGAGAAGGTCGTGAGCCCACCGCAGAAGCCCGTGAGCAGGATCGCGTGGATGTGCGCGTCGCTCGAGGCGCTCAGTCGGTAGACGATCCAGCCGGCGACAAAGGCCCCGAGCACGTTGGCCGCGACCGTTGCCCAAGGACGGCGGGTCGGGTGATGGCGTCGCACGAGGTACTCCATGACGAAGCGCAGGGCGGCGCCCAGCGCGCCCGCCACGGTGAGGAGGGCGAGCGTCATGGGTGGTGGCTCAGTCCGAGCCAGGCGGCGAGGACGCCGCTCGCGAGCGAGCAAACGGCGACCCCAAGGGCAATGGGCACCGAGAGGTGCCAGATCGCTGCCCACGCGACCACCAGGCTCGAGTAGGAAGTGAAGCCACCGAGGAGCCCGGTGATCAGGAGCAGGCGCCATGGGTCGTTCGGGTCGTGGGCGCGCAACGCCGTGCGCAGCAGCCAGGTCGCGACGTAGACGCCCAGCACGTTGATAACGAGCAGGACCCACGGGACTTGGGTCGTCCAGTCCGTCGAGCTCGTCGGGATGTGTTGGAGTTTGAGCGCCAGGTCCCGGATGACCGTGCCGACGCCGCCACCAGCGAGAACAGCACCGAGGGCCAACGCGAACCGTTTGGGAGGCAGGGTGAGATTGGCCGGCATCTGCCTGGGTAGGCTAGTCGGTCGGATCGTGCTAGCCGGTTCGCGTCGCCTCGCCAGGTCGTTCTCAACGTCACTTTACATAACGTACATTATCGGCGGTAGATCTCAAACTTCCTGGTATAGTGTCGTCGTGCGCCCAGTCCTTGCGTCCATCGTTTTCGCCGTGGCTTCGCTCGGTCTTTTCTCGGCGCCCGTGGCGGCGGATCCACCTTCGGCCCGGATTGTGTTGTCCTTCGACTTCAGTGACAACTCAGTTGCGCCCGCCGTCTCTAACGGGGTCTTTCATATCGCCACTGACGTGCTGCCCGAAGGCACGCGCGGCGTCGTGCGCATGATCGCCATTGCACCGGCCGACGCCGGCGTGTCCAACCTGCTCTGTCGCTTCCAGAACGTCGTGAAGAGCCGCGTTGAGTGTGGCTTCAACTTCACCGTGGCCGGCACGTGGTTGATTCGTGCCCAGTACGCGCCGGACCTCTCGTCGCCGATCGCCTTCACGTCGGGCACGAGCATCCGCGTCGGCGACTGACCCCACCTCGACGAGCGTCGAGGAATCGTGTGTCGCGTTTCGAAACATCGTTCCTGACCCTCGCTCGCCACGTGCTCCCTCGTGGGACGTCGCGTGAGCGGCGTTCTACACTTCGCATATGAACGAACTCTTCGATGTCTCGGGCAAGGTCGTACTCGTCACCGGTGGCAGCCGCGGGATTGGCGAGATGATCGCTCGCGGATTCGTCGAGGCCGGGGCGTCGGTCATCATCACCTCGCGCAAGGCGGACGCCTGCGAAGCCCTGGCGAACGAGCTGTCCGCGTTCGGCCCGTGTCGGGCAATCGCGGCGGACCTCTCCAAGCCCGACGAATGCGCTCGACTCGCCGAGGAGGTCGGCGATTCAGGTCGCCTCGACGTGCTCGTGAACAACGCCGGCGCGACCTGGGGCGCGCCCATGGCCGACTACGACGAGGCGGCCTTCGAGCGGGTCCTGTCGCTCAACGTCAAGGGGGTTTTTCACCTGACCAAGTTCGCCCGCCCGTTGCTCGAGGCCTCGGCCACTGCGACCGACCCGTCGCGAGTGATCAACATCGGGTCGATCGACGGACTGCACGTGCCAGCGATGGAGACGTACGCCTATTCAGCATCCAAGGCCGCAGTCCACCAGCTCACCCGCCACCTCGCCAAGGCACTCGCACCGCTCGTGACGGTCAACGCCATCGCGCCGGGGCCCTTCGAGTCCAAGATGATGCACGCCACCCTCGAGGCGTTCGGCGACCAGATAGCCCAGTCGGCGCCGATGCGTCGGATCGGTCAGCCGTCGGATATGGCCGGGGCCGCGATCTTCCTCGCGTCGCCCGCCGCCAGCTACATCACCGGCGTGATCCTGCCCGTCGACGGAGGGATCGCGACGCTCGCCTAGGAGTGCTGGCGCCCGAGTACGACCGTGAGGGTGAGGTGCTTCGTGGCGCGCACGATGCCGAGCTTGATGGTGTCACCCGGGTGCAGGTCGGAGAGCACGCTCGTGAGGTCCTGGGTGTTGTTGATGGTCGTGCCGTTGAGCGACACGATGACGTCACCCTGTCGCACGCCGGCGCGAGCGGCGCCAGTGTTGGCGATGACGCTCATCACCACCGCCCCGGTCGAGACCGTGAAGCCGTACTGCAACTGCAGGGTCGGGGTCATCGACATGACCTCGACACCGATGAAGGCGCCGTGGTTGACGACGCTCTGGCCAGCCTCAAGCGACTTGAGCAGCGACTCGATCGTGGAGACCGGGATCGCGAAGCCGATGTTCTGGGCGCTGGTCCCGTCGGGCAACGTGCCGGCGACCGCGGTGTTCATCCCGATCACGTCGCCGCGAGCGTCGAGCAATGGTCCACCGGAGTTGCCGGGGTTGATCGCCGCGTCGGTCTGGATCATGTTGCTGAGGGTCTCAGAGCTCGAGGACGTGCCCGCGGTCACGGTGCGTCCGAGGGCCGAGACGATGCCCTGGGTCACCGTCGGGGTTCCCGCCGCGAGTCCGAGGGCGTTGCCGATCGCGACGACCGCGTCACCGACGACGAGCGCGTTGGAGTTGCCAAAGGTCACCGTCGGTAGGCCCGAGGCGCCATTGATTCGAATCAGCGCAACGTCGTCGATCGGGTTGGTGCCGATGAGGGTCGCGGGCAGACTCGTGGTCGAACCGGAACGGGTCACGGTGATCGTCCCGCCGCCGACGGCGGCCGCGATCACGTGGTTGTTCGTGATGACGAGGCCGTTCGACGAGATGATCATGCCCGTTCCCTGGTCCTCGGTCCCCTGGCCCTTCACATCGATGGAGACGATGGCCGGCAGGACGCGCTGGACGAGAGTCGGGATCGTGAGCCCGGTGGGCAGGACCGCACCGGTCGGCGCGTTGGACACGGCGTTGATCGTTACGCCGGGTGTGCCGCTCGATGACGAGGCGCTGAAGTGGCCAGCAAGCCCACCGACCAGGGCAGCGACCAGCAGCAACGAGATGCGTGAGGACCACGGCGAGCGAGGTGACGAGCGGATCGGGATCGGTGGCTCGCCATTGGTTCCGAACGTGCCCGTGGGCGCCGCGATCGACTCACCGGTCTTTTGGCCGGAGGGCTCACCGAGCGACGGCGCGGCGGCTGCGTCCGTGGTCTCACCTGGTGACGGCGCAACAGACGTGGTCGTGGTCTCTTCGGGCGACGGTGGCGTCACGTCATCGTCGGGCGTGGCGGGCGCCACCCACGACGCAAGGTAGTCGAACGATGCCGGGCCGCCGCTTGGGCGACCACTGTCCTCGGATGACGGTGGAAATTCGCTCACGTCCTCATGCTAGACATCGCAACGTAATAATCGGCTAAACGGGAGCGAAATGTTCCTCATGACGAAACCGAGTAGATTAGTGCCCTATGCCTCGTCGCATCGAGATCGAAATTACTAGTTTGCAGGGTGACGTCGCCACGTGGCGCGCCGCCGGCGCGAAGATGCCCAAGGGGGTGCTCAACGTCGATTTGGTGCCCGGTGGGCCCGTCGTCGGTGGCGTCTACCGGGCGGACATCGAGCAGTACATGGAGGGGCTCGAGGTCGTCTCGGTCATGCCGCCCAAGACTGCGTCGCCGCTCGACCCGCGCAAAGAGCGCATCGAGTTGAGATC
>JAJYDR010000152.1 GCA_021777285.1 Actinomycetes bacterium
CCGACACGATCGACGAGCCATCGGTCATTACGACCGGATCATCGCCCCACGCCACGCCGACCTCCCCGAGCAGGCGCGTCGGTCACCGCACCACTGTCGCGTCGTTGCACCACCCACGGCCCGCCCACTAGCCAGCCGCTGGCTTCAGGAAGGTGATCCGCGCCGATGCCGTGTCCTTGCCATACATGTTGCCCGCGCTCACCGCGCACGCGTTGAGGTTCTTCACCGTCGTGCCGCACCGTCCGGAGCCGATCTTGCCGGTCATCACCTTGAACTTCGTCACCGGCAGCAGTCCCTTGACCGTGACCCGGGTGGAAACCACACGCGCGATGTCGCACTGGGAGCCACCCTTGGCGATCGCGAGGCACTCGACGATGAAGATGAGGTCCTTGGGCTTGAATCCGGCGCCGCGGACCGTCACGACCTCACCGTTGTGCAGACGGACCGACGGGGTGACCACGATGTGCGGTTGGGCAGCGGCTGCGCTCATCGCGCCGCCACCGATGTACGACGCCAGGAGCAAGGCACACCCCACTGCCCCACGGGCGATGACTGCGCTGCGCACAACACCTCCTCTCGAGGCGGGCGACTGGTCGCGATCGCGACATCCGTACCACTGATTCGAACGAAGCCGCCCGTCTCTACGCCCATGGTAGCGAGCAACTCCCGCGATACACCGCCTTCAATCAGGTACGAGAGCGCGGGCCTGCTCCCATGCCGTTCGGGGTAGTGAATCTACGACTCCAACTCGTTGTGAATTTTCTTCAACCACCGATTCGGGCACTACAATCTGCCGAGGCCAGATTGAGACGATCGTCTCGCGGCAAGGACAGGTCACATGAACGAGACCGCCCTCCCCATGTCAAAACGCCTGCCGTGGTTAATCCAGGGAGGTATGGGCATTGCCGTGTCGGACTGGCGCCTGGCTCGCAGTGTCTCGACAGCCGGCCAGCTCGGAGTCGTCTCGGGCACCGCGATCGACGCGGTCTTCGCCCGGCGACTGCAGAAGTTCGGTGTCGATGATGCGCTTCGCTCGGTGCTCGACCGGTTTCCGATTCGCTCGATCGTCGACGACGTCGTGCGTCAATTCACGACGGTGCGCCGACGCGCGAACACGCCGTACCAGAACCTACTCATGCTCACGCATCGGTCCAAACGGCGTTCGACGGATCTACTCGTCTTGGCCGCCTTCGCCGAGGTTGCCATGGCCAAAGCGGGACACTCGGGCATCGTGGGCATCAATCTCCTAACCAAGGTCCAGATCCCGACAGTGGCGCTGCTCTGTGGCGCGATGTTGGCCGGCGTCGACTACGTCTTGATGGGCGCTGGCGTACCCACCCATATTCCCGGCGTGCTCGAGCGCCTACGTCACGGTCAGAGCGTGGAGACCAAGTTGACCTTGGCCAATGCGACCACCGATGAGTCGCCGACGCTGCACTTTGACCCCGCACCGTACCTCGACGGTTCGCCCGAACTAGACCGCCCGAAGTTCATCGGGATTATCTCGTCGAACGTCTTGGCCAACGCGCTGGTCAAGCGCAGCGAGGGCCCGGTTGACGGCTTCGTCGTCGAACGGCCGGTCGCCGGGGGGCACAACGCTCCCCCGCGAGGTCCGCTGACCCTGGACGCCGATGAGTCACCGATCTATGGCCCGCGCGACGACGTCGACTTCGACGCGCTGGCCAGTCTCGGCCGTCCGTTCTGGATCGGCGGGGGCATCACGAACGCCGAGCACGTGCGAGCCGCTCGCCAACTCGGCGCCACCGGTGTACAAGTCGGCACGCTGTTCGCCTACTGCGACGAATCGGGCATGGACGAGCCGCTACGCGCCCAAGTGATCAAGAGCGTCGAAGCCGGCGACGTCGACGTGCGCACTTCTATTCGCGCATCCTCGACTGGCTACCCCTTCAAGGTCGTCAGCGTCGACGGGACGATCTCAGAGCGAGACGTCTACGAGCGCCGAGAGCGACGGTGCGACCTCGGCTATCTGCGCGAAGCCTTCCTCGCCAATGACGGCTCCATCGGGTACCGATGCGCGGCTGAGCCGGTCAAGGCCTACGTGCGAAAGGGCGGCGAGGTCGAGCCGACCATCGATTCCACCTGCCTGTGCAATGGGCTCATGGCGACGTGCGGACTCGGTCAGGTTCGCGCCTCGGGCGAGATCGAGCCCCCCATCGTGACGAGCGGCGACTGTCTGAACGAGATACGCACTCTCCTCAACGGACGCTCGACCTACTACGCCGCCGACGTGATCGAACACCTTCGCGTCGGACTCGACGACGTCTCGCCCGCGCTCGCATAACGTCGCTGCAGCGAGCCCGGCCGGCGCCAGCCGTCGGCCACCGATCGAACGGACACGGTGCTGATCGTCGACCCGGGCACGGGCCAACCGTAACTGGCACGTAGTGCGAATCACAGGCGCCGTCGCGAAACACCACTCGTCGCGACGGGTGCGCTGCGTGCAGGGAGCGGGATCTTGTTGATCTCCCAAGCACTCCTGCTCTTTAGGTGGCACTCGTTACTCGAGCTGTCGCTGCAGTCCGCCCTCAGCGCAAAGCGGACCTGCCACCCCTTCGTTCGAATCTCGGGTATGACGTCGAGCACCACACTCGCAACTTCCCCAGACGCAAAGTGGGCACTTCTCTGTCAGCGTGCGGCAGACTTCACTCGGTGGCCCGCAAGAAATACACAATCGGTCGGCTCGAGGCTGAGACCTGGGAGGCATTCGCCGACCTCGTTGAGCGCAACAACGGCATCTACGGAGGCTGCTGGTGCGCCCCCAATCATGTTGAGTACCGGCGTGGCGTCACTGATCCTCGCACATTGAAAGAGCAGCTGGTACGCAGCGGCCAGGCGCACGCGGCGATGGTCTTCGACGAGGAAGGCAACGCACAGGGCTGGTGCCAGTATGGCAACTCGGACTCGTTGGATCTCAAGCATTTACGCGAGTACCGCAAGGATCCGCCTCCTCCTGGGTTGAGTCCCAACGAGTGGTGTAAGAGTTCGCGCGCCTCGTCGTTCGCCGTGCCAACCTCGTCGTCGTGAACTCTAGGCCGCGGTGAGATCGAGGGCAACCTCCTCGTGCGTGGCGTCGATCGCTGGCCTCGGATCCTCGAGCGACAGTTCGATGATGGCGGGTTGACTGAGTGATTCGATGGTCACGTAGCGCCTCGAGACGGCCCACTCATCGTTCTGCTCGGCGAGCAGCGCGCCCACGAGACGGATGACCGCCTGGCGGTTGGGGAAGATCCCGACCACGTCGGTGCGACGACGGACCTCCTTGTTGAGACGCTCTTGAGGATTATTGGACCTGATCTTCTTCCAGTGCTCAAACGGGAAGGCGGTGAAAGCCAGGATGTCGTCGGCCGCGTCGAGCAGGTAGGTCGCTTGGTCGCAGAATCCGGCCTGGGTAAGCCGGGTGGTGACCTCGGCCAGTTTGGCCCACGTGCTGTCGCGGTCGGGCTGATCAAAGATCGAGCGCACGAGGGTGGCGATCATCGGCCAGCTGGCCTTGGTGCACCGAGTCGCCAGGTTCGCCATGAAGTGGGTTCGACAGCGTTGCCAGCTGGCCCCGGAGAGCACCTGGGCGATGGCGGCCTTGATCCCGCCGTGCGCGTCAGAGATCACGAGTTCGACCCCGCTGAGTCCTCGGGCCACGAGCGAGCGCAGGAAGGCCGTCCAGGCGGCGGTGTCCTCGGTGGTGGTGATATCAAAGCCGACAATCTCACGAGTCCCTTCGTTGTTGACCGCGGTCGCGATCACCGCGGCGACGTTGACGACCCGACCGCCCTCTCGCACCCGTTGGGTCAGGGCGTCGATCCACAGGTAGCGGTAGGGACCACGGTCGAGGGGACGCTCCTTGAACTGGGTGACGACGGTGTCGAGTTCTGAGGCGAGGCGCGAGACCTCGGACTTGGACATGCCCTCGATGCCCATGGCCTTGACGAGGTCGTCGACGCGACGGGTCGAGACCCCCTCGACGTAGGCCTGGCAGATCACCGCCACGAGCGCCTGCTCGGCCCGTCGGCGCGGGTTGAGCAGCACCTCGGGGCTGTAGACCCCGCGGCGCAGTTTGGGCACATTGAGCTCAATCGTGCCAACCCTCGTGTCCCAGGGCCGGGTGCGGTATCCGTTGCGCGAGTTCTCTCGCTCCGTGGTGCGCTCGCCGTAGGCGGCGTTGCATTGCATCGAGGCCTGGGCGCTCATGATCGCCTCGGCGAAGGCCCCGAGCATGGACCGCACCAGGTCGGTGTCGCCGTCGGCACCTTCCAGGTACTTGCTAAGCCATGCGCCGGCGTCGATAGTGGTTGGGACGTTCATCGTGTCACTCCTCAAGTTGTTGTGTGGAAACTGCATCTTGAGGTTGACGCGATGAACGTCGTTATTGGTGGACCCTGATTCAGCTCACTGGCTCGTACACCACTCGTTGGGACTCAACTGGCATCGATCGCCCACACCAGTC
>JAJYDR010000153.1 GCA_021777285.1 Actinomycetes bacterium
CTCGGTACCCGCCACGAGTCCTTGGGCGGCGACCTCGCGGCGCGCCAGACCCTCGGCGTTGCCACCCAGGATCACGTCCACGCCTCGTCCGGCCATATTCGTCGCCACCGTCACGGCTTGCTTGCGACCCGCTTGGGCCACGATCTCGGCTTCGCGGAAGTGCTGCTTCGCGTTAAGCACCTCGTGAGCGATGCCAGCCTTAGACAGGGCCCGAGAGAGCAGTTCGGACTTCTCAACCGACGCGGTGCCGAGCAGAATCGGCTGACCGAGGTCCGTTCGCGCCCGCACGTCCTCGACGATCGCGTTGAACTTGTCCTCTTCGGTCTTAAAGATCAGGTCCGGCTCGTCTGCCCGGCGTGACGGCCGGTGGGTCGGGATCGGCACGACCGCGAGGTTGTAGGTGCTGCCGAACTCACTGGCCTCGGTCTCGGCAGTACCGGTCATACCCGCGAGCTTCTCGTAGAGCCGGAAGTAGTTCTGCAGGGTCACGGTCGCCCAGGTGTGGTTCTCCTCTTGGATCCGCACCCGCTCTTTGGCCTCAACCGCCTGGTGGAGGCCGTCGGACCACCGTCGGCCCTCGAGGGTCCGGCCGGTGAACTCATCGACAATCTTCACCTCACCGGCGTCAACCAAATAGTCCTTGTCGCGGTGGAAGAGCTCCTTCGCGCGTAGGGCCTGACCCAGCTGGTGGACGTAGTTGGTCGCGACGGCGTCGTAGAGGTTAGTCACCCCGAGTTGACGCTCGACCTTCTCAATGCCCGACTCGGTGGGCACGACGGTCTTCTTCTCCTCGTCGACCTCGTAGTCCTCGTCGCGCACCAGGGTCCGCACGATCGACGCGAACTGGTAGTACAGCTTGGTGACGTCTGACGCTGGACCCGAGATGATCAGCGGGGTACGGGCCTCGTCGATCAGGATCGAGTCGACCTCGTCGACGATGGCGTAGTTGTGGCCGCGTTGGACCATGTGCTCGCGACGTCGCGCCATGTTGTCGCGCAGGTAGTCGAAGCCGAACTCGGTATTGGTCCCGTAGGTCACGTCAGACGCGTAGGCCTCGCGCTTCTGGTCGAAGTCAGGTAGGTCGGGGCCGACCCGCCCGACGCTCAACCCGAGGAATCGGTGCAGTTCACCCATCCAGTTGGCGTCGCGAGTGGCGAGGTAGTCGTTAACGGTGACGATGTGGACGCCCTTACCGGTCAAGGCGTTGAGATAGACCGGCAGGGTCGAGACGAGGGTCTTGCCCTCACCGGTCTTCATCTCGGCGATCCACCCGAAGTGCAACGCCATGCCACCCATCAGCTGGACGTCGTAGTGGCGTTGGCCGAGCACGCGGGTGGCGGCCTCGCGAACCACGGCGAACGCCTCGATGAGCAGGTCGTCGAGGGTTTCGCCGTCGGCGAGGCGACGGCGGAACTCGTCGGTCTTGGACCGCAATTCGGCGTCGCTCAACGCCCCGATCTCATCGGCCAACTCGTTGATCGGTCCGACCAGCTCGGCGAGTTGGCGCACGCGCTTACCCTCACCGGCCCTCAAAATCTTGCTGAACACACTCATGTCGTGTTTCACCCTACCGGTAGACGGACTGTCAGTACGGGGCTACGGGTGTCTGACCTGGTCTTTGACCCCACACCTGCCTGCGGCGGTGTCCACACGCGCCGCCGGCAGCCGAGGCTCTCCAACGTCGTTCCCGTGCACTTCACCGGCTCCCCTCGTGGCCACGGTGACCGAGAGAGGGCAGGACTTACTTCTAAACCGCGCCATGCTCAGCGTCAACAAGACGCCTTACGTGGGTCGTTTCGCCCGCGGCTGGCCTCGACTTTCAACCACAGAACCACCCGCAGCCCCGCCCTAGTCTACGGCCGCGTACGCCGGGACCACGAGTCGGCCGCCAGCATGGCCGCCAGGCGTGCCCCGAGCACCGCACTGGCCACTGGGGCGAGGAGCCGTCGCCAACCGCGCGCGGTCTGCCACTCGAAACGTAAGGCACTCTGGTGGTGCGCGATGATCATGGCCCGCGTCGCGCGCTGCCTCGAGAGCCCCTCGACGTGGGTCACGACGGCGTCGGGTACCGCCGCGACCTCCCATCCGGCGCCGCGCACTCGCCAGCACAACGCCATGTCCTCAGCGAACATGAAGTAGCGCTCGTCAAAGCCACCGACCGCCTCAAAGACCGACCGTCGGATCACGAAACAGGCGCCCGAGACCCAGTCGACCGTGCCGTCAACGCGCGGCGAGCGGTAGCGCGCTGTCGCGGGATTGCCGGGCCACCAGGGTGCGAGCACGGCGTGGGCCCCGGCGAGCCACACATTGGGAAAGACTCGAAGCGAGGGGTACCGCGACCCGTCGGGTCGTTGGATCGTCGGTCCGACCACGCCGACACTCGGGTGCCCGTCGAGGTAGGCCACCATCGTGGCAACCGCGCCGTCGTGCACGATGAGGTCGGGGTTCGCGATCAGCAGGTAGGGGTTCGACCGCTCGGCGGCCACCCCCCGATTCACGCCCCGGCCATAGCCGAGGTTGAGACCGGGTTCCACGAGGGTCACCGCGTCCAAGTCAACGTACGCACTCGTCGAGCCGGGCAGACCGTTCTCGACCACCACGATCCGATCGACGTCATTGGCGCGCAACGAACGTACGCAGTCCACCAGCGCTTCATCGGCGTGGTAGTCCACCACGACCGCGGTCACGGGAAGGCTCACGACGCCCGGTCCCGAAGCAGGCGCGCGACGCCGTCTCGCCAATCGGGCAACGCCGACCAGCGCGAACGCCATTTGGCCGTGTCGAGGTCGCTACGCGTCGGTCGCGTCGCGAGCGGTTGGGGTGCGAGTGCCGCGGTCGCGATAGGTGTGGCGAAGGTGTCGTCACGGCCGAGTTCGTGGCCGACGAAACGGGCCACGTCGAACCAGGTGGTGGTCCCCTCGTTCGCGACGTGCCACACGCCGCCGGGACGTTCGCGCACGATCGTCACGAGCGCCCGGGCGAGGTCCGCGGCGAGGGTCACGGTTCCGGTCTGGTCGTCCACGAATCGCACGGTTGACCCGTTCGCCGCCCGCTCGGCGATCACGTGCACGACGCTGTGGCCGCGCACACCCATCACCCACGACGTGCGCACGATGGTGTCCTGCGCGCGGCACCGTTGTTCACCGGCCCACTTGGACGCCCCGTAGACGCTCTGGGGGTTCGCCTGGTCGTCCTCGACGTACCCGGCCCCCTTCTGCCCGTCAAAGACGTAGTCCGTCGAGACCGTGACGAAGTGAATGCCGAGCGCCGCACAGGACTCCGACAGCAGTCCCGTCGCGTCCGCATTCACGGCGTAACACGCTTCGATGTCTTGTTCAGCCCGATCGACCGCGGTATAGGCCGCGAGGTTGACCACCACGTCCGGTCGCGCGAGCGAAAGCCCGTTGGCGACGGCCTCGCGGTTGGTGATGTCGAACTCACGCCGCGCGAGCCCGAGCACCTCGAACTCATCGTTCGCGACGGCCAGGCCGTCGGGTCGCCAGCGCGGCTCGGCGCCCGGGGGGAACTCCCCGCGCAACGTCGAGACCAGGTCCACCCCCACCTGGCCCGCCGCGCCAGTCACGAGCACTCGCACCGCACTCACGAATCACCGGCCCGGTCCTGGGCCCGCAGGTGCACGACGTCGGCCGCGGAGAACACGCGCCGTTCCCCGTCCACGTCGACCACGAGCGCACCGTTCTCGTCGACGTCGACGGCGTCACCGACCACGGTGTGCTCGAGCAGCATGACGCGCACGGTCCTCCCGATGGTCGCCGACGCGGTGCGGTACTCATCACGAAGCGTCGCCAGCCCCTGTTCGTCGTCGAGGAGGCGACGACGTCCCTC
Source organism: Actinomycetes bacterium (assembly GCA_021777285.1). Next base: position 3,847 of record JAJYDR010000153.1, read on the forward strand.
GACCTCCTCGAAGACGATGTCCGCGAGCGCGCGCGGCCACAGGGTCACGCCCGAGCGCTGTCGCACGCTGGTCGCCGCCAGACCTGGTGGGTACTCGGTGAGGTTGACACCGACGCCGACGACCACGGCAGGCGGTTCGTCGGTGACCAGTTCGGCGAGCAGCCCACCGAGCTTCTCGTCGCCAACCACGAGGTCGTTTGGCCACTTCAGCTGCGGCCGTACACCGCTGAGACGCACGAGCGCCGCGCGCACCGAAAGTGCCACGGCCGACACCGCCCATGACGCACCGCGAAGTGTGGGGGGTCTCAGGAGCAGCGAGAGCAGCAATGCACTGTCGGCCGGCGCCTCCCACCTGCGGTCCAGTCGGCCCCGACCGGCTCGCTGGAACCCCGCGAGGATGGCGCGCCCCTCGGCTGCGCCATCGCGGGCCTGCTCCACGAGCCAGGAATTGGTCGAATCGATGGACGCCACCTCCTCGACCTGCCAGATCATCGAATCCACGCACAGACTCTAGGGTCGAGAGGCCGAGTGGTAGAAAAGGACAGTGCTGAGACGGAGGAACGCGTGTTACAGAAGGTCCTAATCGCCAACCGTGGCG
>JAJYDR010000154.1 GCA_021777285.1 Actinomycetes bacterium
TGGGCCGGTGGTGACAAAGTCGAATGTGGACTGCACGAGGAGTAACATCCACCAATTTCACGTGACGGCCTTGTACATTTAACGGCAATGTCGAGTGAGATCCAGCGAACGCGAGCCGGATGCTACTAATCATCCTGCTACTGCTCTGGGGTGCGTTCCTCATCCCGATGCTGGTACGGCGGATTCGCGACAATCGAAACGACCGGTCAATCGAGCACTTCCACGAAGAACACGACGTCTTGGCCCGACGCGCGGTCGTCGAACCAGTGCACCGTTTGGACGAGTACGACGGCTACGGCTCCTACGAGCCAGAGCGCGCTCAGCCCCGTCGTCCGCATCTGACGGTCGTTCACGACGATGACACCTACCAGACACTCGAAGCCCGCAGTTCATGGGACGAGTGGAGCGAGGACTACGAGTTCGATGAGTCGCCCGCCTGGCGTCGCGACGTGCGCGCCGAGGCACCCTCGCCCCAGCGCCCGACTGCCAACCGGTACGCCGCGGCCTACGCGACGACACCACGGCCGGCGTCTAACCGGCCGACGTCTACACGGGCGATTCCGACCAGTCGAGCGCGCTCGATGCGCGCTCGTCGGCGTGTCGTGTTCACCCGTCTCGTCCTGACCGCGGTGACGCTCAGCATCATCGGATTCTTTACTGGCTTCGCGTTGGCCTGGGACCTCGCAATCGTCGCGTGGATCGGCGTCGTCGGGTTCATCGCGCTGGCGTTCTACGCGGTGGGCCAGGGGTACCTCCACGAGTCGTCGCTCGGGGTCGGTTCGCTCAGTCGTCGTCCCGCAGCGCCGGTCGAGCCACTCGACTCCCGTCGAGCCCGCGCCCCACGTCACAGCGAACCGGTCTATGACGAGTACGTCGATGATGAATTCGAGGAGTTCCCACCTTTCGAGACCCGCCCGGGTGCCCGAGCGAATGGCCGGTGGCACGACGACGAATCTGACCGCTACGCGTTGGGCTAAACTGGTGGCTCCTTCGGGGGTGTAGCTCAATTGGTAGAGCGCTACGTTCGCAATGTAGAGGCAGTGGGTTCGAATCCCATCACCTCCACTGAAGATTCACGATTAACAATTCACGATGTGCAAGGTCGCATCGCCTTGAGGAATGGCGGATTCAATGGGTGAGCGCTACCGCCCAAGTCCTGGATCGATGTCCTTCTGTGGATTTCGAAAATCGCGGTTGCGTTGCCTGGAGCGTTCGAGCCGCGCTTCAAGTTGAATGACAGCTGCTTCGAGTGGGGGAAGATCCTCCATAATGGTCGTTTCGACGATTGCTCGGGATGTGTCGAAATAGTGGTGCGCCAGCCAGTCACGCATGCCGGCTGCATCAGACCACCTGACATCGGGTTCGCTCGCTACGAGCTCGGGATCTAACAATTTGACGGCCTCGCCAATTTCAATCAGTCGAAGCCGAACAGCGTCAAAAATGAGGCCGTCGGAGAGATCGCCACGGGTGAGGTGACTCCTGATCGCGGTGATTGCGTCCACAATGTCGGCGAGGCGCTCTTCGTCGTGTCGCGAACTCATAGTGGGATGGCTTCGCGTTCCACCACTTCTCGGACCCGAGGCCTGAGGCTGTCAGAAGGAGCAACGTCGACAGAGACTCCCAGTATCTCCGAGAGTTCCCTGCGCAGTGCCTCTAACGAAAATAGTCCTGTACTACGATCCAAATCGACCACTAAGTCGACGTCGCTTTCTGCCTGGTCTTCACCTCGTGCGGCGCTGCCAAAGACGCGGACGTTGCTCGCACCATGGCGCGCTGCACAGGCGAGTACAGAGCGTCGCCGCTGGCGGAGCCGACGACCTAGAGGGGTGTCCGGGATTCCACTTGGATACTCATTTGTACGTTCCAAGTTGAGGACGAGGCGGTGCCCCGTTGCGCGTACGAGACGTTCAAACGTGGAGATCGAAGGTTCCCTGCGGCCAGACTCGTATGCACTGACGACGCTCTGCGCGACGCCCGCACGACGTGCAACTTCGGTCTGTGACAGGTGAGCGCTGACGCGTGCTCGCTTTAGGAGCTTTCCGATTGTGTCATCTTCGGGTCTCGTCATGTCACTACCTTAGTACGTATTGTCTATGAGCAGAACGCGTGGAAGTCGGTTCTGCTGGTTCTGGTGCAACTCAAGGCCATCCACAAGATCCGATTGTGCGAACCGTTCGGGCATGGCGGCGATTGATCGCAGTGGTTCACGACCAATACGCGTCTGCGCGATGTCTGATCGCGGTGACCTTTACCGTGTGCGTGGCGTCGTCAATGAAGTACAGGACCCGATAGTCGCCCCGGCGCGCTGAGTACGCGGGTTTCAAGGGTGGACCAAGAGGCTTGCCAACACGTTGTGGATTCTCAAGTAAGGGACCCGTGATGAATTCGTACACCGCGTGCGCAATCTTCTCGGGGAGCACGTCGGTAAGTGCCGACGCTACTGAACGGGTGACTCGTAGGTTGTAGCTGTCTTCATTTGGTGTCGACACTGCGCCCGACGTTCTTCACTAATTCCGCCAGTTGATCGGCGTTGAGAGCGTCGCCTTTCGCAAAATCCTGCACGCCTACTTCGTGAGCAAGCACGAGGGCCGAGTCGGATAACACGGCAATCGTCTCGCGCATAGCGTCATAGTCGTCAACGCCCATGAGCACGGCGGCTCGACGCCCATTCTTTGTGATTTCGATTCGTTCGTGGGTCGAACTGGCTTCGTCGACCAATTTGGATAACTGGGCGCGAGCGTCGGCAATGGGTAGTGTCGTCATGTACAGAATTATAGCGTAACTGGGGCACCGGGGCGTGGCGGGTTCTAAAGGTGATGCAACGTCCACCGACGGACCATTAGTACTTTATGGCTTGATGCGCTTAATACTTTGAACCCGATCAATCGAGCGGTCGAACGATGCTACCTGCAGAATTTTGGTTGACTCAGCTGATGCGATGAGGTACGACTCGGCGAAATCTAGGCGATCGTGTTCGTAGATCTCGAGCGAGCGAAGGAGGAGAGGCGCGTCGACGATGCTTACTGATTCCATCATTATGAGTGCTCGCATTGCTTCGCTTATCTTCGGTCGCGCGACCTCGTAGAAGGACTCAAGAACGTAAATTGTCTCGGCGAAGACGAGATCCGCCACAAGGAGCCCCGTTTCCTTTCTGAGATAGGCCGTCGCGCGTGCAGCCAAGTCAGGCGGGTCACCCACAAGGTGACGAACGAGGACGTTGGTGTCGACGAAAGCGCTCACCGATTCTTTGCGCCCCTGTTTGCCCGCGTGCTCGTGATCACGTGGTCCCACGCCGCATTCTTCTTTGAAGCGGGAATCCGAAGTTGGCCGGCGAGCTCCAGAAAATCTGGAGTGCGGGCAATGACCGCCCGGTTGCCCTCGATTCTGAAGATGAGTGCGTCGCCCTCATTCACTCCCAAAGCTTCGCGGACCGCCTTCGGGACCGTGACCTGTCCCTTGGATGTCACTCGTGCTGCTACGTCCATCTGGGCTCCTTACTTATCACTAAAGGTAAGGATACCATGCATCCTGCGCGTCCGTGATGCGTCCTCAACTCAAATCATCCGATTCGTATTGAGTGACTCAAGGTCCACCGAGAAGCTGGCAGACCGGGAATAGCTTTCGGACTTAGAGCGTGTGTCCTAATTGGCGTGTGCGCCAGGAGCCACCACCGTCACCATCAAGTCGTGGCCTATTCGAGTGACCTGACCGATGACCAGTGGAAGATGCTGGAACCTTTGCTGCTGGTTCCCTCCAAACGAGGACCGAAACACGGAAATGACCTGCGCCACGTCGTCGACGCAATGCTCTACATCTCACACACCGGGTGCCAGTGGCGCTTCCTGCCCGGGGAGTTCGGTCCTTGGACCCGGGTCTGGTCCCAGTTTCGAAGATGGTCGAGGAGCGGAACGTGGGCCCGGGTTCTCGCCTCGCTGCATGCCTCGTCGCGCACCGCTCTCGGGCGAAAGGACCCGCGGCCCTCGATGGTGGTCATCGACACCCACCTCGCTCGCGGGGCCTCGAACGGGGGTGTTACCTTCCACAACCAAGGTGGTCCCTATGGCCGCACCAACGGGGCCAAGCGCATTGTCTGCGTGGACGTCACCGGTCTGCCGCTCTGTGTGCGAGTCGTCCCCGCCTCGACGTCCGAGGCGAACGCCGTCGAACAGATACTCGATGACCTCGCCCGAACCGGAGCGGACGAACGGTTGGAACTCGTGCTCGTGGACCGCGGCACCGCGACGTCTGCTGCCCAGCGACTCTCGACAAAGTTCGGCTACGAGGTTCGCTGCGTCGGATGGGACGAGCTGCCACGCAACGAGCACAGCGCCAAGGTCTTTCGCCCCATCCGTCACGCCTGGCGGGTCGAGGTAGCCCACGGCCACCTCGTGCGACGGCGACGCCTGGCGCGCTGCTTCGAGAA
>JAJYDR010000023.1 GCA_021777285.1 Actinomycetes bacterium
CGTCGCGCGGTCCCGGTAGGGTCGAAACCTTGCTTATTGTTCGAGACCTCTCCATCGAGATCGGCGCGCGCCGGATCGTCGAACCCGTGTCCTTCACCATCGGTGACGGCGAGAAGGTGGGCGTGGTCGGGCGAAACGGTGTCGGCAAGTCGACGCTGCTCGCAGCGCTGCGCGGTGAGACCCCCGAGCACCTACGGATTGGTGGCGCAGTCACCCACCAGGGAGCGCTCAGCCACCTACCCCAAGAGCCCATCCCCGGCGGACTCGGTGTCGAGTCGATCGGGCTCTCCCACGTGCTGTCCGCACGCGGACTCGACCTACTGGACGCCGATATGCAACACGCGCGTCACGAGCTCGCAGCCAACCCAACCGACGAGACGATCGAGCGCTTCACCTCGCTCGAGGCCGATTTCGGCGAACGTGGTGGCTACGAGGCCGAGTCCGAGGTGGCGCGGTTGGCGGCGGGACTCGGGCTCGACGAGTCGCTGCTCCTCGAGGACCTGAGCTCGCTGTCGGGTGGTCAGCGTCGCCGCATCGACTTGATGCGGGTGCTCTACGAGCAGCCCGACATCATGGTGCTCGACGAGCCGACGAACCACTTGGACATGGCGGCCAAGCGATGGCTGTTCGACGAGCTCGAGCGCTTCCGCGGGACAGTCGTTGTGATCAGTCACGACCTGCCGTTGCTGGACCGAGCGATCAGCCGGGTCCTGGCGCTGCGCGACGGTCAGCTGCGCGAGTACAAGGGTAACTACTCGTCGTACCTCGCTCAAGACGAGTCTCGTCGGTTGGCCGAGGAGAAGTTGGCGGTGGCCCAGGACGCCGAAATCAGCCGACTGAAGACCCTCGCGGACTCGATGCGTGGCCAGACCGAGGCGCGCGCTCGAAAGGCCAAGGTCTTGGACCGGCGCGTCGGCAAGCTCGAGGTTGGTCGGGTCGAGGTCACCAAGAAGGAGCGGACCGTCAAGTTCCGCCTGCCTGAGCCTCCGCGCAGCGGTGACGTGCCGATGACGGTCGAGCGCATCGCCGTGCGCTACGGCGACCTCGACGTCCTGCGCGACGCCTCGTTTATCACCCGCCGCGGCGACCGTATCCTGATCGTGGGCCGAAACGGTGCGGGCAAGTCGTCACTGCTGCGTTGTCTCGCCGGCACGCAGCAGCCCCAGGGTGGCGAGGTCCGCTTCGGTGCGAACGTGGAGGTCGGCTACTTCGCCCAGGAGCACGAGCAGCTGGACTTCACCAAGACCGTGCTTGCGCATCTCGCTGACGCCACGGTCGAGACCGAGGTTCAACGTCGCGCGCTGCTGGGCGCCTTCGGGTTGAAGGGCTCGGCCGCGCACCAGCTACCAGGCACCCTCTCGGGTGGTGAGCGGGCCAAGCTCGCCATCGCGATCCTGGCGGCGTCACGGGCGAACCTGCTGCTGCTCGACGAGCCGACGAACAACCTCGACCCGGCGAGCGTCGACGCGCTCGGTGACATGTTGCGTCAGTGGCGCGGCACGATCGTCGCGGTGAGCCACGAGCGCTCCTTCGTGGAGAAGCTCGAGCCGACGCACGCGGTGCTGTTGCCTGAGGAGTACTTCGACCTCTGGCGAGACGAGTACTTCGATCTCATCGAACGTCGTTGAGTCAGCCGTCCGTGCCCGTCGGCGTCGCGGTCTGGACCGCGAGGGATTGACCGGTCCACGCGCGGTTCCCGCTGTGGCCGCGGTAGACGAATGTCGGCAAGAGCCATTCCAGGTGATCGGCGAGCGTGTAGACAGACCACGAGAGCGCGACCGAGGTCGCCGTCGTCGGCTGGGTGGTCGACAGCGCCGCGAGCGCGGCGGTCGGTGAGCGGAGTCGATAGTTGGTCAGCGCCGTGACGACGAAGGCCGGTCCGGAGGCGGTGACCACGTGGCCGTTGTGGACGGTGACGCGAACGGCGAGCGTCGTCGTTGAGCCGTCCACCACGACCGGGTTCGTCGCCGTCGTTGATTCGATGGTGACGGTGTAGCCCCAACGCTGGCGGGTAATCGCCGCGGCGAGTTGCGCCGGGCTCGGCCCGCTCGCCGTCCCGGCCTGGAAACGCCACTGGGCGAGTCCCGTCGTCGTGTCGTAGACAACGCGAGCTCCCGTCGCGCTCGTCTCGGTGAAGACCGTGCCGTTGTACCCGCCGATCGTGCCGACGACGCCAAGGGCCGCGCCGAGTCTCATCGTCGCAGTTAGCCCCGAGGTGGGGACTAGGAGTTGGTACGCGCTCGCGAGCGAATCGCCCGGGCCGAACGTCCCCGCGACGGGCCGCGCCGTGCTCGCGGCCGTGTTCGCCACCGTGCCCTCGGCCGTCTTGGCCGCGGCGAAGGTGGGCGGATTCGCCGCGAAGGCGAGCAGCGGCAGTGTCGGGACCGCGTTGAGTGTGGCGACGAGGGCGACGGTCACCACTCCTGATGCGGCGACCGCCGCGGCGACCGCGAGGCGGAAGCGTCCCGGCAACGTGGGCCGGCGACCGGCGGCGATGATCCGTGCAGCCAGTGATACGGGGTCGGGGTGGTGGTAGGCCGCGCTGGCCGGGTCCTCGTCTACGAGCGCTTCGATCGCGTCACGCATGGCGACCTCCTCCACGTGCATCCTGTCCGGTACGGGCCCGAAGTTTCACGACTCGTTCCATTCATCAAAGAGGGTGCGGAATCGGTGCCGCGCACGCGAGAGTCGCACAGCTGCTGCGTCGGCGCTCACGCCGAGGACTCGGGCGACGTCGGCGACACTGAGGCCGTCCCAGGCGTTCAGGAGTAGCACCTCGCGCTCGTCGCCACGTAGTGAATCGAGCGCGTGACGCACGCGAGCGTCGGCGACGACGATGTCCTCGGCGGACGACGCATCGTCACGCACCCGTACCGCCCCCTCATGGACGACGCGGCGATGTCGCGATCGTTGGGCGTTATGGAGAACGTTGCGCGCAACACCGATGATCCAGGGGAGTTCGGCGTCGCTCGGCATCGCGTCGAATCGGCGCCACACAATAGTGAAGGTCTCTGCCACCAGGTCATCGAGGTCAGCCTCACTCAAGGGGTAGAGACGCCTACGAAGGTAGTTGCCGACCGCGGACTCGTAGTCGCGAACCACTCGTTCTAGCTCGGTGGTACGCGTGTCTCACCTCGTCTCGTCCCCGTCCGACGTTATCGCCGTGGAACCGAGGCGACGGGGACACGGGGCCTCGGCCCTTCGACGACGCTCGTCAGTCGACGGCCCCGGACCAACGGATTCGACGGCCACGTGACGCACCTGGTGGCCGTCGAGATGAGTTCGCGTGGCATCCGGGTGCATCGTCGGGCCCGGGCGTCGTGAACCGATCAGCTCGGCTTGCTCGCACAACTGCTCGTGCCGGCTCCGCAGAGACCGGTGACGTGAAACGACTGAGGTTGGTAGGCGACGAGTGGTGAGCCCACGTCGATTTGGATCACGCCACCGGCGAGCAACGGCACCGCGCGCGGCGCGGTCGAGTATCGCTGGCCGTTCTCGAAGACGACAACGTGCCCAACGGCGGGACCAACCCGGTTGCTCGAGAGCGGCTGACCCCAGATGTCGAAGAACTGCCCCAGGGTGAAGTGACCCTTGGCTGGTGCCTCGACGTGGATGATGCCGTCATTGGCGTGGGTGTGGAGCCAATAGAGACAGTCGTGCAGTCCGACGTCGACGAAGGTCGTCGGACCTGAACCGGTGGTGACCGCTGGTGCGGTCACACCGATACCGGCGGGGAGTCGTTCGCGTTGACCGTCGACGTAGATGGAGACGAGCACGTGAACGTGGTAGTGAACGGTCTCTTGGCCGATGGGCCGACAGGTGATGCCGTCGACCGGCGATCCGTTGGCTGCGCCGGCGGGCGCTAGGACCGGCACGCTCAAAACAGGGACGCCCTCGGGGCCCGGCGCGCTCGTCCCCGACGACTGGCTCGAGAGCCACGCCGTGACCGCGCTGGCGATGACGAGGGCCGTGAGCAGCGCGATCGGGATCATGGTACGACGACGGATCGTGGTCATCGGACTCCTTTCTCCTCGCGCTACTCTACGGGACCGTCACGGTCATCTTGTTCGGCCGGGATAGTACTGAGATGATCACCGTGCCGGTGACGTCAGCGATGGCGGTGAAGGGAGAGCGATGGGTGAGCTGGAGGACCTACGCCTCGAGACGCGCACCTTTGCCGAGGCGCGTGACTGGGGTCCGTTCCACACGCCGAAGAACCTCGCGATGGCGGTTGCGGGCGAAGCCGGAGAACTCGTCGCCGAGTTCCGGTGGTTGACAGCCGATGAGTCGGCATCGGACCGTCTTGCGGTGGAGCATCGCCGAGCCATCGAGTTCGAGATGGCTGACGTGCTGATCTTCCTGCTCCGACTGGCGGACGTCCTCGACGTCGACCTCGCCGACGTGGTTCGCGCCAAACTGGCCGCGAACGAGAGCCGATTCCCGCCAGTTCGATAGCGGGCGTACGCCACCGGTCATCCTGGCGAGTGCGAGGGGACCACGACGCCGTGAGTAGCCTCGGGGCGTGTCGCGCGGCGTCTCTCCGGGGTGTTGATGAGTTTCGACCGTCTCTTTGAACCCCTCGTCGTCGGGCGCACGGTGGTGAAGAATCGCATCATCTCGTCGGGACACGACACCGTGATGGTCCAAGATGGTCGGATCACCGACCAGCTGATCGCCTACCACGAGGCGCGCGCGGCCGGGGGTGTTGGACTGATCGTCGTCCAGGTCGCCGGAATCCACGAGACGGCGCGCTACACGGCCCACGTCCTGATGGCGACCGACGACGGATGTATCGACGGCTACCGACGGCTGGCTGAAACCGTGCACGCTCACGGCACCACGATCGTCGGCCAGCTGTTCCACCCGGGCCGTGAGGTGATGGAGTCCGTTGACGGATCGCTTCCGGTCGCCGTGGCGCCTTCCGCCGTTGCCAATGAGCGATTCCGCGTGATGCCACGCGCGTTGGGCCGTGACGAGATTGTCGCAATCGTCGACGGCTACGCCCAGGGTGCGGCGCGACTCATCCGCGCGGGTCTCGACGGCGTCGAGGTGGTTGCGAGTCACGGTTATTTGCCCGCGCAGTTCTTGAACCCCTTCGTGAATGAGCGCGACGACGAGTACGGCGGGGACGCGGCTCGACGGCTGCGGTTCCTCGCCGACGTGGTGCGCGCAATCCGTGACCAGGTCGGCCCCGGACCGATTGTCGGACTGCGCGCCTCGATGGACGAGCGCGACCCCCGGGGCCTCGCCCCCGACGTCGCCCTTCGTGCGGCGCAGTCACTCGCCGACTTAGGGCTCATTGACTACGTGAGCGTGACGACGGGCACCTCGGCGACTCTTGCGGGTTCTGACCACATCGCGCCACCGATGAACGTCGCCAATGGTTACGTCGCGCCCGCAGCGAAGCAGGTGCGCGAGGCGGTCAGCGTCCCGGTCTTCGTGGCCGGTCGGATCAACCAGCCCCAGGATGCGGAACGGATCCTCGCCGACGGCCTCGCCGACGCTTGCGTGATGACCCGCGCGATGATCTGTGACCCGGCTATGGCGAACCTGGCCCGAGACGGCCGGGCCGAGGAGATCCGCGCCTGTGTCGCGTGCAACCAGGCGTGCATCGGTCACTTCCACGCCGGTTTCGCGATCTCGTGCATCCAACACCCCGAGACGGGGCGTGAACTGACCGTGGGCCGTCGGGTGCGCGCTACGAGGCCACAACACGTGCTCGTCGTTGGCGGTGGACCCGCGGGGCTCAAGGCGGCGGCCGTAGCCGCCGAGCGCGGACATCACGTGACCCTGCACGAAATGTCGACCTATCTGGGGGGCCAGGTCCTGCTCGCCCAGCGTCTGCCGGGTCGCGACGAGTTCGGTGGTGTCGCGACGAACCTGGAACGCGAGGCGCGCCGCGCGGGCGTGACAATCGTGCTCAACTCGCACGTCGAGCGCGATCTCGTCGCAGCGTGGTCGGGCGACCGCGTGGTGATAGCGACGGGGTCCCGGCCATACCGGCCATCCATGGAGGTCCTCGGTGCGCCCACGATCCTCGACGCCGATTCGGTACTACTGGGCCACGCGGTACCCCCGGGCAGGGTCGTCGTCGTCGACTGGCGTGACGACTGGGTGGGCGTCGGGGTCGCGCGTCTCCTCGCCTCAGCCGGCCACGAGGTGACCCTTGCGACTCCGGGTTACTTCGCTGGCGCGTCGCTCCAGCAGTACGTTCGCGACGAGCACCTGGCGGCGCTCTCGCGTGCGGGAGTGGCGGTCCTCACGCTCGTGCGTCTCTTTGGGGTCGATGACGACTCGGTCTACCTTCAGCACGTCTTGACCGACGAGCCCGTCATCGTGGACCACGTGTCGGCCGTCGTCCTCGCGACGGGCCACCGTCCGACGCGCCGGTTGGCCGACGAACTCGCCGCGGCCGGTGTCCCCATCGAGCTCATCGGGGACTGCCTCGCGCCACGCACGGTCGAAGAAGCCGTGCTCGACGGACTGCGCGTCGCGTCCGCAATCTGAGCCGGCCCAACGCAGTCGTGAGACAATGAATGTCGTGACCACCAACGACCAGACCACTGCACGCTCGCCCCTGTTCGCCTTCGCCGATCGGTTGGTCGACGAACTCGCCGCGCGTGATCCACTCTTCGCGACGATGGCCGGCGTCGCCGGCTACGACGATCAACTCCCGGACTTCTCCGTGGAGCACCAGCACGATGACGAGCGGATGCTGGGGGAGTCCCTGGCCGTCGTCGAGGCGATCGAGCCGATCGACGACGTCGACCGGATCGCCAAGGCTGTTATCGTCGAGCGACTGTCGAGCGACCGCGCGTTGCTGCGCTCCGGTGAGGTGCGACGGACCTTCTCGGTCATCTCGTCACCATTGTCGGAGATCCGACAGGTCTTCGAACTCATGGACGCGCAGTCGCCAGCCGACGCCGCGGTCATCGCGACACGGCTGAGCGCCGTCGCGGGATCACTCGCCAGTTGGCGTGGCTCGCTGGCGAACGCCACGAGCGAGCAACTGCCGTCGCGCCGTCACGTGCTCGGTGTCGCTGACCAGGCGCGCACGTACGCGGACGGTTCGTTCGCCGACGTGGCCCAGCGTGTCGCGACCGAAACGGGTGTTGACCTCGCCGAATCCGGGTTGGGGGAGGCCGCCGCCGCGGCCGACCGCGCGTGCGGCGAACTCGCCACGTGGTTGCGATCGACGGTGGCCCCGCGTACGACCATGGAGGACGGGTGCGGTCGCGAGCGCTACGAGCCGTGGGCGCGCTACTTCACCGGCGCGGAGCTCGACCTCGAGGAACTCTATCGATGGGGGTGGGAGGAGTCCCGTCGGATCCACGATCGGATGGTGGCACTGGCCGACTCGATGTATCCCGGGGTAGAGGGCCTGCGCGAGGTCTCGGTCCTGCTCGACCACGATCCGGAGCAACTCGTCGACGGTACGCAGACCCTGCTCGCTCGACTGCGCTCGTTCGTCGACGCCGCCGTCGATCGGCTCGATGGCGTGCACTTCGACATCGATCCGCGGGTGCGGTTCTGTGACGTACGACTCGCACCCGAAGGGTCGGCGTCGGCCGCGTATTACATCCCCGTGAGTGAGGACCTCTCGCGCCCGGGCACCACGTGGTACCCCACGATGGGTGCCACGTCGTTCGCGTGGTGGCGCTTCCCAGCGACCTGGTATCACGAGGCCGTACCCGGTCACCACCTCCAGGCGGCGATCGCGATGTTGTCGGCCGACCGTCAGTCGCGGTTCCATCGTCTTCGCGGTTGGACGTCAGGGTACGGCGAGGGATGGGCGCTCTACGCCGAGCGATTGATGGAGGAGCTCGATGGGTACGCGAGCCCGGCTGAGGAGTTCGGGTACCTCGCCGGACAGGCGTTGCGGGCGAACCGGATCGTCGTGGACGTCGGGTTGCACCTGGGACTAGACGCACCCGACGACCTCGGTGTGCTCGGGTCGCTTGGTGACTGCTCGTCGAGGCCGTGGACCGCCGAGATGGCGGTCGCACTCCTCGAGGAGTGGGCGATCGAAGAGCACGCCAGCGCGGTGTCCGAGGTCGACCGGTACCTCGGCATGCCGGGCCAGGCGATCTCGTACAAGGTCGGCCAACGACGCTGGCTCGAGGTGCGCGACGAGGCCCGTTCGCGACTCGGCGCACGTTTCGACCTCAAGGCGTTCCACCAGCAGGCGCTCGAACTCGGCCCCCTCGGGTTGGACCTGTTCGCCGCGGAGATGGCGGCGTGGTCGGCCGACGTACGGTAGAAACGAAGCGGTCCCGGCCGAAGGTGTGGTGAAGTGCCCCGTCGGTGTCGACGCTCACCTCGACCGGTAGAATCGGTTCCTGGTCGGCGGGCGTCAGGGTGACGCCGGTTGCCAGGTCGTGAAGTCCCGTCGTCCTGGAAGACAACAGTCGTTGAAACCGATCGGCCCCCCGAAAAAGAGAGAACATGTCCAACGCGCCCAGAGAAACGAACCCCTCGTGGGGCAAGAAGCAGTCCACGCGCCTGTCGATCGCGACGCAACGGCGCACGTGGACCCGTCGGGCCGACACGTGGGACCGCCACAATGACGTCGGGATGACCAAGGTTGCCGCCAAGGCCATCGAGGTTGCCGACGTCAAGCCCGGCATGGTCTGCATGGACCTCGGCTGTGGCGGTGGGCGCCTGGCGCTCGAACTCGCGCGGCGCGGCGCCACCGTTATCGGCGTCGACGTGAGTGCGGCGATGGTGGACCGGATGGTCGCCCAGGCCAAGGCCGAAGGACTCGACCACGTCTCGGGGATCGTCTCGCCGATCGAACACCTCGCCATCGATCCGTCGTCGCTGGACCTCGTGATCAGTAACTACGCACTGCACCACCTCCTGGACTCGGACAAGGCCAAGGTCGTCACCGCAGCCTTCGGCTGGCTGCGGCCCGGCGGCGTGCTGATCAACTCCGACATGATGCTCGGGCGCGGCGCCACGACCGAGGACCGCCAGGTCATCGCGAGCAAGATCAAGGTGATGGCGAAGAAGGGGATCCCTGGCTACTGGCGGATCCTCAAGAACGCCGGTCGCTACATCTTCCGGCTCCGCGAGCGTCCGATCACGCCCGACGCCTGGATGCGCCTCTACGAGGCCGCTGGCTTCGTGGACCTCACGAGCGTGAACGTCGTGGCCGAGGCCAACGTCGTCAAGGGCGTCAAGCCACGCGGCTGATCAGCCGAGCGGCGCGTCGGGGCACGTCCCCGCGACGAGGGGAACCTTCGACGCGCTGGTGATCGTGGCGAGCCCCGGACGTGTGCCCGCCGCCCGCATCGCGGCGAGCGCGCCCGGTGCGTGTCGCAGATAGGCGTTGAAGAAGTCGATCGACGCCGCCGCCACTACGTTGCGCGCTGGCCCGGCGGGCACGTACGCGCTGAGGTGGGTCTGGCCGATCATCGCCAGGTAGTACTTGGGTGCGGGCGCCTCGTTGTAGAGCGTGACGCTGCAGGTGACGGGATTCATCGTTAGGTCGTTCGTGCCTTGGACGACGAGGAGGGGTGTCGAACCGGAGGTGAAGTACGTTCCGGGGAACCAGGACAGTTCGGCCCCCGAGAGGATCACTGCGGCGCCGATTCGCGCGTCGCGACAGCACGAGTTCGCCACCGCCGCGAGGCTCACGTCACCGCCGTCGGACTGGCCGACGACGCCGATCTCGTGGGTGTCCACCAGTCCGCCGAGGGCGTTGCCGGCCTGCGCGCTGTCCGCGATCAACGTGGTGATCAGGAAACTGAGGTCATGTGGGTGGTGGACGATGTCACTGCGGATGACGCCGCCGGTGGCGTTCGGTGACGTGTAGGGATACGCGGGATCGGCGACGACATAACCCGCGGCGCTCCACGCATCGAGCAGCCCGGCGTACGCCTCGGGTGAGATGTCGAAGCCCTGGGAGAAGATGAGCAGCGGGAAGGGACCGGCGTCGCGAAGCGGGACCAGGCCGAGGCGCGCCGTGCCGGGGGCACCGACGGCGGGGTAGCGCACGGTGACGGGGAAGGTCCTCGCACCCGTTGAACCACTGGCCGGTTCGCTCACCGTGAAGGTCACGGCCCCCACGGCGAAGGGTGCGTGAGGGGTCGTCGCTCGCGTGGTCGTCGTCGAGGAGGTCGCGGTGGTGGCGGTCGTCGAGGACGTGGTCGAGGTGGTTGGACCCTGACCCCGGGTCGTCGCGACGACGAGCAGGACTATGAGGATCAGCGCGAGCACCGCGACGAATCGGCGCCGACGCACGTTGACCCGCCGGCCGTGTCGCGGTGGTGCCATCGGGGTAAATCTAGCAGCGGGTCCGTCGTCGTATTCGGTGCCGCGTGCCTCGACGTACAGTTGGATATTCCACTGCGACCACCCACCGCACTCGCCACGTTCGCTAACGGGTCCCACCCGTGGTGAGCGTGCGTGACCTCGCCGCCTCGGACATCGACGCGGCGGTGACGCTCCACCTCGTCGTGCTCGACATGGAGTTCCTCTCACGGTTCGGGCCCTCGTTCATGCGCACCTACTACCGGGCGTGGACGACGACGCCGGGATCGATGTCCTTCGTCGCGCTCGACGACGCCGGCGCGCTGCGTGGCGTTCTGCTCGGGGCGACCGACCCCGCGACGCACGTGCGCGCGATGGTCCGCGAGCACGGTTTCGCGCTCGCTCGGGCCATCGTCATCGCCGCCGCCGCGCGACCCCGGCTGGCGAAGGACCTCGTGGTAACCCGAGCTGGCCGTTACGCGCGAGGCGTGGGACGACTCCTCCTCGCGCGATTGCGACCTACCGCGGCTGCACCAAGCGCCGATGCGCCACGGATCGGGGAGGTGACCCACGTGCTGGTCGACTCGGCGTCCCAGGGCAGTGGCGTCGGACGGGCACTGATCGACGCGGCAATCGTCTTTGCGCGCAACGCGGGTGATGACGAACTGGTGCTCGTGACGCCGCCCGACATGGCGGCGAGGCATTTCTACGAGGCGCTCGGCTGGCGCAGCGACGGTGCTATGACCAGCCGAAGCGGCGAGCCTTTCCTGCGCTACCGCTACTCGCTCCGCTGAGTCAGCGTCGCGGGTTGCGACGTCGCGGGTCCGGGCCGTTGCGAGGCTGGGACGGTGGGGGCACGCGCGGGTAGGAAACGACGCGCATGGCCCGGCGCCGGTCACGACGCCGCTTCGCGACCCGACGGCGTGCGACGAGGGCGAGGACGCCGGCGATAACCACGAGCGCAGCCAGCAGCCAGATTGCCAGGGAACGGGCGCTGTGTAGGAGCGATGACGGGATTGTCGTGGTCGTGGGTGCCACCGTCGTGGTGGGTGCCACGGTCGTGGTTGTCGTTGGCACCGCTGACGCGAGGACGGCCGAGGCCACCTTGGCCGCGGCGCAGCCCGGCGTTGGCGTCGCGGTCAACACTGGTGGGTTGAGCGCAGCTTCGGGCAGACCGAAGAGCTGGGTGGAGATGGCGTTGGCCATGGCGGTCTCGCCGGCTACGTTCGGGTGAAGGTGGTCGGGGTTGAAGTACGGCGCGAATGGTGTGTTCGGATTGCAGTCACCGTTGTAGACGTCCGCCATCACCGCGGCGAGGTTGATCACGCCGGTGAAACCAGTGCGGGCTGACAGGAGCCACGCATTCACGGCACTCATCACCGACTGCTCCGACGGGCCCCAGTACTCAGGCAGGTCGTGGTCCTGCTTCGTCGACGTCGCGCGCGGCAGCAGGGTGATGGCGTAGACGTTGAGGCCCCGAGCGCGGACCTGGGCCGCCACCGTGCGAAGGCCCGTCTCGATCGCAGCGGCGGTGCCGTAGGGCGGGATTGGCCTGCCCGTCACGCCGCCCGCTCCGAACCAGATGTCGTTGGTGCCGAGCAGGACGACGACGTCCTTGACGCCCGGCCAGGCGAGCGCGTCGGTCGCGAGCCGCGTCACACCCGGCACGCCGCCGGAGTTCGTGGCGTAGGAGGTCCCCGGCGGGAAGACGGTCAAGGTGTTGCCGGCGATTCCCTCATTGACGACTGACATCTGGTCGGTCGCGGGTAATCGGTCGATCCGCTGCTGGAGGGCGTTCACCCAACTGAAGCCATTGTTCTCGTAGCCGTATCCGTCGGTGATGGAGTCCCCGAAGGCCACGATGGCACCTTGGGCGGGCGAATTCGCGACCGCCACCCCGGAGAGCCAGCGCACGAAAGCGCCGGTCAGCTGGGGGTTGAAGCTCTGACTGGTCGGGTCGGTCGTGTGGTCGCCGACGCCGTTGCTCGTCGCCCACGTGTTGATGTTCCCGGTACAGCAGTAGTGCACGCTCACCGTCGCCCAGCCCGAGACGGCGATGGAGACGGCGATCTTCTCGTTGGCGTGCACGACCAGGGCGACGGGATTGCTCGTGACCTGTCCGTGCGCGGGTATCGTCACGGCTCGTTGTCCGTTGGCGAACGTGACTGGGACGAAGGAACCGGTGACGACGGTGGGCCCGCTCTGGTCGACGCCGACCGTGACGGCACCGAAGGTGGTCGGCGTGGCGCTCCAGAGGTTGGAGAAGGTCAACTCCACCGAACTCCCGGCGACCGCCACCGTCGCGGTGTCGCGCACCGTCGAGTTGTAGGTCGCGCCGAGGGCGAGGTCCATCGGTGACGTCCACGTCACCTGCCATCCCGGTGTCGCGCCGCTCGGCGTGGCGACGACGAGTGACGCGAGCAGGAATATGGCGCTCATCAGGAGTCCGAGTACCGTCGACGGTCCGAGTCGGCGTGAAAGTCGGCGATTGGCGGGCGTGCGCGCCACTACCTCCACCACGCCCTACTCAGCGACAGTTGACGGCCCTGCGAGGGTCCACCCGCCAACCTGTCCGTCGCAGTTCGTCGCACGCATAGCTGTCCAAGCCTACCGGCCATCGTCGGAGTGGACGAGTGACCCGCGTGCTCGACGGTCATCGTTGTTCACTACTTGACGCGAGCCTCGTCGCAACGGCTGAGGATCGCCTCGACCGTGCCCGCTGGCGACAGGTCCGACGAGTCGAGCCAGAGTCCGCATCGAGGCGTGGTCTCCTCGAACATCGTGACGAGTGCGTCGACGTCCCAACCGTTGACGTATCCCGTCTTGGGACGGTCGCGTTCGCGACGAGCGACCACGTCGGACCGGGGGGCGAGCACGACGACGAAGAGTGGCGAGATGTCGAGCAGGTCGATGACCTCGGGTAGGGCCTCGCCAACGACAATGTCCTGGATGACCACAGTGAAGCCGTCACGCCAGTACTCGTTCGCGACCATCGCTGTGAGTCGTCTGCGCAGGTCGAGCTGGCGTTGGGCTTCGTGGCCGAGGCTTCGCCCGATGGGGTCTTGACCCGTCACGATCATCCTTCGAAACTCGTCCCCACGCACGTGGACCCCGCGATCGAAGCGACGGACGAGCAGGTCGGCGATCGTTGACTTCCCAGAGGCCATCACGCCCGTGACCAGAACTCCGCCGCCGTCGAATGGATCCGTCACGGCCCAATTCTGCCGCGAGTGATCCCCGCTCTGGGTGCCGGAGGCGTGGACCGAGCGGTGCCGCACAACGAAGGACGGACCGTGACTCGTCCACTGGTACGAGAGCCGCTCTCGGCGCCTCGATTCGAAGAATCGTTTAAGAAGTGGGTCGCGTCGTGGACATGCGCCGCGACAATGGGTGTGTTTGTCGTTGGTCAACGAATAGAGAGAGGCGGGTTCGAACTATGCCACCAGACGCACCACAACCGGGTTTCGGCGGACCCTTCTTCGACGGTGGGATGCACCAGGGCCTTGGACTGCGTGGCGGGCTCTTCCTCGTCTTCCTCGCCATCTTGCTGATCGTGGCGATCGCCGCGTTGCTGCTCTCGATGTCCCGGCGTCGCGACGGGTCGCGTCGCGACGTGGATGACGGTCGTGGATCGACGAATCCGAGCAGTGCGCTGGGGATCCTTGACGAACGGCTCGCACGCGGCGACATCGACGTCGATGAGTACACGAGTCGGCGTAACGTCTTGTCGGGTCGGGTGTAATCGAGCACGTTCGCGGGCCAACGCTCGGTTGAGGATGCTCGCGACCGAGACTCGACACGGTGCGACGGGTCCACTACGCTGGCGCGACGGTTGGTCGAGCCGCGAAGGGTGGCGACGACGCGTTCATGGGGGGCAACATGAAGTTGAGAAGTCCACGACGTTCGATGATGACGAGAGCTGGTGTGATCGTCGCACTCGCTGCGATGACGGGAGCCGTGCCGTTGGCGTCGCCCGCGGGGGCGGCTACGTACACCTATTCAGCAACTGGCTACGATGCGTCTTATCCGCAGGGTTCGTCGACGCCTCCCTCGAACACGAGTTTCGCCATCATCGGCGTGACCCACGGTCGACCGTTCACCACGAACCCGTACGCGTCAACACAGTGGTCCGCTGCGAATAACGACACTTCGACGACGCCGTCGTCGCTGTACTTCAACACTGGCTACGCCCTGGCGTACGCGAAGTCCGACACCACCAACTGCAAGTCCAGTTCACAAATGTTTCAACCGACTGGTGTATCGGGGCACACGCTCTCGGCACTGCAGGCTGCCTGGGCTATCGGTTGCAGCGAGGCCGCCTGGGCAGTGAGTAGTGAGCCGGGCACGCCGGCGATGTGGTGGGCTGACGTCGAGACCGGCAACAGCTGGTCGACCAACGCCGCACTCAACCAGGCCACGATCACCGGCATGGTCCAGGAGATGTCGAGCACGAACATCCCGGTTGGTGTCTATTCCACGCCCTCGATGTGGGCGTCGATTACTGGATCGGGATTCGTCGTCTCCGGCGTGGCCGGTGACTGGCAGGCGGGCTTGAAGACGTGTTCCTCGACAACGTCAGGCTTCACCTTGTCTGCGTCGGACACGCACGCGCCGCTATTGCTCGCCCAGTACGGTACGGTCAATTCCGGTGGCACCACCTACGACACGGACTTGGCCTGCTAATACCGGTGGTCAATCGAAATAACTGACCGTGATCGGACCAATGCTCAATGCCACCGACCGGACGGTGGCCGTCCCGTCTCAGGGTACGAGGATGCGGCGAAAACGATTGGCCGCGACGCGCAACCCGACGAGGGCGAGCACGGCGAGATAGGCCACGCGCCCGAGCATCACCCACTGGAACACGCCGAAGGACAGACCGCGCAGTAGTGCGGCGGACTGATAGAGCGGCGAGATGGCGACGATGGCGCCGAGCCAGTGTGGGTAGAGCGAGATCGGAAAGAACGTCGCGGAGAAGAGGAAAATCGGCAACTGGACGAGGGTGACCAGGTCGAAGTCCTGCCAGGAGCGGACGTAGGTGCAGGCAGCCAGCCCCATCGCGCTGAAGGTGAGGCTCGTGAGGATCGCCGCGGGCCAGCACAGCACGACCCAGGCGCTGCCGGCGTCGCCGAGCAGCACCATGCAGACGATGAAGGAGGCGCCGTAGGCGCCGGCGCGCGCGAGGGCCCACCAAACCTCACCGAGTGCGACGTCGGTCACGTCGAGCGGCGTCGAGAGTATCGCGTCGTAGGAGTGGGAGATCTTCAGTCGGAAGAACGTGTTGAAGATCGTGTCAATCATCGCACCGTTCATCGCCGACGTCGCCAGCATCCCGGGCGCGACGAACGTCGCGTAGCTCACGAGGCGGCCACCGAGCGGTAGTGGACCGACGAGGTGGTTGAGCCCGATGCCGATGCTGAGCAGGTAGAAGAGTGGCTCGAAGAAACCCGAGATCAACATCACCCACTGCGACCGGTAGACCGTCAGGTTCCGTTCAAAGACCCGCAGGGACCTTCGAGAACCGAACCGGGGCAGCGTCCGGGTGAGCACTAGTCCACCAACCGGCGTCGCAGGGTCCGTCGGCCCCAGAGGACGCCGGCGACGGCCATCGCGACGAGCATCGTCAGGTGTCCGAGGGTGGGTAGCATCGGCCACTCGCCGAAGGCGGCCGAACGCGCGAGGGCGACCCCGTGATAGAGCGGGACGATCTGCACCACGGGGCGTAGGTAGCCGGGGTAGGCGTTGACGGGATAGAACGTCGCCGAGAAGAGAAACATCGGGACGATCGCGAAGCGGTAGATGGCGACGAATGACGCGTCGGACTGGACTGCGGCGGCGTAGGCGACGAACGGTGCGGCGAAGGCCAAGGTGATGAGGCCGCCGATGAGCGGGAGCGTGAGGCTCCACCACGACTGGAGCGCGCCGAAGGCCGCGATCACGATCGTGTAGACGACCCCGGTCGCGACCGCCCTCGTCACGACCCACGAGAGTTTGCCCACGAGGATGTCGATCGGTTCGAGTGGCGTGGCGACGGCGGCGTGGTAGGACCGGACCCACTTCACGGCGGCCAGCACCGGCCAGAGCGACTCGCCTTCGCCGAGCTGCATGGTCGTGGTGGCGAGCAGGCTCGGCGCGATGAAGTGCAGGTAGGTCTGGCCGTCGACCAGTCCCGTGTGGGCCGACACGAGGTGCCCGACGCCGACGCCGAGAGCGGCGAGGTAGAAGATGGGGAACAGGACGGTACTCGCCACGGACCCACGCCAGGTCTGGGCGTAGTACGTCGCGTGGTACCACCAACTACGGCGCCACCTCGACCAGCCGAGTTGGGTGTCGGTCCGGGTCGCCACGATCAATCCACCAGGGTCCGGCCCGTGAGGCGTAAGAAGACGTCCTCGAGCGAGCTGCGCCGAACGAGGGCGCTCATGGGCGTGATCTGTTGCTCGTGGATCCGTCGCAAGGTCTCGTCACCCTCGTCCACGTAGAGCAAGACCCGGTCGGGCAGCACCTCTAGGCGCTGGGCGAACGGTGCGAGTCGGTCGTGGTAGCCGTCGTGGGAGTCGGTGTTGAAGCGAAGCTCGACGACTTCTCGGGTGGAGTGATGGGTGATCAGTTCCCGAGGCGTGCCCGAGGCCACGATCGTGCCGTGGTCCATCACGACGAGCCGATCGCACAACTGCTCGGCCTCGTCCATGTAGTGCGTCGTGATGATCAACGTCACGCCCTCGCGCTTCAGCCGGTACAGCCGGTCCCAGAGCAGGTGACGCGCCTGAGGGTCGAGGCCGGTGGTTGGCTCGTCGAGGATCAGTATCTCGGGCTGGTTGATGAGCGCCCTCGCGATGGTGAGGCGGCGTTTCATCCCCCCCGAGAGATCCTCCACGCGATCGTCCGCCCGCTCGCTCAACTGGGTGAAGGCGAGGAGATCGGTCGCGCGTTCGCGCAGGATGGCCCGGGGAATATCGAAGTAGCGGCCGAACATCTCCAGGTTGAGCCGCACCGAGAGCTCGAGCTCGAGCGTGTCCTCCTGGGGGACGACGCCGATCCGTCCACGAATCTCGGGCCCGTGGGTGCGCGGGTCGAGACCGAAGACGCTGAGCGACCCGGCGGTCGGTTGCGAGACCGCCGAGATCATCCGCATGGTGCTGGTCTTGCCCGCACCGTTGGGACCGAGGAAGCCGAAGCTCTCACCGGGGTCGACCGAGAAACTCACGCCGTCGACGGCGTTGAACTCACCGAACCGTTTGACGAGGTCACGGGCCTGCAGGATTGGTTCAGTCATTACGCCACCACCGCGAGGGTAGAGACCGGCCGCGCGACGAGCGTCGTGATCTCGTCCATGGTTACGTTCTCCCTCGTCGGTCGGGGCACCCGCAACGTTCGCGGGTGCTCGGTCGTGGTACCGACGGATCGCCGCGTCATCGACGCCGCTCACTCCGTGGTGGAACCATCGTAGGCACCACCGTGGTCAGCGTCTAGGGCCGTGACAGGTTTCTCGTCGGGAAACTCCGATGCTCGAGGGTCACCGACTCAATCGATGGCGCGGGTCAATACGCGCACCAGTGAGCCGATCGCACGCGGCGTCACGAATCGGTGGGACCGTATGACGAAGACCGGCCACGTCTCGTCGGGGATGAACTTGGAGCGGAACTGGTTGATCCGGGCGAAGCGGTAGCGACGGTCAAAGTAGTTGAGCACCCGGTCGCCGAGCGGTCCGAGAGGGTGAGGCCGGTCCTCGACACCGTCGGGACGCCAGAATGGGAGTGTTCCGTTCGACGCCCAGGAGAACCCCTCCTCGCGGAAGGTGTCAAGGGCGAGAGCCATCGCGCCTTCGAGCGCCCCCCGAGGAGCGTTCGGGTCTCGCACGGGGTCCTGGAGATACCACGTCGAACGATTGACTGGCGTGCACGTGATTGACGCGACGACCCCGTTTGGGCCTTCGCAGACGAAGTAGCGACGGAGGTGGGCGAGCTCGGTGAACTCATTGCGAAGGAACGAGTCGGTCCGACGTTCGCGACGCTCCTGTTTCCAACGCTCCTCGATCCGCTGTAGTCCGTCGAAGTCCGTGCGCGAGACGAGTGGGTGCGCTTCACGCCAGGCGTAACCGAGCTTTGTCGCATGACTCCGGGCCCAGCGCACCTTCTGGCGGCGGCCGCCCTGGAGCGTCCAGTGGCGCAGATCAATGAGGCACTCCGTGCCAATCCAGGTGGCGTGCATGCCCAGGGCTACCGCCGCGTCGGCCGTCGTCTGGTTGACCGGCACCGCGAACAACTGCTTGTTCAGCGCTTGCGCGTGGCGATGCAGGCGGGCGAGCAGGTCGGCCTGTTGCGATTGCGTGGCCACCGGCGAGCGCCACGAGACGAGGCAGTGTCGGGCTTCGAGGAAAGCGACGAAGCCTGATCGGTCGTCGTTCCAGATCACCTGCCAGGGGTCGGGACCAAGGACGGTGAAGTGACCCGCCTCAGCCCCGTGGTGGCAGAGCACGGTGGTCAACTCGTCGCCGACCAGCGCCGCCCAGGTGACCGAGGGATCGGGGTCCGCTCTCCGGCGTAACCGCATTGACCTCCCGTCCCTCGTCGTGGTGCGTGTCGGACAGGCTCCGAGGTCGTGACGACTCAACGCACCAACGCCCCAACCGGTCTCGTATGTACCGTACCGCGACGACGGTCGGGTTCGAGGCGACAACCAGGTGGACCAAGCCGCCGGTGGTGCCTCGAAGCGACGGGAACGTTGCGGGACGGGTGCGTTCGGGGTTCGGACGCTATGGGGCCGGCACCGCTCGCTCGGCGCATCGAAGGCGTGTTCGTCGGTCTCGTTAGTCGGTTGGCTCGGGTTCGATTGGCGTAACGGCGCGCGACACCGACTCCTCCTCGGGGGGATGGTGTCGGAAAAAGCCCCAGAACGTCAACGCGTTCGCCATCTGCAGGACCGCCGCTATCTCGAAGGGTATGAGTAGGTCGGCTTCGGCGAAGAGGTAGCCCGTGAGCAGCGGGCTGATGGACATCGCGACTTGGCTCGGCAGGTTGGACAGCGCGGTGACCGAGGCGCGCTCGTTCTCGTCGGCCAACCCGACGACGTAGGACTGGCGCAGGGGCAGGCCGATCCGTTGGACCAGCATCCGTACGAGGAACCACGAGCCCGCCACCGTGAAGTTCGGTGACAGGACCATCGGGATGATGAGCAGGGACTGGAGAACGCGTACGACGCTGACGGTACGAACCAGACCCCAGCGGCGTGCCCACGCGGCCGCCGAGAGACTCGAGGCCATGGTGGCCACGTTGATGACGGCGAACAGGACACCGACCTCCGCCGGGCCGACGCCGAAGCGTCGGTAGAACCAGTAGGTGATGAATGGCCCGAACATGCCGATGGCGGCGCCGTTCAAGGTGTTCGTCACCCAGAGTCGATAGAGGAGCCACCGCGAACGTTGGGGGAACCGTGGCCGCAGATGGTGGCCGGCGAATCGCGGCCGTCGCTCCTCGTGCAGGGCCAGGGCGATCAAGCCTGCAGCCACCGAGACGGCGGTGATCATCAGGAATGCCACTCGAAAGACACCGATGGCGGCGCTCGCGTGAATGCGGCTCGTGGGTACGAGGAGGGCGAGTAGTCCGCCGATCGTGGCGCCCACCGAGGAGGAGAACGTCAGTCGACCGAAGACGGCGTTGCGATGACGAGGCTCAACCCGCTCGGTCACGTAGGCCGACTCGGCTGGCTGGTACGGGCCGACCGATCCCGCCCCCGCCCCCGCTCCGCGCCCGAAGCTACCAATCGCCCCGGCGAGGAACAGGATCGCGTGTGACGTGGTCACTGCGAACAACACGCCTGCGACGGCGGTGAAGAGGGGGACGACGACGAGGAACGTTCGCCGTCCGACGCGATCTGAGACGGTGCCGATGCCCGTGGACAACAGTGCCGATGCAGCCGCGACGACCAAGATGTAGACCGACAGTTCAACGGCGCCGAAACCCACTAAGGCGAGGTAGATCGGGGTGACGACACCGGCGAGTGCCCGGCCGATGCTCATGAAGACTCGGGCTACGACGACGATTTCAACGTCACGGTTTGACCAGTGGGGTCGTCCACGTCGCATCATCTTGCCAGCGACTAGCGACGTCGTGGCGGGGATATCCTCGGCGGGTCCAGGTGGTGGTTGTTCGGTGGCGACCAGGTGATTTTACCCGCTCTACCTATCTGGACTGCTGGTCACGGCGTTGCGGTCGATTGAGCAGCTTGGGAATCGGTGTACCTTCGACGAGTACCCTCCGGGCGTGACACGAACGAGTCGAGTCAATCAGACTGGCTGCGCGGTGCGGTTTATCGATTTCGCCAATCGAGGCCGAGGACCGTTGGGGCGCGTAAGCCTTCGGGCGATCACCGATAGCGGGCGTATTCGTGGGAGTCGACCGTCGAACACCCGAGGCGTCACTGAGTCAGGGTACGCGTGGAGTTCGGGGCTTGAGTTCGCTGGTCTTGAAAAGTGGGTCGAGTTCACCTTGGGCGGCTTCGTTCGCGGCGAGTGAAGGCGGTCCACGCAGAATCCAGGCGACACCGACTGCGATCAAGCCACCGATCAGTGGTCCGACGACGTAGGCCCACCACGACGTCCAATCGCCTCCGACGAGTTGGGGTCCGAACGAGCGGGCCGGGTTCATCGACGTCCCGGTGATCGGGGCGGCCCAGAGACCAGCGAGGGCGATGTAGCCACCGACGGCGAGCGCAGCGTTGGCCCCGACGTTGCGGGCGCCCGAGGCGGTGCCGAGTATGACACTCACCAAGCCGAGCGTCAGCAGTGCCTCGACGATCACCACCTTGCCCGACGAGATCCCCGGGCCGGGCAGTGTCGCTCCGAGATGACCGACGTTCCCAAAGAGTCCTCGGAGCAGTAGGGATGCGGCGACGGAGCCGACGACCTGGGCACCGATGTAACCCGGGACCCGGCTCCAGGGGAAGTTGCCCCGCGCCGCGAAGGAGAGCGTGACGGCGGGATTGAGATGGGCGCCGCTCACCATGCCCATGAAGTAGATGATGCCCATGACCATCAGTGCGGGCGCGACGACTT
>JAJYDR010000024.1 GCA_021777285.1 Actinomycetes bacterium
AATCCGGGCAGCCCGACCACCATGGCATTCGCCGTGGCCGAAGTACAGGCCCCCATCGTCTAGCGGCCTAGGACACCACCCTTTCAAGGTGGCGGCACGGGTTCGAATCCCGTTGGGGGTGCTCGGCGCTGTTCCTGGCCAAAATCCGTTTACAGCCCAGGCCTTTCCTGGTGATTCACACACGATCCGCCACGTTGACCGGGGAGTCCAACACGACCGGCGTTTTGTCCCCAGCGAAAAGCTCCGTCAACGGTATCCGTGCAGCCGGCGCCGACCTACGTGGTGTCAGTCCAAGCGACCCTTGACCAACCAGAAGTCGTCGAGCCTCAACATGGATCGCCCCAACGCACCGCGCGAACTATGAGGACACCGAAGCCGACCCCAATCAGGAGTTGGGCGAGGAAGAGCACGTGGAGTAGGTTCACGAAGTCAACCACAGCCAACACGAATCCGGCAAGTTCGACGGTGAGCCAGAACGAGTTCGACCGTGTTGGGATCCGAGTGAAGAGCCAGGGCGAGGCCCCCGTGAGGAAGATGGCGGTGATCACATTGATCGTGATGTGAACGACTCGAAGCGACGAACTGACCCGGTAACCGTAGGTACTCGCGAGAATCAAGAGCACGAGCGTGCCGTACGCGTTGAGGACGAAGCGCAGGTGCCGAGTAGTTCGGTCCGACGCGACGATCGAACGCGCCGACGCGAGTGCCAACCCACCACCGAGTCCGAGAGCCAGGGTGTAGGGGATGACGGTTCGAAGGTGTACGCCGTAGTTACTCAGTCCCACCTCGTTCCACCGCACGACGAATTCGGGATGAAGGGCAACGGCGAGTGCGAGCAGCGCGAGCAGACCCCACTGACCCACTGCCACATAGAGGCTGGCGCGCGATCGAGTCAAACGGCGACGGTCCGGCGTCAGAGGTGGAATGGCTGCACCATCGAAGGAGCCGATCGCGCCGCACCGAGCAGCCCGACGTGTAGCAACGTCTCGGTCGTTCGAAGCAGTGAATAGTGGGTGAAGGCCATCCCCACGCGTAGTCCCCGGGGCACGGTCGGTGCAACGACGAACGTGGCCACCTGATTCGAAGCCGCCAGGTCATTCTCGTCAAAGGTGATGAACAGCGCGAGCGTGTGTGCGCGATATGGCGCGCTCGCGAGAATGTCGTCGACGACCCGATGGAGCCACGCATCCCCGACCCCGATCGGGCAGCTGTGCATGTCGTCACAGACGTTGGGCGTGATGAAGGTGAAGCGGGCGCCGAGGTCGAGTGGGAATGTCAGTGGTACGTCCTGACGAGCGCAGGCCGAGCGCAACGGCACGTAGTACACGGCAGGGTTGTGCCGAGCCGCGTAGCTACCGCTCGTGACACGGTCGCACGCGCTCGGCATCGACTCCTCCAATGAGCGCCAACCGCCCCCGAGCTGGGAGAAGATGTTGGGGGCCTTGAGCGGATGCGATGCCGGCTCACCGTCATCACGGACACCCAAGGTCGAACCTGCGGTCAACGCGACGTAGTTGGGCAGGCTCGGGTGCGTCACGGCGAAACTTCGCGTCGCCAAACCGCAGACTGATACGAGGTGGTTGAGAAATGGCGCGTCGGGTGAGCCGATGACCGAGTAGCCCTGATTCTCGAGCACGATCCACACCACGTGCGTGTAGTGCGCGGTGCTCGCCACCCCGCACGGGCGCGTCACGGTGATCGCGTTGGCGGCGTCAACCGCCTGAGGTGCTTCAAGCGCGACGGCCATCGAGGTCGTCGTCAGCAGCGCCACCAGCCACACCCACCGCCTCATCGTCACATCATGACCCACGACGGGCGAACTCGACTGTGCACGGACCAAACAAGTGGTCGACGGCGACGCCAACCCGTCCGTACGACCAGGACCAATTGGAGTCACCTCACCGACGTGGCACCCCGCCCCGCCTCGCCGCTTCGATGACGAACTTGGTCGCCGCTTCCACTCCGTTGAGAAAGAGCGTGTCGAGTTGTTGTGGCGTGAGGTCGAAGTCCATGGCGCTGAGCCCGATATTGTCAACGAAGATGGTTCGTCCCACGGTGGAGTGATGCGACGCGACGGTCTCCCACTCGTTCATCATGGTCTTGAGGCAACGGACAGCCACCGCGATCGCCGACTCGCGGAACGAGGTGGTCGAGTAGTCAGTTTGAAACTGCGAGAGTTTGATACCGATCGTCGGCCACCGTGGCGATAGGCCGTCGGAGCGGTCGAAGGTGTGGATCGGAAACTTCGCCAGCAGCCCACCGTCCACCCACGTGTGTTCACCCGCCGGGAATCGAACGAGCGCAGACGAACCGCCTGGCCCTTCGACCTCGACGGTGGCCTCGCGGGCTTGGAAGTGCACTGGCTCGAAGTAGAAGGGCACCGACATCGAAGCACGGACCGCGCGCACGGGGTCCTGTTCGTCGGGGTCGACACCGTAGGTCACATAGTCGAAGGGTAGGCACGCCAGTCGCGCGCGAGTGAGGTCGGATGTGTAGACCACGAGTCGATACTGGTGGCTCGACGATTCGCCCAGTTCGGGGTCGTCGGCAGGCGTGAGCACGAGGTCGCCAAACTTCTTGACGCCGAGTTTCCCATGCAAGACCGGACCCAACCATTCGTCGAGATAGTCACCGGAGTACAGTCCCTCGCGATTAGTCAAGAGCGCCGCGTCGGTCACCACCTTGGCGAAGTGCCCCGCGGCGTGGCCAATCATCTCATGCAATTTCCCCTCTGGCATGAAGCGTCGGAAGTCGAGGGATTGCAACGTCGCGCGGAGCGTTACCATATCGGCGCCGGACTGAACAATGCCGGCGACGATGCTGGCGGTAACGGCACCCGCGCTCGTCCCAGCGATCCGATGAAACCGGTACCCCGCCTCGTCGAGAGCGAGGACCGCACCGACGAGTCCGACCCCCTTCACGCCACCGCCTTCGAGCGCAAGATCGGCGCGCAACTCGCGCTCGCCCCCGTTGTTCGGATTCGGCCAACCGTCAAGTTGTCGCAACGTCTCCGCAGCCGCAAGAAACTCGTCTTGAAGTTTGTCGCTGCGGCGATAACCACGAGGCGCGTTGGCGAGGAAGATCGAATCGGTCACGGCGTACTCCCTACACATCCTTTCCAAAGCGAGGCCGTCGTGACCCCGCCGTGTTCCCACGTGAGACAGTCTCTCCATGATGCTCGGTCCGAGCCTGCACACGGCACCCCCGACGGCGCCCTCGCGAGGTCCGTCGTCACACCTCGACTCGCGAGCGATGCGACCGCCCCCACGCGTTATTTCTGAGAACCTTCTTGGTTGAGTACGGCGACGAGACAACGCTGCCCTCGGAGCCCACATCGCGCGCGATTTGCGTTAGAGAAGAAAAAATGGCCATCCACCTGGCAACACGCTCAC
Organism: Actinomycetes bacterium; assembly: GCA_021777285.1. The sequence continues at coordinate 3,393 of JAJYDR010000024.1, forward strand.
ACGATCCCCATCGTTAACTAGTGCACGCCACGCCCTGCGCCGCGCGCCGGCCCCGACGTGAACGGAGCGTCGCGCACTTCATCAAACACTGAGATTCTCCATAGTTTCACCCGTTGTGACGAGGGATATTGACAAGACACATCGCTATCGTCCATTCGTTAGTTGTCAATACGTTGTGTGTGTGTTGTTGATTCATTACCGGACGGGACTGAATTGTCATGAACAACAAGGACATCCACGGCGGGCGGTGGGACGCTCGAGCGGCGCTTCGTCGGACCGCAATCGTCGCGGTGGTAGGACTCCTTCCCTTGGCCACAATCCTCGTCACCGCATCGGCATCCTCGGCGTCCTCGGTAACGACAGACTCGATCGCGTTCTCGAACACAACGGGAGGCAATGGCAGCTACGCCATAACCGTCACCTTGAGCGCGACGTCCAGCAACAACAGTTACACCGCCGTCGCCTACGACACCACAAGCCCGACAGCCGCGATCACCTACACAGCCTCTCCCGGCTCGGCGGGATGCGAACTCGCTTCGTCGACCTCTGGGTTGGTCACCTTCACCAGTCCGGGTACATGTGTGATCACGGCGACCAGCGCGAGTACCGATAAGGACCAGGGAAAGGGAAGCGGCGACGGCAACGCCACCGGGGCCACCGGCACCTTGACCCTGACGGTCCTGCCTACGCCCCAGTCGATCTCGTTCACGAGCACGCCGCCCTCATCACCGCTCGTGGGTTCCACCTACACCGTTAGCGCCGTCGCGACTTCGGGTCTCACGGTCCAATTGACTGTCGATGGAACGTCGACCTCGGGCTGCAGACTCGACACGAATTCTGACGTCGTGACCCTCGGGTCGCCCGCTGGCACCTGCGTCATCGATGCGAACCAGGCCGGCAACTCGAACTACGCACCGGCACCACAGGTGCAACAAACAGTCACCGATACGCTCGCCACCCAGAGGATTTCGTTCACGAGCACGCCGCCCTCATCACCACTCGTAGGTTCGACCTACACCGTTAGCGCCGTCGCGACTTCGGGTCTCACGGTCCAATTGACTGTCGATGGAACGTCGACCTCGGGCTGCACAATCGACGTGAATGCAAGCCCCGGGAACCAGTCGCCATCGGTCACCACTGGCGTCGTGACCCTTGGGTCGCCCGCTGGCACCTGCGTCATCGATGCGAACCAAGCTGGCAACTCGAACTACGCACCGGCACCACAGGTGCAACAGACAGTCACCGATACGCTCGCCAGTCAGACGATCTCGGTCGTCAGTCCTAACCCGTCAAGCGTTCAATACGGCAGCACGTCCACTTACCAAATCCAGGCAACTGACTCGAGGGGCGTGACCATCGATTACACGACTTCGAGCTCGACGTGCACAGTCGACACCACCGGACTGATAAGTGGCATCGAGGTTGGCAACTGCGTGGTAACACTCAGCGCACCCGCTACGTCAAGCGTCAGTGCTGCTACGCCGGTCACGTTCACCCTCAGCGTCCAAGCCCCACCACCGACGCCACCCGCGCCAACGCCACCTGCGCCAACGCCACCTGCGCCAACGCCACCTACGGCGACACCGCCTGCGCCAACTCCGCCAGCGCCAACGCCGCCGACGCCAACACCACCTGCGGAGACACCGCCTGCGGCGACACCGCCTGCGGCGACACCACCGCCCCCGGTTGTGATACGCGTCTCCGGACCCAAGCCCGTGCGCAAGGTGAAGCCGGCCCTGCCACGTCCGATGAGCATGGTGATCAAGCCGTTCACCGAGGCCTCACACACACTGACCAAGCCGCTCCTGACTCAAGTATGGCGTTTGGCACTCGCAATCAAGCGAAAGCACTACACCACGGTGACGCTCACCGGCTACACAGACAACGTCTTCACGCCGGCAATGGACACCCTGGTTATCCGCGAACGTTCCCTTGCGGTGCGTGACCAACTCCAGTTCGACCTGAGTCGACTCAGGGTACGAAAGGTGACTATCACAATCGCACCGGGTCTCACCATCCAGTTGGTGACGCTCAACACCACCCCGTCGAGCCGCGCGCTCAACCGGCGCGTGGTGGCGACGCTTTCCGCGTAGGGGATCGGAGTGGAGCGGCCCCGGGACGATGCGTCGCACGGCGCGGGGGCACGTCGACGCGTCCGGTGGGTGGTAGCGCTCCTGCTGATGCCAGCACTCGCCGCGTTGGCCGGGGCGACGTCGGTGGCGGCATCGACGAGTCCCTTGAGTGCGGGGACCATCCTCGTCACGAACCTCAACGCCAACACGGTTAGCGCGATCAATCCCACGACCCACACGGTGAGTGTGATCGCGAGCGCGCCGCACCCCTTCAACGGGCCGCTCGGCATCGCAATCACCCCGAACGGATTCTTCGCCTACGTCACGAACTCACTGAGCGACACGGTCAGCCCGATCGACCTCGCGACGTCCCCCGCGACTGTCGGCGCCCCCATCCGCGTCGGTAGCGGACCGGCCGCGGTCGCCGTCACGCCGAACGGACGATTCGCCTACGTCACCAACTTCAACTCGGACACTGTCACGCCCATTGACCTCGCGACGACGCCCGCCACGGCGGGGCGACCCATCGCGGTGGGCGCCGGACCGTGGAGCATCGCGGTGAGCCCCGACGGCAACTATGTCTGCGTGTCCAACTCCGAAGCGAACTCGGTCAGCCTCATCGCGACCGCGACGGGGGCCGTCTCGACCATCCAGGTCGGCGGCCGGCCCCAGGCCATCGCGATCAGTCCCGACTCCTATACGGCGTACGTGGCCAACGGGAACCAGGTGACACCGATCAACCTGCGAACCCACCCCGCCACCGCCGAAGCACCGATCGCGATGGCCGCCCAGCCCCTCGGTATCGCTGTCACCCCAAATGGCGAGACCGCATACAGCGCTAACGCCGACAACACGATCACTCCCATCGGGCTGCGCACGAACCCGCCGACCCTCGGTCAATCCGTCGCCACGGGTTCGCTCAGCCAGCCCGACGGCATCGCGATCAACACGCAAGGCACGACGGCCTACACCGCGAACACCGGGACCACGGTCACGCCCATCGACCTGACGACATCGCCGGTGCGCGTCGAAGCGCCGATCAACGTGGGTGCCGCGTCCTTCGGCATCGCGGTCCTGGCCGACCAGGCGCCCACGGCGCGACTGCAGATCACGCCGGCCCCGGTGGGAGCGAAGACTATCTTCAACGCCTCGGCCTCCACGTCGCCCGACGGTGCGATCAGCCTGTACACCTGGAACTTCGGTGACGGCACCTCGGCCGTTACCCGCACGCCGTTCATCAGCCACGTCTACCGGCACGCTGGTTCCTACCAAGCGACGGTGACCGTCACCAGCGCGGGCGGCACCTCACTCGCGACGACCTACACCGGTCAAACGGTCAGTAACAACGGCAATAGTCGAGCGCGCGCCGTGCGGTCCTTTTACGTTGCCGCCGTGCTTCAGGTGCGACCGGCGAGGGGGTCGCCAGGCGCGGCAATCGCGCTGCGCGACACGAACTTCCTCGGTGCGTGTCGGCCCGTGTACGTCCGATTTGGTGACCGGCTGATCGCCCAGACGTCGCCAGTCGGCCAGTTGCTCAACTTCGCGCACCTCGTGATACCCGGAAACGCGTCCGTGGGCGACCATCAGATCTCACTGGCGTGTAGCGCGGGTGGACCCGCGCTGGTGAGCGTCCATCTCAGGGTCGTGCCGACCTTGAACCACCTGTCCGAATTCAGCGTGGCCGTGCCCTCGCTCGGTCAGATGGGCCGCAGCCTGCCCGGTGCGGGGGTACTCGGCATCTTGATGGTACTGCTGAGCCGGATCATCGGCGCCGGGTTCCCAAGCGAGTGGATCGACCGAACGTATGAAGAGAACCGCGAGCGCTTCAGCCGACCGCTACGTCGACGGTTCCCACGGCTCATGCGCGACCGGTCGATGCTGACCCCGCAGTCGACGGTACGTCGAATCGTGGGTGGTTCAGCGGTCTTCATTGCCTTCGCCGCCTTCGGCGGCCTCGTCAACTCGATACTCGACCCGTCATTCGGCTGGAACCGGACGACACTCTGGCTCTTCATCGGCCAGTGCATCGGCATCGGCATCATCTCGGTCACGGGACAGATCCCAACAGTCATCGCCGGACTTCGCCAGCACAAACGAATCCGGCTCCAAGTGTTGCTCGGAGGTCTCGCGATCGCCGTCGTTTGCGTGGGCGCTTCTCGTGCCATCGGCCTCTCGCCGGGCTACTGCTACGGCCTCATCGCCACGTTCCTCGTAATACCCGGGCTCGACGACAAAGACCGGGGCCGCCTGCACGCGCTCGGGTCCGTGTGCGTCCTCGTGGTGAGCACGACGGCGTTCCTGTTGACGACCGTCGTCTTCCACGCGGCGACCGGCACGTCGCCGTCACCGTGGCTCCTCATCGCCGACCCAGCGCTCAACGTGACGTTCCTCGCTGGCTTCGCAAGTCTCGCCTTCGGGATGTTCCCCCTACCATTCCTACCCGGACGACACGTGGCGAAGTGGAACGAGACGATCTGGCTCGCGCTGAGCGGCGTTGGGCTGATCGGCTTCGTCGCGGTGCTCTTGACGCCAGGTAGCGGGAGTAGCGGCGAGCAACACCACGTCGGCTTGGTACCGATCCTCGCAGCCTTCGCGGTCTTCGCCATCCTCTCGCTCAGCGCCATCCTCTACTTCCACAAGCACCCGATTGAGGAGGTTGAGGAGGCTGAACCCGCGACCGAGCCCATCGATGGTTCGGTCGGCCTGCCGACCGCCGAGGCCTAATCCGCGCTGCGACCCAGCCGCTACGGCCGTGGTGATACGCACGGCTAGGGGCGCGGTGCCACGCCACCCGGTGAGGGTTACACTCCCGATGAGGGAGGATTCCACTATGAAACGATTGTTCGCAAGTGTCATGGGTTTGGCCTTAGCAGCGGGGAGCCTGGGTCTGTTGGGTGTGCCCACCGCCAGCGCGTCGAGCACCCCGACGGTAACCATCACCCCTAACACGGGATTGACGAATAACCAAGCGGTGGCGATCACGGGTTCAGGGTTCACCCCAGGCGCGTACTTGGCCGCGGTCGAGTGCATCGGGACAGCAAAGACCATCACGGGGTGCGATCTAGCGCCCGTGTACATGAACGTGAGTTCGGCCGGCAAAATCTCAGCAACGTTCAACGTCCAGACTGGCACGATTGGTAGCGGGACCTGCGGGACCTCGGCCACCGACGCGAACTGCCTGATAGCAATCGGGACCACGGCTGAAGTCCTGGTCGCGTCCGCCCCGATCACCTTCGCAATCCCGGCGAGCACCCCCGCCGGCCCGTCGATTACGGTGACGCCTTCGACGGGGTTGACGAACGGTCAGACGGTAACCATCACGGGTTCGGGCTTCACCGCCGGTGACTCGCTTTACGCCGTCGAGTGCCTCGCGACGGCGACCTCGGCCGCGGGCTGCAACACCACCGCGCCAACGCCAATCACGGCGAAGAGTGACGGCACCCTTCCGTCGACGACCTTCACGGTGAAGACCGGGACGATCGGCTCTGGCACCTGCGGGACATCAGCGAGTGACCTCACCGCGTGCGTGATCTCAGTCTCCAACGCCACCGCCGGTGACGCCGCCCACGCCCCGATCACCTTCGCCGCCCTCGCGAGCCCGACGATCAGTGTCTCGCCCTCGACCGGGTTAAAGAACGGTGAGTCGGTGACCATCACGGGTTCGGGCTTCATCGCCGGTGACTCGCTCTACGCCGTGCAGTGTCTCGCGACGGCGACCTCGGCCGCGGGCTGCAACACCACCGCGCCAACGCCGATCACGGCCAACAGCGACGGCACCCTTCCGTCGACCACGTTCACGGTCGCCGCGGGCACCATCGGTTCAGGAGCCTGTGGCACCACGGCCGCCAATGCAAGGGCCTGCGTGATCACCGTCGCGACGATTACCGGTACTGACGCCGGTGCCGCGCCGATCCAGTTCGCGATCGCCAAGGCGCGCGTCGTGCGCTCCCTGAACGCCCGTCCCACGGTCAACCTGCGCAACGGCCAGATCGTCACGGTCTTCGGACACGGGTTCATCCCGCGCGATCACGTCTACCTCGTCGAGTGCCTCGCCGGCGCGACCGGCGCCGCCAGTTGTGACCTCCACACGTTGAAGGCCGTCACCATTCGTGCCAACGGTGTACTGCCCGCGACGAAGTTCCGCATCGTCACCGGCAAGATCGGTAATCGCTTCTGCGGCACGACGCGGGCGAACCTGCACTCGTGCACCATCAGTGTCGCCAACGTACACAAGGGCGACTCGAAGGTCGTGCGCATCGCCTTCCGCCTTCCGTAGTCCGGTCGTAGCCCGCCCGCGGTTCACCGCGGGCGGGCTCGAGACGGCGGACGCGTGACGGGTGCTACCATCGACGACTCTTCTTCGGGCTCGGTGACTACACTCGAGTCCTCACAAATTTCGAGCTGCACGACTACATCGAAGGCTCCCCGACCAAGAGGAATCAGACATGGACCTGTTCGAAGCGCTCGAATCCAACGTTCGGTACTACTGCCGCCGGTGGCCGGCCGTCTTTTCGACCGCCCACGGTGCGGTCATCACCGCCGAGGACGGCACGCAGTACCTGGACTTCTTCGCCGGGGCCGGCGCCCTCTCCTACGGGCACAACAACCCCGTATTGGTCGACGTCGCCATCGAACACCTGCGCGCCGGTCGACTGACGCACAGTCTGGACACCTTCACCGTCGAGAAGCGCCAGTTCCTCGAGGCCATCCAGCGCTACGTGCTCGCCCCGCGCCAGCTGGACATGGTCGTTCAGACCGTCGGCCCGACCGGGGCCACCGCCGTCGAGGCCGCACTCCAGCTCGCCCAGAAGATCTCGGGACGCCGGGCGGTGCTCGGCTTCGCGGGCAGCTACCACGGCATGACCTATCGGGCGTCCTCGATCTCGGCCTCGATGGCCGGACGCGCGGTGAGCGCCCACCTGAAGGACTTCGTCGCGCTGCCCTTTGTCGAGCATGTGACCGACGCGGACCTCGAGCTACTCGAGCGAACCCTGCACACGCCCGTTGACGGTGAGCTGATCGGCGCGGTGATCGTCGAACCGACCCAGGGTGAGGGCGGCGCTCGCGCCTTTGACCCGCTGTACCTGCGCGCCATCCGGACGCTCTGTGACGAGGCGGGTGTCATCGTCATCGCCGACGAGGTCCAAGCGGGTGTCGGTCGCACCGGTCCGTTCTTCTCCTTCGAGGGCTCGGGGCTCGACCCCGACATCGTGTGCGTCTCGAAGTCGATCAGTGGCCTCGGCCTCCCGATGGCCCTCAACCTCATCCGGCGCGGTCTGGACACCTGGGGGGCCGGTGAGTTCTCCGGCACGTTCCGCGGCAACAACCTGGCCTTTGCGACCTCGACGCGGATGCTCGAGACCTACTGGGCCGACTCGACGTTGGAGAAGCAGACCGAGCTCAACGGCCGCACCGTGCGTAACGCCCTCGAGGCGATGGCACTCGGCGCCGGTGAGGGTCGCTTCACGGTTCGGGGTAACGGCCTGCTGTGCGGGCTCGACGTCGGCGACACGCGCCTCGCCGCGGACATCGCCACGGCGGCCTTCGAACGCCAGCTGATCGTGGAGACCTGCGGCGCCGGGGACACCACCGTCAAACTGCTCGTCCCGCTGACCATCGACGAGGCCCAATTGCACGACGGTCTCGCGCGACTCGGTGACGCCGTCGCGACGACGTGCTCGGATCGGTGAACGAACCGGCGAACTGGCGGGACCTCGTCGTCACGTTGGACGACCGACACCTCGACGCCCTGGCGAGCGCGGCGGCGACGACCATCGAGAGCTTGCGGGGGTCGCCGGACGCCCCTCGATCGGCCGTGTCACCGACGGCGCTGCGGGACCTGGTTCGCGCCGTGGCGGTCTGCCCCGACGAGGGTGGTGACCTGACCACCGTCCTCACTGAGTTCGCAGCGACGGTCTGGCGCCACGGGGTCGTGCCGAGTGACGTCGCCTGCGTCGCGCACCTGCACCCGCCGACCCTCGTGCCGGCCGTCGCCACCGAGCTCGCCATCGCCGCCACCAACCAGTCCATGGACTCCTGGGACCAGGCGCCGGCCGCGACCGAGCTGGAGCTGCACCTCATGGGCTGGCTCGCCGACCTGATCGGCTTCGGGCCCTCGGCCTCGGGCGTGATGACGTCGGGCGGGACCGCCTCGAATCTGCTCGGCGTCACGCTCGCCCGGTCCGCGGCCGCGACTCGTTCGGGCATCGACGTTGCGCAGTCGGGATTGCCGGGCGAAGCCTCGGGCTGGCGGATCCTCACCAGTGATCAGGCGCACTTCTCGATCCAGCGTGCCGCCGCGCAGCTCGGACTCGGACGCGACGCGGTGATTGCCGTGGCGTCGAGCCCGTCGGGCTCGCTCGACGTCGCGGCCCTCGACGAGACGATCGAGCGACTGACGCGTGACGGTGCGCGCGTGATCGCCCTCGTCGCCACGGCCGGGACGACCGACCTCGGCGCTATCGACCCCTTGAGCGAAGTGGCGGCGCGCGCTCGGCGCCTCGGCTCCTGGTTCCACGTCGACGCGGCGGTCGCGGGCGCCTTCCTGCTCTCGGACACGCTCGGAGAACGGCTCGCCGGCATCGAACTCGCCGACTCAGTGACGATCGACTTCCACAAGCTCTGGTGGCAACCGTTCAACGCCAGTGCGTTGGTCGTGCGCGACGCCTCGCGGTTTGACCTGTTGCGCGTGCCGTCGGACTACCTCGACCGCGGTGACGAACTCGAGGGGATCGTGAACCTCGTCGGTCGATCACTGGACACGTCGCGACGCTTCGACGCGGCCAAGGTCGTGGTCACGTTGCGCACCCTCGGTCGACGCGCGCTCGCCGAGATGCTCGAACACCTGGTCGACCTCGCCGACCACGCCGCCCGCGCGATCAACGACGAGCCGACCCTGTCACTCCTCGCAACCCCGACGGCGATGATGTGCGTCTTTGACGCACCCGACGCGAGCGCCGACGACCTGCGCGAGGTCCAACAACGCCTCCTCGCGCGCGGCGAGATGGTGCTCGGCCGAACCCGGATCAATGGTCGCGCGGCGCTCAAGTTCACGTTCATGAACCCGCTCGCCACCGCGGCGGACGTCGAGCGACTGGTGCGCGTGGTCGTTGACGAGCTCGGCGCGGTGCGCGCCGGCTGACTCGAAGTCAGTCTCGCGGCGCCCGCGACGGGGGGCGGAACGTGGCGAAGGGATCGGTGACCCGCAGGCTGCGCTCCCTGAACCGGTAGAGCGTCGCTGGGCGGCCGCCCGCGGCCGAGGGTGGCGCCACCATCTCGGTCGGCTCGATGATCCGCCGACGCGACAGAACCCGCTGGAGATTGGTCGGTGAGACGGCGTGGCCCAGACAGGCCTCGTAGACGACCCGTAGGTGGGCGATAGTGAAGTTCGCGGGCACGAGGGCAAAGGCCAGGTTGGTGTAGGTAAGTTTCGCGCGCAACCGGTCGAGCCCGGACCGAATCATCGACGAATGATCGAAGGCCGTCGCCGGGAGCTGGTCGACGGCGAACCACTCGGTGTCCTCGGGGACCGTCGGGTTCACGTCGGTCGAGACGAGCGCGAGGTAGGCAGTCGCGATCACTCGTCGGCGCGGGTCGCGGTCGACGTCACTTCGCGTCTCGAGCTGTTCGAGGAACCCGATGTCGGTGAGGTCGACCTTGGTCGCGAGGTGCCGGCTGAGCGAGGTGCCGAGCCGCTCGGCGCTCGCGAGCGCACCACCCGGCAACGACCACCGGCCCGCGAAGGGATCGAGCGCACGCCGCCAGAGCAGGACGTGCACCGAGCCCTCGCGCACCTGGAGGACGACCGCCAGCGTCTCGTGCTCGTAGCGGTTCGCGCTCTCGCCGGTGGCGTCCGCTTGGACGCGACGATCTTGACGTGGTGACACGCTCCATAGTACCGTCAGGGGGTAGTTTTCGCTTCATAGGCGAAAACATCGGAGAGAGGTCCTCTCCCGGGCGGACCACACTGATCGACCGCCTCATTGCCCAGGGGGATCGATGACCACGACCACACCGCCACAGACCGGACACCACGACGCGACGTGGGCCCGCGAGATCCGCCGACTCGCGCGCGAACGCGACGCCGTGATCCTCGCGCACAACTACCAACGCCCCGAGATCCAAGACGTGGCCGACCACGTCGGCGACTCGCTCGCCCTCTCGCGGATCGCCGCGACGAGCCCGGCCTCGACCATCGTCTTCGCGGGTGTCTACTTCATGGCCGAGACCGCGAAGATCCTCGCCCCGGACAAGACCGTGCTCATCCCTGATCCGCGCGCCGGCTGCTCACTCGCCGACAGCATCGACGTTGAGCAGTTGCGCGCGTGGAAGGCGTCGTACCCCGACGCAGTCGTGGTTGCCTACGTGAACACCTCCGCCGCGGTGAAGGCCGAGTCCGACCTCTGCTGCACCTCAGCCAACGCCGTCGAGATCGTCACGGGCATCCCCGAGGACCGACCCGTGCTCTTCCTACCCGACCAGTTCCTCGGCGCCCACGTCCAACGCGCAACCGGGCGGGCCAACATGCACATCTGGCTGGGCGAGTGCCACGTCCACGCCGACATCAGCCCCCAGGCGTTGCGCGAGAAGGCCGAGGCCGCTCCCGAGTCCGAACTGTTCATCCACCCCGAGTGCGGGTGTGCCACCCCGGCACTCTGGCTCACCGGCACCGGGGACCTGCCCACGGCCCGCACCCACGTGCTCTCCACGGGCGGGATGCTCGAACGCGCGCGCACGACCAACGCGCGGTCGGTCCTCGTGGCGACCGAGACGGGCATGCTCCACCAGCTGCGCCGGGCGAACCCGTCGGTGCGCTTTGACCCCGTCAACGAGCACGCGCAGTGCCCCTTCATGAAGATGACCACGCCGGCGGTCCTGCTCTCGTGCCTCGCGCAGGGCACGACCGAAGTCGTCGTCGACCCCGACGTGGCCGCCCGGGCGCGCCGGGCCGTGGACGCCATGATCGCCGTGGGCACCGCGTCGGCGGTTGGCGAATGACCGCCGGCACCGTCCGGTACTTGCCCGCCACGACCCCCACGTGGTCTCGCGAGACCGACGTCGTGGTCGTCGGCGCCGGTGCGGCCGGGCTGAGTGCCGCCGTCGAACTCGCGCACCGGGGCCGCCGGGTCACCCTGCTCGCCAAGGCCGGCCTCGAAAGCGGCGCCACGCCCCACGCCCAGGGTGGCCTCGCCGCGGCGATGGGCCCCGGCGACACCTACGCGTCCCACGTCGAGGACACCCTGGTCGCGGCGGCTGGCCTCGGCGACGAGGACGCGGTACGCACCCTCGTCGAAGCGGCACCAGCGACCGTTCGCTACCTCGCGTCACTCGGGGCCCGTTTCGACGACGGGCCGCCCGGTCTCGAGGGAGGTCACTCGCACCACCGCATCGTCCACGCCGGTGGCGACGCCATCGGCGCCGAGCTGCACCGGACCCTGCGCGCGGCGCTCTCGCACGTAGAGGTGGAGGTCCTCGAGGATGCCGTCGCCATCGACACCCTCCAGTCGAGCCGGGGCACGGTGCTCGGGGTTCTCGTCGGTCGACGGGGCCCGACGCGACGCCTCGACGTCGGCGTGATCGAGGCGCGCGCCGTCGTCCTCGCGACGGGCGGCTTCGGGCAGGCCTATCCCACCTCGACCAACCCCGCCGAGGTCACCGGTGACGGCCTGGCGCTCGCTGCTCGCTGCGGGGCACGGCTGGCCAACGTGGAGTTCGTCCAGTTCCACCCGACCGTCATGTACCTACCCGGCCACCGAGGACAGTCCCCACTCATCACCGAGGCGATCCGTGGCGCTGGCGCGGCGATCGTCGACGCCAACGGCATACCGGTGATGCGCGGCCGTCACGAGCGTGGCGACCTCGCCCCACGCGACGTCGTCTCCTTTGCGATGTTCGAGCGGATGCACGACCCCGTCGACCCGCTCGAGCACCTCTGGCTCGACGCGCGTTCGATCGGCCGACGTCACTTGGAGCGGGCGTTCCCGACGACCGTCTCGCTCTGTCGAGCGGCGGGGGTCGACCCCGTGGACGAACTCGTCGCGATCGCGCCCGGCGCCCACTACGCCTGCGGCGGGATTGTCGCCGACCTCGACGGTGCGACAACGGTCCCCGGCCTCTACGCCATCGGCGAGGCCGCGGCGACGGGCGTACACGGCGCGAATCGCCTGGCGTCGAACTCACTCACCGAGGCCGTACTCACGGGGCGACGCGTCGCGGCCCACCTCGACCGCACGCTCGCGGAACCTCGCGACGTCGACACGCCCGCCGAGGCCCCGCGCGGCCGCGGCGTCGACCCGGGGGTGCGCGGGGCGCTCGCGACTGGGATGTCGACCCACGTCGGCGTGGTGCGCGATCGCGACGGCCTCGACCAGATGCTCGCCACCCTCGACGACGCGCCCGACGCGCCCACGGGCGACGTCGACCTCGACGTGCTGGAGGCGACGAACCTGCACACGGTGTCACTGCTCGTCTCCGTCGCGGCGGCGCAGCGCGAGGAGAGCCGCGGCGCGCACCGCCGACGCGACTTCCCCGAGCCTTCGGACCGGTGGCGCCACCCGATCGTCCTCACGGTCCTCGACGGGCAGGTGGCCGTCGAGACGCCCGCGGGTGTTCGATCGTGAACGCGTTCGTCGCCGACGCGGCGATCGCCTCGGGCCTGGAGGTCACCGAGCTCGAGCGCGTCGTCGCCACCGCCCTCGCCGAGGACCTGCGCTACGGGCCGGACCTCACCAGTGAGGCGACGATCCCCGCCACGCGCTCGACCCGAGCCGCCGTGGTCGCGCGACAGCGTGGCGTGCTCTGCGGACACGTCGTCGCCCTCGCGGTACTCGACGCCGTCGACTTCCCCCTCGACGGCGCGACCGCGGTTCGTCGCGACGGTACGTCGATCGAGCCGGGTGACGCCGTGCTCGCCCTTGACGGGCCGGTGCGCCCGCTCCTGCTCGCCGAGCGAACGATGTTGAACCTCATGACCCATCTCTCGGGCATCGCTACCGCGACGGAGCGGTGGGTGCGCGAGCTCGCGGGCACGACGTGCGAAGTCCGCGACACGAGGAAAACCACCCCGGGACTGCGCCAGTTGGAGAAGTACGCTGTGCGCTGCGGGGGCGGGACGAACCATCGTCTGGGACTAGGCGACGCCGCCCTGTTGAAGGACAACCACATCGCCGCCGCAGGCGGCATCGCCCGCGCCGTCGCCGCGATCAGGCGCGAACACCCCGACGTGGTCCTCGAAGTCGAGTGCGACACACTCGACCAGGTGCGCGAGGCGCTCGACGCTAGCTGCTCGCTCATCCTGCTCGACAACATGGACCTCGACGCAATCGCCGCCGCCGTCGAGGTCATCCGTCGCGTTCCCGGGGTGCTGGTGGAGGCCAGTGGCTCGATGACCCTCGAGCGGGCCCAGTCGGTCGCCCAGACCGGGGTCGACTACATCGCGGTGGGCTCGCTCACCCACTCGGTCACCGCTCTCGACCTCGGTCTTGACGTGGTTTCCTGACCGAGGCGACCGCGGTCCGAACGCGCCCGACGTTCACTAGCCTGAGGTTCAGCGAATCGATCGATCGAGGTGTCATGAGCGAATCAGGGTCACAGTCGAGCCACGCGGCGAGGGCGATGAACCACCGCAACGCGGCGATCATCGACGAGTTCCGCGCCAACGGTGGCAAGGTCGGCGGGAGCTTCGAGGGGGCACCCGTCCTGTTGTTGCACACCACGGGTGCGAAGTCGGGGGCGCAGCGCGTCAACCCCATGATGTATCTCGAGCAGTCCGGTCGGATCTTCGTGTTCGCCTCCAAGGCGGGTGCGGATACGCACCCCGACTGGTTCCACAACCTGCGGGCGAACCCCGAGGTCTCCGTCGAGATCGGCGTCGAGCACGTCGCGGCGACGGCCGTCGTGCTCGACGGCGAGGACCGTGACCGCATCTACGCCGAGCAGGTCGCGCGCTACCCCGGATTCGGCGACTACCAGAACAAGACCGCTCGGGTCATCCCCGTCGTGGAGTTGGTCCGTCACTAGCGACGACGTCGCCGCGCCGCTATCGTCCGATTTCATGCAGCGGACTCGACGATTCTGGGGGTGGGGCTTCGAGGACGCGGCGCCCACGCCGGCCGAGGAGCGCTCGCTCGCCGCACGCATCGCCCCGTTCCTGCCCGTCGCCGAGACGGCGATGGCACCGCCGACACCCGACGAGATCCACCTCGCGCGCCCGCGACTCGAAGCGCCCGTCTCGATCGCGTCGTGGTGCGAGACCGACGACCTCGCCCGCGCAGGCCACACTTACGGCAAATCATTTCGCGACGTGCTTCGCGCACTCGAGCGGCGTTGGGAGCGCCCGCCCGACGTCGTCGCCTCGCCGCCCGACGAGGCCGGGGTCGTTGCCGTGCTCGACTGGGCGAACACGGCCAGCGCCGTCGTCATCCCCTATGGCGGTGGGTCGTCGGTCGTCGGCGGCGTCGAGGCCCCGCCCGACGACGACCGGCCGGTCATCAGCCTGGACCTGCGCCGACTCGACCGCATCCTCGAGGTGGATGTCGACTCGCGCGCGGCCCTCATCGAAGGCGGCATCTTCGGACCGGCCCTCGAGGCCCAACTGCGCCCGCACGGGCTCACCCTTCGCCACTTCCCCCAGAGCTTCGAGGTGTCCTCACTCGGTGGCTGGATCGCGACGCGCTCGGGTGGGCACTTCGCGACACTGCACACCCACATCGACGACTTCGTCGAGTCCATCCGCGTGGTGACCCCGACCGGGATCAGTCAGACGCGCCGCCTGCCCGGGTCTGGCGCGGGGCCGTCCCCCGACCGGCTCCTCATCGGCAGCGAAGGGATCCTCGGGGTGATCACCGCGGCGTGGATGCGCCTCCAGGATCGACCGACGTTTCGCGCCTCGGCCGTCGCGCAGTTCTCGAGCTTCGAGGACGGTGCACGGGCGGCGCGCGCACTCGGCCAGTCCGGGCTCTGGCCAACGAACTGCCGACTGCTCGACGCCGGCGAGGCCATGGTCACGGGCGCCGGCAGCCACCACCTGCTGCTGCTCGGCTTTGAGTCGGCGGACCACCCCGTCGACGACTGGCTCGCGCGCGCCGTCGAGCTCGCCCGGGACTTCGGCGGGGTCGTCGCCCCCCGCGAGGACCTCGTGCGTGACGCGTCCGCCACCTGGCGCTCGGCCTTCCTTCGCGCGCCCTACATCCGTGACAGTCTCGTTCGCCTCGGGCTCATCAGCGAGACCTTCGAGACGGCGATCACCTGGGACCGGTTCGAGCCGTTCGTCGCGCGGGTGCGCCACGCGACCGAGTCGGCCCTGTCTGACGTCGGCGCGTGGCCCGGGGTGGTCACCTGTCGGCTCACCCACGTCTACCCCGACGGCGCCGCCCCCTACTTCACCGTGCTCGCCCCCGGCGACGGGCCCCGTCGGCTCGACCAGTGGCGCACCGTGAAAGCCGCGGTGATGGACGCGATCGACGCTGGCGGGGGCACCGTGACCCACCACCACGCCGTCGGCCGAGACCACCGCTCCGGCTACGACCGTGAGCGGCCCGACCTGTTCGCGGCGCAGTTACGAGCGGCCAAGGGCGTCGTCGACCCGGCGGGACTGCTCAACCCCGGGGTGCTCATCGACCCGTGAGACGCGACTGAACCGCGCGCCACGGAGCCAATAGGGTGAGTGCGTGTCCGGAATCAGCCACTCGATTGACGGACCGTCAGCGATCGACGGGCCAGCGGGAGCCCTGCACGGTCCGATCGAGATCGCGCCGCGCGTCTGGTGGGTCGGCAACCTGCTACCCGGGGACCAGTTTCAGTGCCACAGCTACCTCATCGAGGCGGGCGACCAGTCGGTTCTGATCGACCCCGGGTCCGCGATCACCATCGACGGCGTGATCGAGAACGTCCGCACGATCATCGATCCCACGTCTATTCGATGGGTCGTCTGCCACCACGCCGATCCCGACGTCTGCGCCGGTCTGCCCAAACTCGACGACCTGGTGCACCCCGACGCCCGCGTCGTCACGGAGTGGCGGGCCGCGGCGCTCCTGGTCCACTACGGCTCGAGACTGGTGCCGTATCTCATCGAGGACAACGGCTGGGCCATCGACCTCGGCGAGGGACGACGACTCGCGTTCACGCTCGTGCCCTACCTCCACTTCCCCGGCGCCCTCGGCTCCTATGAGACGTCGTCGAAGGTCCTGTTCACCGGCGACCTCTTCGGCGGCTTCAGCGACGCCACGTCACTGTGGGCGAGCGACTCGTCCGTCTTTGACTCGATGCGCCGCTTCCACGAGCACTACATGCCCAGTGGCGACATCTTGCGCGCGGGACTTGACAACCTGCATCGGCGTTGGCCCGAGGCGACCATGATCGCGCCCCAACACGGCCAACTGATCCCCGCGCCACTCATGGAGGAGGTCTTCGAACGCCTGTCCAACCTCGAGTGTGGGATCTTCCTGCTCGCCGAGGACGACATCCACCTCGCCACGCTCCTCGCGGCAGCGGCCCTCGAACGGAACCTGGCCCGAGCGATCCTTTCCACGGCCTCGCTGCCCGAACTCGCCGAACGAGCGACGACGCTGCTGCGCGAGCACCTCGACGTCGAACGTATCGAGGCCTACGTCAGGAGCGACACCGAAGGACTCCTGCGTTTCGCGCCCGACGAGCACTACGCGGGCACGCCCGTGGCGTCGACCTCCCCGGACGCGGGTACGACCTTCCTCGACCTAGCGGGCGACGACCACACGCCGGCCATCCGCGTCTACCTCGTGCTGGCGAGCGGTCAATCACTGCCCCGGCAGTTCGCGCGAGCGATGGTCCAACTCAGCCAGCCGATCCAGGTCGCCCTCGTCGAGCACCTGGCCCATCGCGACGCCGACCGGGAACGGGCCCGGATCATTGCCGAGAGCCTCACCGACCCCCTGACCGGACTCGCCAACCGCCGGGCGCTCAACGACGATCACCTGGCCAACGACCCCAGCGCGATCCTCATGATCGACATCGACCGGTTCAAGGAGATCAACGACGAGTTCGGCCACGACGTCGGCGACGACGCGTTGGGACAGGTGGCGACCGTCATCCGCGCCAATATCCGAAGCCGCTCGGACCTCGGGGTGCGCTACGGGGGTGACGAGTTCCTCGTGGTGCTGCGCGAAGCCGACGAGACCCACGCGCTCGACGTCGCCGAGCGGATTCGCCGCCAGGTCGAGTTGATCCCGTCTGCGGGCCGATTCGCCGCCGCGATGGCGTTGAGTGTGAGCGTCGGCGTCACGCTGCACGAGAGTCACCAGGACCTCGGGCTCTCGATCGCCCACGCCGACGAGGCGCTCTATCAGTCAAAGCTCGAGGGACGAAATCGCGTGAGCACCACGTGGGCCCCGCCCGACGCGGTGATCGCCCGATAAGGTACGGCCCATGGGAAGCACCGGATTCACCAGCGCGGTGGCGAGTGCGCTTCGCAACTACACGAACTTCCGGGGCCTCGCTACACGCGCGCAGTACTGGTGGTTCGTACTCTTCCAGGTCATCGGCTCGATCATCTTTACGACGACCCACCTCCAGCCGCTCGGTGCGCTGTGGACCCTCGGACTACTCATCCCGTCGCTCTCCTGCGGCGTGCGACGCCACCACGACGCCGGCCGCTCGGGCTGGTGGCTGCTCACGAGCATCATCCCCGTGTGGGGACTGGTGCTCTTGCTCTACCCGAGCAAGCTCGTCAACAACCGCTTCCGCCCCGGTTCGGGCTCGCTCGACGACGCGGTCACCACGGCCTTCACCACCT
>JAJYDR010000155.1 GCA_021777285.1 Actinomycetes bacterium
TCAGTGCTGCGGCGCTTGCCACTGCCTCACTTGTCCGGCTCCACTCGGCCATGAACGCCATTGAAGTTTTCGGGCGTGACGATCTCAAGGCGGCAGAGCACCTCTGTACAGAGTTGAACGCGCTCGCCCCACAGTTACTAGAAGTGGGACGACGCGTAGCCGAACACTTCGGATTAGCCGACGAGACGATCTCAATCGACCGTGCCGAACAGTTAGCCCAGCTCGGCCATTTCGCCTCGGCGGCTCACCGACCGCTTCGTGACTGGCTGAACCCGACGTTGGTCGGAGCGCTTGACGAAGCACGCGATGCACTTCATCGAGCGATAGAGAGCGTGAAGACCACACGGACCGCTTTGTCGCCAATCTTCGAGGACAGCATTATTCAACTCGACCTTGATGGGCTCTCAGTTCGCTTCGCCACCATCCACAAAGGCGCCGGCAAGCTTCGCAAGTCCTATCGCGACGACAAGTCCATGCTCGTTCCTCACTTAAAGCTCCGCCGGATCTCGGTGGACGCCGTATCGGCGCTCGAGGCCGCGAAGACATGGCAGTACAACGCGCGGGAATTGGATCGAGCCGAGCGAAAGTACGCCCCCCTGCTTGGTCACTACTACGAGGGCGCCGACACAGACTTCGCGGCCATCGACGAGGCAATCGGCGTCGCCAAACAATCGCTCGGGATCGTGGGACGCGAAATCGAGCAGGCGAATGTCGTGGCTGCGCTCCTCCAGCCCGATGCCGTCGTGGTGAGTGACGCGCAGAGAATAGACGAACTCCTTAAGCGCGGCCGAATGGCTGCCGAACAAGTGGCCACCCAATTTCTCACCGCGTTCAACGGACTCCCGCTGACGGAACTCGCGCGAATCGCGCAGGAGGCTCTACCCCTGCTCGAACAGATTCGGAATGGCCTTGAGCAAGTCGAAGTTGCTGCCACACGCTCCATCACCGTCGTTGAGCTTCTAACAGTCGCCAGCCTCGTCACCGAGTGCGAACAGACCCGAACTGCCGTGAACAGCCATTTACCCGATGATAGGGAACTCCTCGGGAGCGACTACCGCGGCGTCGATTCCGATTGGGATCTTCTCGGGGAGGGTTTGAAATGGACGAAGAACATTCGTTCGACGCTGGGTGGATGGGCCGACAGCGCCCAGGCACAAAGCCTCCTGACCCTATCAGCGTCGCCCGTTTCGCTCGAAATCACTCTCGGCGCCTGGAGAGACGCCCGTGAAACACTTCTGACGCACTTTACCGAAGAGCATGCCGGGTTGCTCCGCAGTCGGCTTGAAGTCGACTTTGACGATGCGCGTCTGCTACTCACTTTGTTGTCGGGCACTCTCGATGACGTCACGGAATGGGCGGCCTTCGCCGACAGCCGGGCAGCACTGATAGCAGCGGGGATGATAGAACAAGTCGCGTTCTGCGAAAATGCTCGAGTGCCCGCTTCCGCGGTGCCAGGGGTTTTCGAACGAAGCCTTCTCGAGGGCTTCATCGACGCCACCTTGCAGCGCGACGCGAGGCTTCAGAATCATCGCGCGATTGACCGCGACTCGATTGTCAAGGAGTTTCGCGAACTCGACCAGCGACTCTTTGAGCTAGCGAGCGCTAGGGTTGCCCAAGCCTGCAACGCGCGACGACCAAGGACCACCATTGGGCCCGCCGGGATCATTATGCGCGAATCCGAGAAGCAACGACGTCACATGCCGATTCGCGACCTACTCGCAACCACAGCGGACGTTGCGCAATCGCTGAAGCCGTGTTTCGTAATGAGTCCACTGACGGTCAGCCAGTTCCTTACCCCGAACCTACGCTTTGACACTGTCATATTCGATGAGGCCTCCCAGGTTCGACCTTGCGATGCCATCAACGCCATCTATCGAGGCGAACAGGTCATTGTGGCGGGTGACCAGCGCCAACTACCTCCGACCTCTTTCTTTGCTCGCGTCGATGCAGACGAGACGGACGAGTACGAGGAGGGCCAGTTCGAAGAGTTCCAGTCCGTGCTCGACCTCTGCAAGGGGCAGGGCGACTTTCCCTCGCTCCCTTTGTCATGGCACTACCGCAGCCGACATGAGTCGCTCATAACCTTCTCCAATTACTCCTTCTACGATGGGCGCCTCATCACTTTTCCGAGTGCGGCCCCCGATGGCGACGACGCCGGTGTCAGTTTCTTCAAGGTGGACGGCGTCTATCGCCGAGGTGGCGCTCGCGATAACCCGATCGAAGCCGAGGCCGTCGTGGACAGGGTGCTGGTGCACGCTCGGCGGCATCCCAAGCTCAGCCTGGGGGTTGTTGCATTCTCGGAGGCACAGGCCGCCGCCATCGAGACGGCAGTCGATCGCCGGCGCAGGAACTTCCCTGAACTCGACTACTACTTCGCCGAAGATCGCTTGAATGGGTTTTTTGTGAAGAACCTTGAGAGTGTGCAGGGTGACGAACGGGACATCGTCGTTTTCTCCGTCGGATACGGACCAGATGAACTTGGCAAGCTACACATGAACTTCGGACCTCTAAACAAGCCCGGCGGCCAACGGAGGCTAAACGTTGCGATTACTCGAGCGCGACAGTTGGTCGAGATCGTCTCCTCGGTCAGCGCGGCAGATTTCGTAAGTGACACCACTAATCCTGGCGTCCGCCATCTTCGGCGCTACTTGGATTTCGCCGATCGCGGGATTGCGGCCCTCGGCCTTGAACTTGGCTCAGAAGCAAAGGACACCGAAAGCCCGTTCGAGGAGGAGGTCGCACGACTCTTACGTAGCTGGGGCTACGACGTCGTTCCTCAGGTCGGCCAAAGCGGTTACCGCATCGACCTGGGCATCCGCGATCCACGCGCTCGGGGCGGCTTCCTGCTTGGCGTCGAATGTGACGGTTTCGCCTACCATTCTTCGAAGGTCGCCCGAGACCGTGACCGACTCCGTCACGAGCAACTCGTGGCCCAGGGATGGTCAATCCATCACATCTGGGGAACCGCCTGGTACCACCAACGCGCGATGGCCGAGCAGGAACTGCGCGACGCAATCGACGCGGCGCTTGCGTCCGGCGGCTTCAGTTCGGCGAGTAACGACGGGGAAATGAGGCGTCGCAGCGTAGAGGTCGATTTCGCTCCAGTATCGGTTGATCCGGAGACGAACTGGACCATCCCGTACAAGGTGGCTGACTTCACTATCCAAACCCGTGGCCACGAGATCACCGCACCCGGGGTTCGCAACCTTCTTTCAATGGCGGTCGAACGTGTCGTTTCCAATGAGGGTCCGGTTCATGAAGACATCCTCATTCGGCGTGTCCGAGAAGCCTGGGGTGTGGGCCGTGCGGGTAACCGCATCCGCACCACCTTTCAAGAAGTCTTCTCCGAGCTTGCGGCCAGGGGAGTACTTATTCGAGACCGGGACGGTTTCCTCAGCCTCAAGGGACAGGAAGTAGGACCTGTTCGTGTTCCTGTCGAGGGGCAGCCCGAGACTGCGCGCGCTATTGAACACGTTGCACTTTCTGAGATTGCTCAGGCGGTGCTCTACGTCGTCCGCGAAGCGAAGGCAGTCGAGCAGGAGGAACTGGTTAGACACATCGCTCGCATCTTCGGATGGCGTCGAACCGGTGACGGCATCGTGGCAAGGATCGGCGACGCCATTAGTCGCGTCATTCAAAGCGGGACAATCGAAAGGGATGGTGGGCGCGTGCGGTGGATGGCGAACGAGCAATCCGAGACTCTGCTTCCAAAAGACTGACGTCGAAAGATAGACCAAAGCCGTCGAGCGCCTGAGCAGCCTGGTGTACCCCGTGTCGGCGGGCTCCTCTGACACGGTTTGTGAAACACAGGGGATCACCGCGTGGTCACAACGCGGCGCTACCGTGTGCCTGATGTCGCCGCGACCCACAGCCACTCTTCCGCCCGCTTTTGATGCGGAGCAGTGGGCCGGGCGCGCCCTCACTGTCGACCGGGGTATGGTCTTCCATAACTCTTCCATAACTCGGTCGGTGTCACGGCGTGTCATGGCGTCTCACCAGGTCCTTCACGAATCAACGCCGAACGGCCCCCATACCGACTTTGATGACACTCGTGAAGCCTTGTCAGCACTGGGTTTTCGCACCACAACCCAACGCGCGACTGGAGAATCGACAATGTCGCGGCATTGCTTTACACCCGGTTCAGAGCACCCTGGGGTGGGCGCCGGTCGACCCTTTCAAGGTGGCGGCACGGGTTCGAATCCCGTTGGGGGTGCTCGGCGTTATTCCTGGTATACCTGGGTTTACAACAGATCCCTTCCCTTGTTGTTCACGTGGCTCCCGGCACGGTGAGCGGTGAGCCCGACACCCCTGGCGTGTCATCCAGCGCGGCGCGTTCAGCAAC
>JAJYDR010000156.1 GCA_021777285.1 Actinomycetes bacterium
CGCACCTCGATCCATCGATGCTCGCCGAAGCGTGGGACGACTCCGCGTCGGTCACCTTCGACCACGCGCTGTGGCAGGAGCTCACGACGCTGCGCTTCGTCGACAACAATCACAACGCGCTGATACTCGGACCCGTCGGAGTGGGCAAGACGTTCCTCGCGACGGCGCTCGGACACATTGGATGTCGGCGTCGCTACCGGGTGCACTTCGAACGCGCCGACAAGTTGTTCAAGCGCATGAAGGTCGCGCGACTCGACAACAGTGTCGATGCGGAGATGCGAAAAATGGTCGCGGTGGATCTACTCGTGATCGATGATTTCGCACTTCACCCACTCGACGTCACCGACACAAATCTGTTCTACGAGTTGACCGTCGAACGACACCGTCGTGGCGCCACGGTGATCACGTCGAACCGTGACCCGAGCGAGTTCTTGGCCCAGTTCGCCGATCCTCTCTTGGCGCAGTCCGCGGTCGATCGCATCCAGAGTGCGGCCTACGAACTGGTCATCGAAGGCGAGTCCTACCGCAAGCGTCAGCGGCCACAGATGGAGTCATCGTCAGCCCACCCAGAGACCCCAAAGAGTGGCCGGCGACCCGCCAGTTGACACCAGGTCGCCGGTCTGCCAACATCAGAGGCGGCCGGCACGGGGCGGAGACAAGGTGGTCCCTTACTCGTGGCGGAAGGGTGGTCCCTTAGTGGTGGCGGGTGACATGTATCGGGCCAAGCGCGAACGTCGAGCTGCGTAAGGGGTCCGTGCTATAGAGCGTCTTTCGCCTCAGGCCTCACAGGCCGAGAGCACCCCGTGTCGCGGCGCCCAAGAGGCAGTTCGTCACCGCCGAGTTCAGCGCCAGCACTGACTTATCGGTAGTCAAGGCTTTGCCTAGTGAGAGGGCCAGTTCTACGATATGCCGTTACGTTGTTATGGTCCGCCGCGCAAAAGCTCGTACGCCTCATCGGCGGGTACCGGACGGTGCCATAAGTAACCCTGGCCCCGGTGACCCCCTAATTCAATCATTAGATCACGTTGCTCGATCGTCTCGATGCCTTCTGCAATCGTCGGTACGCTCAGTACGTTCGCCATATCGATGATTGATCTCAATATGGAAGCCCCCTTCACAGTTGCCGACTCCGTAACAAAGCTCCGGTCAATCTTCAAACTGTCGACTGGAAATACGCGCAGATACGACAGCGATGAGTACCCGGTTCCAAAGTCGTCGATTGACCACCGAATACCGAGGGCATTGACCTCGCGCAGCGTCGCCATCGTTTCTGTGTTACTTGCCAAAGTACTCTCGGTGATCTCGAATACGACAGTGTGCGGATCCACACCAGTTTCACCAAGCATCAAGTTCGTCGCCGCGTTGAAGTCAGGATCACTCAACTCGTGGACCGATACATTGACGTGCATCTCAAGCTTCGGACGGCCCGTCAATCGTTGCCATTCGACCAACTGTCGACACGCTTGGATTCGAATTTGCTGACCAAGATCGACGATCAATCCCGCGTCTTCCGCTAATCCGATGAACTGATCGGGCGGAACCAAACCATGCGCGTCGCGTGGCCAACGAGCCAACGCTTCGAAGGCCACGATGTCGTTGGTGGCTAAATCCACGATCGGCTGAAAATACGGGAGAAGTTGCCCGCTCGTGAGTGCAGCTCGAAGTTCTTCGATAAGGATGACGTCACTCACCAGTCGGTGGTGCAACGTCTCATCGAAGAATGCTATTGGATGACTGCCGAGGGACTTCTCACGTTGACTGAGAAGCGCCGCTTGACTCATTACAACACCGACGTCCCCGCCAATGCAGGCCGAAATTCCAACTGTAAATGAAACGCTTAGTACTCGGCCTTCAGCGTCTATTGGTGCGGTGACGTCGCGCAGCACGTCATTGAGAAATCGCTCAGCGTCCGCACGCGACGTCGCAGAGTAGGTAAGCGCGAAATCCCTCGGCCCAGAGCGGGCAATGAAGACGCCAAGTCGCACGAATGCGGCGAGGCGATTGGCGACGAAGCGAAGGAGCGATTCTGCCGTAGTCACGCCGAAGGCTGACAGCAACTGGTCGAAGCGATCGACTCGCAGCTTCGCTAGGTAGAAGACAGGAAGGTCTTCTTTCTTCCCGTGGAGTTCCGACACCTCGATTGTTTTTACGTGTTCAATCAACGCCTCACGATTGGGCAATCCAGTGAGTGCGTCGGTACGTAACTGCGCTTCAAGCGCCATCTCCGCTGTGCGATCATGTATCACGGAGGACACCCCTCGCACGACGCCCTCGTCATCAACGATTGGAACCGAGGACAGCGAGCCAACGAAAGTGCTGCCGTCCAGTCGCTGACCGACAATCCTGTCGGCGGTCACGGACTTGCCCGAGTACAGCGCGTTTTGGAGCGTGGATATTCTGTCCCGATAGGACGACGCCACAAGGATACCAACCTCGTGACCAATGATTTCGGCGCCGCTATAGCCGAACATCTCCTCGGCTGACTTGTTCCACGATGTAATCAGTCCGTCGTACGTCGTGACCATCGCGTCAGTCGCGTGGGCCACTCCGACGCGTAACTCTCGTTCAAGAGCCCGGAGCTCTTCGACTTCGGTCATGTCCATCGCCACGACAGCCACCGCGTAGGGCTTGCCTGAAGTCTCACGTAACAGAAAATACGTGGCTAGCATGCGAGTATCGCCACCGTCGAGAACGAGCATCTGTTCGGTCGTGAACTCGCCATCAGCAATAGTTCGAAGTTCGGCCGATTCGAGGATGGTGGCAATGTCCGACGTGAACAGTTCGGCAGCGGTCCGGCCCACCATGTTGTCGGCCTTTTGACCTAGTGCCAGTGCAAAGAGACGATTAACTCGCAAAAACCGTAACTCGAGATCCTTGACGTAGATGAAGAGAGGGGCGTGCTCCATGAGATCAGTCGAGAATGTCTCTTCACGCTTTAGCGCAGCTTGTGTCAACAGCCGCTCAGTGATGTCTCGGATGTTAATGATCACCGATTCGACTGTTTCCAGACCCGAGTAATCGCATACGTTGACTTCGACGATAGTCAGTTCATCGTCTCCAAGTGACATGGTTTCAGTCAGCAGCTCACCAGCGCTCCGTCGCGCTGCCTCGAGCACTTCACTGAGCCGTGGCACGCTCAATTTACGTGTGAGATTCTGAAACGGCACTCCGAGAACTTCGTCTACGCCAACGCCCAGGACTTGACGGCACGCGGCGCTCGCGAAAGTGATCACTCCCGCGCCATCGACGAGCAGTATCGCATCGCCACCGTGCTCGAGCAAAGAACGAACCTTTCGATCACTTTCCTCAATCAACCTGCGACGATCTACTTCTTTGCGATACGCCATGAGACCTACGCCCCCGATCGCGAGCGAGAGAGCGAGGAGAAACAACATGTGGGTCCAAAGTGAAATCAGTTTGTAACGGACGTCGTCTCGTTGAGCCTGATGGACTGCGGCTCCACTTTGCCGATCAAGGACGGCGGACACTTGCGCCGATGCTTGGTTCTCGCTCAATTGGTCGAGGCGTACGGCCTCGACGTAGCGACCCAATGTGAGCATCTTCAAGATACGAGATTCGAGCGCGACGTAGGTATCGAAACCAATTGGCTGCGCCCCGTACGCATCCCAGATCGCGCCATAGTGTCGTGCTCGTTTCAAGGTGGACGAAAAGTCACTGATCGATTGACGTGATTGCGTCAAGATCGCGTTATTCTCGTTGGCTGCCACAGCCATGACCGATGACGCAAGATTGTTCGCAACTTGAGCACGTTGATACGAACGAGAAACCCGATCCGACAAAGTGCTCGTTGTGATCCACGACGCTCCGAAAATCCCCACAACCAGCAGAACGACCAGAATCCATGTTGCGTACCGCCGTTGGTGCTTGCGTTCGTTCACACAATCCCCCAGATTCCCGCACGTTCGCCCTAGCACTGATGGAGACTCTTGAACTGGGAACTCACTCACGAGAACCCGCCGTTATATGCATCGTAGG
This sequence comes from Actinomycetes bacterium, assembly GCA_021777285.1. Next base: position 3,997 of record JAJYDR010000156.1, read on the forward strand.
CCACCAACGTGAACCGTGCGCAAAGATGGCTGCGTTCTCCGTGGCGTAGCGCTCCCCCCACGTGGGTCGGCAATCACATCTACCTGGATTTGTCTAGATTCCGCCGTCGAATTCCCACCAACCTCTCCTCGCGCAGACCATGGGTCCCGCTATTCGTAGCGAATGAGCCCACTCCAAAGAAGGTCTGGGCGGTATCCCTTCATCCAGTACTCCACCGACTCCGATGTGTAGCCACCACGGGGTCCTCGCCGAAGCACG
>JAJYDR010000025.1 GCA_021777285.1 Actinomycetes bacterium
GTCGATCCCAGTCTGGCGGTGACGATCCGAAGGGGGCAGTACTGGGCGCACGCGCGGGTGACCGCGACGAGCCCGGACGTGCTGAGTCGCCAGTCGAGTACCGGTGCGCCAAGGTCCACGCGCTTCCAGATACGTCCGCCGTCACTCGTGACCTCGACACCGGTGGCCGTCGAGACGTAGCCGATCGAGGTTGTCCCGAACTGCACGAGCGTGGGATTGCCTCCCCGAGAGTTCACGGGCGCAACGACTGTGACGGGCATGCGCGCCACGAGGTGCCAGTGCCGCGCGGCGTCTCTCGTGACGACCAAGTAACTCCGATTCTGCGCCACGTCGTTCGTCGTCGCAACGCCATAGCCGAACGACGCGGTCAGCATGTCCACCGCTCGTAACTGGGTGCCGGGTCCGAGTGATACCTGCGTGACAAGGTCGCCCGGAGACGTCGCGCGATACGCCGAGTTGGCTCGATCGAACGAGGTGGATCGAGACGCGCGCAGCGCCAGCATGGAGATGACCCCGGTGGTGAGGACGATCGCTGCGATCACCACCAGGAGTCCGACGCGGTGTCGTCGTGGCAGCGTCGGCGTCATCGTCGGCGCTCGCGGGGCTTGGCGCAAGAGTCGACGCATCGCCACCAACCAGATCGATCTAAGGACAACGATTCCTGTGGTGTCGTTACTCGGCCCATGGTGACGATGGTGGTCGACTCGAGCCACGAAAGCAACAGCGACCTATCTAGATCTGCCCTGGATCGACGAGAGGCTCAGATGATGGGCCAAGTGACGACGCGGCGATCGAGCGGTCGTGGTGAGAACTGAGTGTGACTCGAAGCACGAAGGCGGGCAATCTGCGATGTGACCGGTGGCGCCAGCACCGCGCCGACGTGGTCTCTTCGTGACACCGATCATTCGCCAAGAACGCCGGTCGAGACGCCACCCCGCGTCCACCCCGAGTGGCCTTCTAGACTCGCGCCGTGAGCACCACCTCGGGAGATCGAACCGCCCAGTTTCCGCTGATCGAGCGGCGTTACGGACACCCCGTCTCGTTCTGGCTGAAGCGTCTGGGCGAGCTCGACGACACGCGCTACGCGGCCCAGATGGCCTATCTCCAGGAGGAGCACGGCTTCACACGGGCCCACGCGAACACCGTTGTCATGTACGCGCGGGGCTCTTCGAGCACCAAGCGCTTCGCCGACCCCGAGGCCTACTTCGCCGCCATCACGCCGACCCAGGCCACGACCGCTCGGGCCATCTTCGCGGCGATCCAGAAGCGGTTCAAAGACCTGGATCTCGTGATCGCGTGGAACCATCCGATGCTGCGCCGGGGAACGAAGTACGTGTTCGGACTCGCGGCGGCCTCTGAGCACATACTCCTCATGCCCTGGGGCGAGGGCGCACTCGAGGTCGCGCCCGAGCGCCTCGAGGGCCTCACGGTGAAGAAGAAGACGGTCCAGGTCCCCTCGGACTGGAAGGTCGACGCGACGCTTGTCACCGCGATGGTGGCCGAGCGCCTGCGCCAGATCGACGCGGGCGGGTAGACGCACGTAGAGCTCGCTCTAAAGAGACTCGGTGTTCAGTTCCTCTAGGAAGACGCCCAGGCGCCGCAGTCCTTCGGCGATCTCGTCACTCGAAGAAGCGTAGGAGAGTCGCACGTGACTGTCGGCGGTCGCCACCCCGAAGTCGCGGCCGGGGGTGAGAGAGACGTGCGCCTCCTCGAGGGCGCGTTCACAGAACGTCCACGAGTCCAGCTCCGTGCCCGAGACGTCGAAGTAGGCGTAGAAGGCACCGTCCGGGGGCACGGTCACGGGTAGGCCGAGGCGATCGAGGCCTTCGAGCACGAGCGCCCGCCGTGCGAGCAGTTCGCGGCGGCGCTCCTCGCACAGGGCGAGCGAGTCAGGACTGAACGCTGCGAGCGCGGCGATCTGGGCCGGTGCGGAGGCGCAGAGGAAGTAGTTCATCGCCAAGCGCTCCACCGGCCCGACGAGGCTCTCGGGCAGGATCGCCCAGCCCAGGCGCCAGCCGGTCATGCCGAAGTACTTGGAGAAGCTATTGATCACGATCGCGTCGGAATCGGTCTCCAGCACGCTGCGCGGCGGCGCGCCGTCGGCGGATGGGTCGGAGAGGTAGAGGTAGATTTCGTCCACGATGCGCCACGCCTCGTGTCGGCGTGCGCGTTCGCACATTGCCGCGAGTTCGTCGAAGGGCACCGAGGTGCCGGTGGGGTTCGAGGGAGTTGCGATCATGACGGCTGTCGTCCTCTCGGACCACGCGGCGGCGAGCGCGGCGTCGTCGAGCTGGAAGTGCGACTCCTTCGAGGTCGCCACGCTAACGACGTGTCCCCCGAAGGTCTCGACGAGTTGGCGGTTGCACGGGTACGAGGGGTCCGCCATGATCACCTCGTCGCCGCTCTCCACCGTCGCGGCCAGGACGAGGAGCAGGGCCGAGGACGCCCCCGAGGTGACGACGATCCGGGCGGGGTCGACCGTCACGCCGTGGCGATCGTGATAGAAGTTCGCGATTCTTTCGCGCAGTGCGGTCGCTCCCTTCGCCGGGGTGTAGGGCAGCGGTCGCCCGTCCATGGCCGCCGCCATCGCCTCGCGCACCGCCGGTGGCGCGCCGAAATCGGGTTCGCCGACGCTGAGGATGACGACGTGGTGTCCCTCATGTATCAGGTCGAGGGCTCGGCGCGTGATGTCCATCGCGTAGAAGGGTTCGACCTTCTCGGCCCGTTCGGTGATCTTCATGACTCCACCTCGTTCTCTTCGCCTAACGACCTGCGACTATCGCTCCAGTCTCACCGAAACCCGACCCGACTCGTCAAGGTGAGACTCCATTAGCGAATCCGGCGGACGTCAGTGGCGTCGCCTCGACGATCAGTACGCCACCGTGATACGCCGGGCCGGCCCGTCGATCGTCATCAGACCGCCGTAGGGCAGGACCCACTGCGGATCGGTGTGGCCGAAGTCGGGCCCGTAGACGAAGAGCGCGGTGGGGTTGTAGGTGTCGAGGACTCGTAGCACCGCTTCCTCCTGTTCGGCGCGAAATCGCGCGCGCTCGCTCTCGGCAAGCGGCGCGTGCTCGTGCCACGCCTTGGCTTTGGCGAACACGACGGCGGAGAACTGGCCGAGGAGTCCTCGCTCGCCCGCGTCGCGCAGCATGCGAGACACGGCGTCGGCTGAGGGCATCTCCTCGGAGGTCTCCACCATCAGCACGCAGCCGGCGTAGCTCGCGTTGGGCAGGATCCAGCGGTTGGCGGCCAAGTTCATGTGCAGGATCTCGAGGTTGCCGCCCCAGGTGGTCCCCGTGACAACTCGATCGGCGCGGTGCCAGTGCCAGCCGTCGTCGGTGGATGTTGGCAAAGGTTTCGCAAGGGTGGAGAGATCACCCCAGTCGGGCTGGAGGTCGGTGAACTCGTGAAGGGGACGCAGCTCGACGACGTCGTGGTCGAAGAGGGCGTGCCGGAGCGAGTCGAGATGAACCGGATGGACGCCGCCGGGCCGAGCCAGGTGGACCAGCGTGGAGCCCCCGTGGTAGCCGACGATGCCGATGCGCCAGAGGTAGTTGAGCAGGTTGGTGTTGTCGGAGTATCCGAAGAAGGCCTTGGGGTTGGCGGCGATCACGTCAGCGTCGAGGTGGGGCAGCACCGTGATCTGGTCCGATCCGCCGATGACCGCCATCAGGGCCTTCACCCCGGGATCGGCGAAGGCGGCGTTGATGTCGCGCGCCCGCTCGATGGCGCTCGCACCGACCCGTCGCGTCGTCGGCAACTCGACGGGAACGAGTCCCAACTCTTCGCGCAGCACGCGGAGCCCCACTTCGTGAACCTCGGGGAATGCGCCGGCGCCGGCCCACGAGGGCGAGACGATCGCGACGTGATCGCCCGCTGCGAGCTTGGGGGGCGTGCGCAGGGGGCCTCGGAGGGGCGAGTGCTCATTAAAAGAGGCACCAGAGGACATCCGCTGAACCGTACCGGAACCTAGGACCAGACGCCGCTCGGCTGGTGGGCACCGGTTGGGCATCACGCGGGCGATTCGCCCTCGATGGGACGCACAACGAAAGACGTTTGAAGGTGTTAGCCCAGGCTAGAAAATACGTTCAATCAGGAGATACAGGTGACTCGCCGAAGCACCCCCAACGGGATTCGAACCCGTGCCGCCACCTTGAAAGGGTGGCATCCTCGTATAGTTCTACGGAACGTCTTTCCTGGTAAACGTCAGAATTTGGGAAGTAGAGGAGCATAGGGCATCTCGGCCGGGCATCAGATGGGCATTAGAACTCGGGCGACGAAGGCCTGCAGTCATTATCCGTGTGCTCCCATCGTGTTGGGAGTGCGGCGGATGAGAACCTACCTGGATTGCAGTCCAGTTTATGCGATCGTTGTAATGCATGGCGACACCGCAAGCGAATTAGTACGCTGCAAGCAGAATTGTCGCAAGGGTCGCTGATTGTCTCATCGACTACGCAAGTTGCGACGGTGAAGTGGGAACCTTCGAGTCATTGGGACTCGTTGGAAGGCTTGAATTAGCAGTCGACGCACTCCAGTTTGCCAACGGACCCCATGATTAGGAACGAACCATATTGGGCGTCGGCTAACTTCGGGCTAGAGATATCAGTTTGGGAGGCGACGCGAGCCACCGGGTTCTACGTTACAAAGTTCCTGATTATGAGATAGAACCAGGGCGAGTGGTTTGGCGTTGCGCATGTCGGACATGCCTCGGGCAGGTTCGTCCCCGCCCTCTAACTCTGTTCGCTGCTTGTTGGTGCCACGGCGTAACGTTCGGGATCCGCATCGAAGCGTTCGGCGCAGCCAACATTACAGAACCATATGTCGCGACCCTTGTATTCGCGGTGGGCCGCCGCGGTGGCGGGGTCTACGGTCATGCCGCAGACGGGATCAATTGCCGGGTGCTGCTCGTGGGTCATCTCAGGCATTGGTGTGTCGCTCCTTGTTCGTCGAGAGGTGAATCGATCGGGTGCTGCTTCGAATATCTCTCGACAGTGATCGGAGCAGAAATAGTAGGTGTGGCCGTCATGACGCGAGTTCGCTGGCGCATCGTGAATCCTCACCTGCATCCCGCAGACGGGATCGACGGAATAGCCCACGCCACCACCAAAGCGGTGGCGATGCCGCGCGAGCCACCACACTCCGAGGGCGATCATGATGAAGATGAAGTTGAGGTACGTCGTGTAGTTCCACTCGAAGTGGGCCGCCGTCACATTGACGGCCCGACTCGCTGGCACGGCGCCGAACAGTCTGAAGAGCCCCTCTGTGGCGAGGCCCGCGATCGCCATGATGAGGTAGAAGAGGCCCACCATGCGAAAGGTGAGAGCCGTCCCGTAGAGCTTGCGATAGATCAAGATCAGCGGCATCGCGATGAGGTCTGCGAAGATGAACGCGACGACGCCGCCGAAGGAGATGCCGCCCGCCCACAGCGCGGCCGCGAGCGGCACGTTGCCGATCGAGCAGACCCAACTCACCACCGCGATGAGGGGACCGACGAAGGCGTTCTCCAGGCTGGTCCAGAATCCGTGTCCGTGGATGAACAGGTCGTTCCACAAGTGGGCGGGTACGAGCGTGGCGAGCAGTCCCGCCACCGCGTAGCCGATCACGAGTTCCTTTCGTAGCATCGTGGCGTCGGCCACCGCGTAATTCGACGCGTCGGACCAGGCGGCGAGGGACGACAGCTTGGCCCTGAGCGGCTGAATCTCCAGCTCGTTTTGACGTTCGACCGTCACGCCCGTCATTGCCTGGTGATTGTGTCCCGTGTGGTCCTCGCCGCGGACGCGAGCTAGGGCGCGCTCTAGCGCGGGACCTGCCAGGACTAATCCGCCCGACAGGGCCAGCAGAGCGATCATGATCGGTCCACCAATGAACTCGGCGAGCGCGAACTGCCAGCCCAGGAGTATCAAGATCACGATGCCGAGTTCGACCACGAGGTTGGTGGAGGCGAACATGAAGACCATCGCTGACGTGAAGTCGGCCCCTTTGGCGAAGAGGGACTTCGCCATGGCCGACGCCGCGTAGGAGCAGCTCGAGGACACCATTCCGTACCAGGATGCCCGGGTGACCGCGGCCGGACCGTGGTTTCCGAGCTTGGCGCGCATCTGATCCTTGGAGACGAACGCCTGAACGAGTCCGGACAGCGTGAAGCCCAGGACGAGTGCCCACAGGGTTTCCCAGAACATGAAGAAGCCCTCGCGAAGACCGCGAGCCACGTCGAGTAACAAAGACGCGATCGTCGCGAACATCGTTAGGACCGGACCAGTTTCGCGATGGCGTCAGAGGCCTCTTGGAGCTTCGTCTCCTTATCGCTGCCGCCCGCCTTCACGGCGTTCACCACGCAGTGACGCATGTGCTCGTCCAGCAGGTGCAGGGCCACGCTCTGCAGGGCCCTCGTCACCGCGGAGATCTGCTGAAGCACATCGATGCAGTAGCGATCGTCCTCGACCATCTTGTGAATGCCCCGCGCCTGGCCCTCGATCCGCTTGAGGCGGGTCAGTATCGCGGTCTTATCGTCGGTGTATCCCGGCTTCGTCATTGGTCCCTCACTAAATTGTTGGTGAACTGTTAGTCGATCATGTCACGGTGAACGCTGCGAACATTCCGTTGGCGTAGTGCCACGGCTCGTCGCACAGCAGTTCGTAGTGGCCCGCGGCGAGCTTTACGGTCACCCAGCTCGTGGTGCCCGGCGAGATGCCCTGTCCCGCCCCGGCGCCGCAGGAGGTCGACGCTTCTCCGAGACTGCTCGACTCATCGATCTTGCCGTCAACTCCGCTCGCTCGGGTGCCCACACCGTCGGCCGGCGCGGGCAGCACCAGGAACTCGTGGTTCATCGCGCCAAAGTTGGTCGCGACGAACGTGATCGTCCCGCCAGCCACGACGTTCGGCGACGCGACAAGGGAGACCATCATCAAATTGTTCCCACCCATCATCACGCCGCCACGATCACTGAGAGTGACGTTGACGACCTGGCCCGCGGGGTGGCGCGGACCGCAGCTCGCGAGGACGTCGCGTTGGCCAGGGCCATAGCCGCCGCGCGCGACAGCGACGATCGTCAACGCGCCGACGAGTACGAGGCCCGCCGCACCGACCGCGGTCACGAGTCGCGCGCGACTCGAGTTCACGACTTCTCCTTCAAGAGATTGAGGCGACGGGCGTAGTCCTCCTCTGTCAGCTCACCACGGGCGAAGCGCTCCTTGAGGACTCCGATCGCTGCGGAGTCCAGGCTCGCGGCTCCGACGTGGGCGGTCCGTCCACGATCGTGTCCTAGGAGCGACGCGATGCCGACGACGAGGGCGCCGCCGAATACCACCATGCCGATGAACATCACGATCCACCAACCTCCACCCATCGCCTGATAGTGCCAGCCGTACATGAACGCTCCAATCACGTCGTGATGTCAATATACAAGTACAGAGTATAGGTATAGGAGAATCCGCGAGATCAGCGCTCATCGTGACGTAAGTCACTACTTTGATGCGCAAGGAAGCTTCTAAGATGGCACCGCATCCACCGACTGATTCTGCCACGTAAGGTTCAGCGCTGGAGGATCGCGAATTGTGTGAAGCGGATTCAGCGCTTGGACAGATGGGGCGAAGATGGGTGATTCGACAGCCGCGCCGCGAGAAGTGCGCCGACTGATTCCATTTGCTCTTCTCGCCGTTCTCACCATCGCCAGCGGTGCAACCGCGTGGGTCTCGTCTCGTACATTGAATTCCGTTGTTGGCTCAGAGGGCGTCGTGGTCTACAACGTTCCCGATCTCGCTCGTGCGGCGAGCACCCGGCCTGGTCAGATCGTAGATGGCGTCGGATGCCAGACGCAGGCCAACGAGACAGTCAAATACCACATTCACATCCACGTCGCGCTCTACGTCGACGGTCGAATGATGCGCCTCCCGGGTGGAATCGGCATCACACAGCCGCCCTTGGTCGAGAAGTATCCGAGTGGCAAATTCTACGACGTCGGACTCTACGACTGCCTCTACTGGCTCCACACCCACGTGGCCGACGGGATCATCCACGTGGAGGCGCCGGCGACGCAGTCCTTCACCCTCGGCCAGTTCTTTGACATCTGGAATCAGCCGCTGGGGCCGTCGCGCGTCGGACCTGCCCGCGGTGCCGTCGTTGTCTACGAGAACGGTCGGCGCCTGACGGGTAACCCGCGTAACACGCCCTTGCTGCCCGGCGGAGCCATTCAGATCGATGTGGGAGCGCCGGCCGTGGGCTACCGCCCGGTGTCCTTCAAGGTCATTGGTGGATGTGGGGAGGGGACCACAAGCTGCTCGGTCCCCAAGGGCTGATCCGATTCCGAGAGGGAATGCGCGCGCTTCACGAAGCGCGTTGATACTCCTACAGAGTATATTGCGAATCTACTATCGTCAATGAGTGGGAGAGGGCAGATTCCTCTGCGCCACGTAGTTGTCCAGGTGTCAGTCCAATGGTCGACGAAACGAAACGTCGCTGCGCAGTTACTGAGTTGAGCGAGATGTGCGCCAGCTGTGAAGAGATAGGGAGCCGGAGCGTGAAGTGCAGCGTGGGAGTCGTCGCAGTGGGACGTTCGGTGTGAAGTTCTTGTTTACTCGTGCGGCCCAATTTCGCCCGGCCAGACCCTGCCACTCTCACAGGATACTTTCGGTGTTTGCAGTGGCGGTCATTGCATTCAGCGCACTGGCGCCGACTTCTGCCGATGCTTCCAACATTGACAACGCCCGAGCGAAGGCCGCGATTCTCTATGGCCAAATCCAGTCCATTGGAAGTCGCGTGGAGGCTCTTGGCCAGAAGTATGACTTGGCTCAGATCAACCTCAGGAAATTGAACGACAAGATCAAGCAGTCAAAGGCGATGACGCTGAAAATTGAACAAAGCCTCGCTAGTCAAACTATTCAATTGCGTAAGGACGCGCTCTTCGCCTATGTCACGAATGCTGCGAGGGTGGGGGGAAACCAATTGTTCACTCACGACGTACTCAAGTCTGACGCAATCAATGTCTACAATGAATTGGCTGCTGGAGATGTGACCGCTACCCTAGCCAGACTGAGCAACAATAGGATCCGGTTGGGCCAAGTTCGGCGTGCTCTTCAGACCCAGGAACGGCATGCCCTCAGCACTACGCGTTTGGCAGCTCAGTCATTTCACGAGGCCAACGTCCTGAGGGCCACGCTCGAGCGAACTCTTGGACACGTGAAAGGACTGATTGCAACCTATATTGCAAGTCAGGAAGCGGCAGCGGCAGCGGCATCGGCGGCCGTCCTTCGTGAAGCAAAGCCTGTCCAAGGTGTTCCGGCCCCGCCGAGCAATTCCCTTGCGGACGTTGCCATCCGAACCGCTTTAAGTCTGATCGGTGTTCCGTATGTGTGGGGAGGAGCTTCGCGTCGCGGTGTTGACTGTTCCGGATTAGTCCTAGTGGCGTACGCCGCGGCCGGCATCTTCTTGCCGCACTACTCAGGATCTCAGTATGCGGATACAGTTCGAGTGCCATTGTGGAACATCCAGCCCGGTGACTTGCTCTTCTACGGACCAAATGGGAGTGAGCATGAAGCCATGTACATTGGCGGCGGGAAGATGATCGAGGCATCCTCTACGGGCACACTCGTCCACATAAGTCCGGTCCGATTCGGGTATGGCTTCGTCGGACTCGGGCGTGTCCGGGTGTAGTTATCCGTTCACTGTCTCGGCGCGGAGTTTCTTGAAATTGTCTTCAGGGAGAGGTGAGGTTGGATGTATCTCATCACCGACCGTGAAGAGGTAGGGGACTTGAGGTTGGTTGCCGACTGCGATGGGAATGGGCAGACTCACGAAGCTTTCTGCGGCTGAGCAATTGGGAAACCGACGATCGCTACGTTTCATGGATTCTCCGAGGCACGCGGCGGCGCGGTAGCCTCTCAGAGTTTTTGGAGTGCGGGTTGCCCGATTCCTTCTTGCGAGCGAGAAGGAATCGCGGTCAGCGAATTTCGGAAATGACGCGCGTCAATTGGTGGGCGCTGACGGGACCCAGGAGAGTCACCGCGACACGTCCTTCAGCGTCGACGATGAAGGTTGTAGGTGGAGCCGATACTCCATAGCGATTGGCTATGGCTCCGTTTGTGTCCGTGACTGACTGGTACAAGGATCCGTAACGGCGTTGGAACGCCCGGGCCGAAGCAAGAGAGTCGTTAAAGATCACTCCTTCTAAGGTCACACCACGATTGCGTTCGTGCCAGGCGAAGGTCGATAACTCAGGGGCCTCTTGTACACACGCGACACACCACGATGCCCAGAAGTTGAGTACCACGATTTGACCACGGTGTGCGGTGAGGCTGAATGCTCCGCCGTTGAGCTCTCTTCCGCTGAAGTTGGGAGCAACTTTGCCCAGGAGGGGGCTACGGGTGATCGTGGCGCTAACCGGTCGACGCGTGACGAGGACTGCAGACAGCACAGCCACCACGGCAAGCGCGGCCAGTGAACTGATCATCGCAGAGCGTCTCATGGGATTACCATGAACTCGACATTGTGAGCCCTTTGCCGGGGACGGAGAAATCCGACCAACAACGGGATCATCAGTCCTGACGACGGACGCTTGGGCTGAGTTGTCGGGGCTTCACCGGGAGAGCTACTCGCATTCATCGCTGCCGTGTGTGCCGGGTAGCTAAAACGGCTTATGCGGCGCCGCCAACCCGCCGAGGCCTCACATCCTCCTCTACCAACTGCGGCACTTGCCAAACTTGGATCTGAGCCGCGGACGATCGTCGTCAAGATCTACTTGGTGAGGACATACTTATACACGGTAACAGTATAGTACTCATCATGGCACGACGAAGTGAGCTGGGACCGACTCACACCGTAGGGGAGGGCGTCCGCGCATGCGGGCTGCCTGGTCTTGGATTCGCTTGGCTCAGCGACATTGCATCGGTAGTCGGTTGCGGACTGGAGTACCCATTGAGTAGGGCACGAAGGAGAAGCCTTCAAGGGTGTTGGTGAATAGGATTGCACCTACTCCACTGTGGCGGTGGCTCTTCTTTGGGGTGATCCCTTTGGGACTCTCCTTCAGCGTTGGGTTCGCCGTCACTGCGTACCAGGAGACGCACAGTGCGCTACCTACGAGTCTCGCAAGTGAAATCGCGATCCGCCGATCGCTCACAACCTTGATGAACCTCTCACCGTTGCCCAATCGTGCGGCACCGAATTTTTCACTGGTTGACCAGACGGGGAAAACGCTGAGTTTGAGCCAGTTTCGAGGAAAGGCAGTCGTTCTGGCCTTTCTCGATTCGCGTTGCACTCAAGTCTGCCCCATTATTGCTCAGGAGTTCGAAATCGCCGAACGAAGTCTTGGAGTAAGCGCGAGTCATTTCGAATTCATTGGCGTTAACGTGAATCCTCGTTCGAACTCCGTGGCTGACGTTGCTCGATTTTCGCGTGTGCATGGTCTCACGAATTTCCCGAACTGGCACTTCCTGACCGGATCTTTGCTTAGTCTCGTCTCCGTCTGGCGGTCATATGGAGTCGAGGTTACGCTCGCGAAGGGTGCGGTTCAGACCGTGCACTCGTCATACCTGTACTTCATCAATCCGTTGGGACGCGAGCGTTACCTTGCTGATGCGACTGTGTTTCAGAACGAGAGCGGACGAGCCTACTTGCCACCGGGTCTGATTGGGCGCTGGGGTCGCGGCATCGCGTGGTATCTCAGGAAGTCACAGAGCCAATGAGGGGCCTGACTCTTCCCATCCTTGCCGTTGTCGCGGGCTTGCTCTCGTTCACGTCTCCCTGCGCTCTACCTCTCGTACCCAGTTACCTTTCGTACATCTCGGGACTGCCTGTCGCCGAGTTGTCGGAACGTCGCGCTCGTCGCATGGTCCTGATGTCGACCATCGCGTTCGTTGGTGGGTTCACAGTAATATTCACGGCGCTCGGTGCATCGTCGTCACTTTTCGGACTACTTCTCATTCATGACTTGCCGGTAATCATTAAGATTTCAGGAGCATTTATCATTCTCGTAGGCGTATCGATGTTGGGACTGTTGAAGATTCCTTGGTTGGCCCGCGAGTGGCGGGTCGACCTCAGTCGAGTAGTCTCTGGCCCTCGAGGGGCATTCCCACTTGGCATGGCTTTTGCCTTTGGATGGACCCCATGCATAGGTCCGATTTTGGCCTCAATCCTCGCCGTGGCCGGCGCCAGCCAAACTGTGGTTGAAGGCGCAGCCCTCCTCGCCCTCTACTCAATAGGCCTCGGTATCCCATTTATTTTTCTCGCGATTGGTTTCAGTAGTGCACGCAATTCTCTATCATTCCTCAAGCGCCACGGACGCGTGATTGAGTTCACAGGTGGTCTCATGCTGATCATCATCGGAGTGCTCTTCATAAGCGGTGCATGGAAGACGATATTCATCCCCTTACAAGTCCGCTTTGCAAATTTGGGCTGGCCACCTATTTGATTGGAATTGCGTAGATGAACGATTCGCAAAATTATTCATTGAAAATCACTGACGACAAAACAATCGTGGAGGAGCGAGGAACGAGTAGAGTCCCTTTAAGATGGTGGCTTGTGGCCGTCGCTGCTGCATTTATTGGTGGGCAAAGCGGAGTGTATCTAGCTCACGTTAACCGGCCAAATTCTCTAGCTGCGTCACAAAGCTTTACGCCGACCGGTGGCACATTTACTCGCGTCACTCCGACCAGGGCGCCAACATTCAGACTGGTCAATTTGGTGCACTCAGATAGGGTGGTGTCCCTTAATCAGTTTCAAGGGCGTCCGTTAATAGTAAATTTCTGGGCATCATGGTGTACACCATGCCGTAAGGAGATGCCCGCGTTAGCGAATGTCGCGCGACAGCTGAGCGGAAAGGTCGGCTTCGTGGGACTTGACACCGAGGATGATCGAAACTCTGGTTTGTCATTTTCGAGATCGACAGGAGTTGGGTATCCATTGGCCATTGATACGGCGCAGGTGGCGTCGTCCTACGGGGTGTACGGATTGCCAACCACGGTATTCATCTCAGCTGACGGGAAGGTCGTGGGAAGGCAAATTGGAGGGTTGGGCCAGGCACGGCTGATTGCTCTGATTCGCCATACCTTCGGTGTCAAAGCGCCATCAAGTTAGGTGGACGTTGCGATTATTGGTAGTGCGATTATCGCGCTCTGGGGGCTTCTTGGATAGACCCCGAGGGTCGTGCTCTGGCTTAAGTTCATGGGTTCCTCTACCAGAACGTCAGAGGCCCGAATCCGGGTTCCGCAGGGGCAGTGGCGATGCCAGACCTGACACTCCTACTGACGAAGTGACTTTTGGCCCTACCCCCTAGGGGTATTAACCACGAGACTCGTGCTGCACTCGTAAGTGCAGAAGGAGGACTCGGCGGTCATGTTGTCTGACTATTGGCGTGGCTGGTCCGGATGGGACCTGGCACAGTTGCGGGATTCGATGGTTGCGGCTTGGGCCGTGTTCATTTGGGGACTCTACGTTGTCGTTGCGAGTGCGTTTCGACTGCGCACCGCAGTCGGTGTTGACGGTCCGCGCCTGATCCTTGGTCAAAGGCTCGCAAGGGGCGGGATGGACGAATCCAACTCTTGGCGACTTGGCCGAATTCTCGAATCGAAAGATCGGACGCTTATCGGAGGTGCACAATGACCACTTCGATTCCTGTAATCGCAGGGGGCGAGATGGCCCCTTCCCCACGAGGACGACAGGTCAAGTCTCGTCGAGGATATGCGTCGGGGAAGGACGATTACTTGGCGCGACTCGCAAAGATCGAGGGTCAAGTCCGCGGACTTCGGAAGATGGTGGAGGAGGACCGGTGGTGTCCCGAAATCGTCACCCAAGTGTCATCGGTGACGCGTGCCCTGCAGGAGGTTTCGGTCGGTCTCTTGAATGACCACATCCACTGTTGCGTCGTAGACGCGGTGAAGAGATCTGCGAGTGAAGGTGACGCTGCTGTCGCGGAGGTAGCGAGCACGATTCGACAGGTCATGAGGTTGTGATGAGGCGGTTGCGACAAACAGGTTGTGACAGGTTCGGCTGCTAGAGGAGAAAGTCGTGGCGAAGGACACTAGAAGTGGGGTCCCGGCGGGGGAGAAGTTTGCTACCCGGATCCAACCAAGGACGCACTGGCTACCCCTTTCGGTCAACCTGACATCTACCGAACGGCTCGCCCGGGTCGCCGTCGGCTTGATTGTCGCGATCACGGGGGTAACGCTGCTCAGTTCAGCGACGTCGACTGTGGCAATCGTTGTGGAATCGCTGCTTGTAGCGACTGGACTTGATCTTGTCGTGACAGGGGTCTTGGGTCATTGCCCGCTCTATACCAGACTGGGTCGAGCGCTGACCCCACTTCAAAGACGGTCGTAGTGGCTATCAATCACTCGCCAGCGGATCCACCTACGGGTCGCGAAGATCAAGTCCCAATGGCCCATCGTGGCCATGGCTGGACAATGGTGGCTTGCGGCATCCCCTCAATCGTTGTGGTTGGTGCCCTAGTCGTCACGGGCCTGGTATCGGCCGGACTTCTCTTGTACGCACTGGCGTGTCTAGTGATGATGATCGTGATGATGAAGCTGATGAACCACGGCGGGAGCATGAAGTCGTGACCGCCTGGGGGTCGCCGGAATGAATAGCGGAGACGTCGTCGCCGTCGCGACTGACCTTGCGCTTGCGGCCGCTCTCGGATGGTGGTTCTTTGGATCCGAGGAGTCGACGGAGGCAGCCGTCGAAGGCACCCGTCAGAAGATTCAGGTGACGGTCCGAGGCGGCTATAGCCCCAATCTGATAAGTGCGCGCGCCGGCGCGCCACTCCGAATCCTCTTTCATCGCGAGGAGTCGGGCGATTGCACTGCTCGAGTGGTGTTTCCTGACCTAGGTGTCTCTGCTGAACTACCTGCCTTCCAGTCGACTGCGGTGGAACTCCCGGCCATGGCACCGGGGGTGTACCCATTCGCCTGCGGAATGAACATGATCCACGGAGTGCTGGCCGTCGAGGATCAGATCGCTGCACAAGCTTCCGACCACATCGCAAACGCTCAGACGTCACAGCGAGGAAGCGATCGCGTTTTCGCGCGCGCAAAGACACCGACGGGGGTTCAGGGCGCAACCATCGTTGTCGAAGGTGGATACAACCCAAGTCACGTCCGAGCCTTGGCAGGCGTTCCCTTGGAGCTGACATTCGATCGACAGGAGAGCGATGCCTGCACCTCGAGCGTTGTATTTCCTTCTCTTGACCTCGTGGCAGATCTCCCCGCGTTCGCGACTACCATCGTCACTCTTCCCGCGCAGGCGCCCGGTCTCCTCACCTTCTCGTGTGGGGAGAAGATGGTTCTCGGTGATGTCACGTTCGTTAAGAACCTAGATGATTCAAATGAGGGATTCGGCCCGTCCCTTCACGCCGCCAGGCACGTTTCGATCGTGCCACCAATTGTTCGCGACGGCGTAGCCCGTTCTGCCACTGTCGACAACGACTTCGAGACGGAAGAACGGAATGCAGAGATCGTCGATCTCGGCCGCCGGGTGCTGGCGGGCGCTGTGCTCACCGCGCCGATTCTATTCGGTGTGATGGCGAAGGATTTCGCCCACGCCACTTGGCTGCCCGGGATCTTGGTCAATCCCTGGTTCGCATTGGCTCTCATCACGCCCGTCTTTATCTTCACCGGATGGCCGATTCATCGCACTGGCTGGCTCAGCTTGGCGCATCGCAGCGCCGACATGAATTCGCTCATCACACTTGGCGCATGTGCTGCGTATCTATACAGCGTTGTGATGACAATCGCACCCTCGCTCGCCCCCGTGAAGGTACGTGGCGTCTACTTCGAGGACGTGGGCTTCATCTTGACTTTGATTCTTCTTGGCCGTCTGATTGAAGTTCGCGCAAAGGCCGGCACAGGTGAGGCCATAAGAAAGTTGGTAGGGCTACAGCCACGGACGGCGCGCGTGCTCCGCGCCGGCGTCGAGGTTGATCTCCCGGTTCAGTCGGTGGTGCCTGGCGACGTCGTGCTCATTCATCCCGGCGAAAAGATTCCCGTCGACGGGGAGGTCACCGACGGCCACTCCGTTGTCGACGAATCAATGGTGACCGGCGAATCGTTGCCGATTGAAAAGGGGCTGGGCGATGAGGTCGTGGGAGCGACGATCAATGGCAACGGTTCCCTGCGTGTGCGTGCGACACGCGTGGGCTCCGAGAGCGTCCTCGCACAAATCGTGGAACTAGTCCGTCGCGCCCAGGCGTCGCGACCTCCGATCCAGCGCCTCGTCGATCGCGTGTCATCGGTCTTCGTACCGGCAGTGGTCTTCATCGCTCTCGGGGCATTCGCCGTGTGGTACGTGCTTGGCCCCACACCCTCGTTGACGTACGCCATCATCACCGCGGTGACCGTGCTCGTCATTGCGTGCCCGTGCGCTCTTGGGCTGGCCACGCCTTTGGCGGTCATGGTGGGAACGGGTCGTGGCGCTACGAGTGGGGTGCTGTTCCGTTCGGCCGCGGCACTCGAGACCGCCGGCAAGTTGAACGTCGTCGTGCTGGACAAGACCGGAACCATCACGGCGGGACGGCCCGAACTGACGGACGTCATCTCCATGGCCGACCTGACCGAAGATGAATTGTTGGTACTCGTCGCCAGCGCCGAAGCTGACTCCGAGCACCCGTTGGGTTCGGCCATCGTGGCCGGGACTATCGCTCGCGGACTCATCGTTCCGCACGCCACGGATTTCACGTCATTCACGGGCCAAGGTGTGTCAGCGACGGTGGGGGTGCACGAAGTGCTCGTCGGCAATGCTCGACTTTTCGCAAAGTACGGAGTCGACGGGAAATTGTTGGCGCAGCGAGCAGGGGAGCTCGCGGGCGAGGCAAAGACTGCGACGCTCGTGGCCGTCGATGGGCAAGCGGCAGGAATTGTCGCGGTGGCTGATCCCATCAAGGAAGATTCCGTCAGGGCGATCGCGGATCTGCGGGCTCTGGGCATTGAGGTGGTGATGCTGACAGGAGACGCTCAGCGAACGGCCGACGCGGTGGCTCGACAGATCGGAATCGATGTCGTGTTGGCCGAGGTCCGCCCAGAGGAAAAGGCGGCAGAAGTTGCTCGGCTTCAAGTCGCGGGTCGAGTTGTGGCGATGGTCGGCGACGGTATCAATGATGCGCCTGCCCTAGCCCAAGCTGACGTCGGCCTGGCGATAGGTACGGGGACCGACGTTGCCATTGAGGCGGCTGACGTCACTTTGATGTCCGGATCACTCGCGGGGGTAGCGACCACTATTCGTCTCTCGCGCGCCACCATGCGAAACATTCGTCAGAACCTGGGTCTTGCCTTCGGTTACAACGCGGCGGGTATCCCGATTGCAGCCGGCCTGCTCTATCCCTTTTCTGGAGTTGTACTGTCGCCGATGATTGCTGCGGCGGCGATGGCGCTCTCGTCGCTCTCCGTGGTGGCGAATGCGAACCGTCTGCGTCACACCCGCATCGTCACTTCCGTTGAGAGTCGGCCGTCATGATGTGGTCACGCGCCTCGGCGCGACGATTACGAGTGCGGCAAATGGAGCCGAGCTGCGCCGACGTCATGGGATTCCACTCTAGGAGCGGCCTATGAGAACGCTCTTCTACATCACAGCTATGGATTGTCACCTCTGCGAACATGGACGTCGCGTGCTGGACGATCTCGGAGTGATTCGGCGCGAGTTGCTGGTCGACTCTGTCGAGGCGTCCGCCTTGGCTGCACGGGGAATCCCGCTGACATTCCTGCCTGTTCTCACGGACGGCGAACGGGTCATTGCGTACGGGCGATTCTCCGCGAACCGACTTCGTTCGGAACTGGGGGTCTGATGCTGGCGACAACAGGGACCCTGCTCGGCGGTTCGGCGGCTGCGGCTTTCATCGCCGGGATGATCGCGTTCTTCGCACCCTGTTGCTCGGGCGTCATGATGCCGACCTACTTGGCCGCCATCTCGGGTCACAAGCCGCTTCGTACCGCTCGGCTCACCGCCATATACGTCGCCGGCGTCTCGACGATCGTTTGGCCGATCACGATGGGTGCTGGCGCGATTGGCCAATTCACGAACCGCTTTCACGTCGAACTCATCGTGATTGGTGGCCTAATGCTCCTGGCGACCGCATTTGTACTGTGGCGTGGGTCGATGCTGAGCCTCCCCCTGGGTCGTCAGCCGGAGATGACCGGAACTGTTGGGTCGGTCTACCTGCTCGGAATCTTCTCGGGAGCAGTAACGGCGTGCTGCGCGCCGGTACTCGCTGGAGCCGTTGCCCTCTCGGCGCTCAATGGAACCATCCTCAGTGGATTCGCCTTGGGCGGGGCGTACATACTCGGCATCGTCTTCCCGCTGGTCATCATCGCCCTCTTCTTCACCGGAGCCAAGCGCACGTTCCGCGATCCGCGCGTAACTATTTCTCTCGGCTCGTATCGCAAGCAAACTAGTCTCTCGAGGCTCGTCGGGACCGTCGTATTTGGCGCATTCGGCTTCTTGTTCGTTGGACTTGCCCTCACCGGTCAGAGCCGTCGAGAACTCAACTTCCAACGGTCATTCAACGCGTTCCTCAATCAACACTTGGCGACAATCGCGGGCAATGTCCCGAACTGGCTTGCGTGGCCCGCGCTGGCCGTTTTCGTGACTGCCCTCGTCGTGCTGGTCGGGAAGTCAACCCGGAAGAAGGAGCCGAACTCATGAGCAAGAGTCCTCATAATCCGAAGGCTGCCGTTAAAGGACATTCGGTGGTGAATGCGGCCAAGGGTGGCGTGTCACCACGGCGCAATGCTACTTTCCACTCTCAAGAAGTGCGACCTCGGAATCGGCGGAACCGGCACTCATCGGTGCTTTACTGGATTGGCGGTCTCGTCGCAGTGCTCGTGATGGTCTTGGTCTCACTGTCAGGAGGCGGTACGAGCCAGGGTTCGAGCGGAGTCAACATCCAGACTCTTCCCGTGGGGAGTGTGGCACCGACTTTTTCGGGCCGCGATGCACTCACCGGGCGGCCGATCGGCGCTTCGACACTCGAGGGCGAGAACGTGCTCTACTTCTTCAATTCCGGATCAACGTGCCAGGCGTGTATGGTCCAGGCAGAAGACCTCCAGAGGTACGCAGAGTCGTTTCGACGTGCGCATATTGCGCTGGTCATAATCACAAACGATGACACCACCTCGCTGATCGCAGCGGCGCGAGCCGATGGACTCACTCTTCCCATGGTGGCGGACCCGAAGGGGATCCTCACAACGCGTTTTGGTGCGGTCGGAGGGGGCATGAACATGGGGGCGAGCGCTGCAGATCACAGCTTCATCCTGGTGGACAAATTGGGCCGCGTCAGATTCCACAGGGACTATCCGAACATGTGGATTCCCGCTTCGGAACTGTTGAAACTCCTCCCAAAGCTCGCGTAGCCGATCACGTCCCGCCGAGTGGTGTAACTCCGATGGAGCACTTCTCGATGCGTGACCATCTTGTCATTTGACCTTGGTGAGGACAACCTTCGCCGGAGGTAGTGCGTCATTCTTCAACTGATCCATGGACTCTTGGGAGAGGTAACGACGCTCTGAGACGCTCCATTCGTCGTGCTGTTCGACACAGACCGCGGTGATGAGACGCAGCGCCGCGGCGTCGTTGGGGAAGATCCCGACGACGTTGGTGCGTCGCTTGATCTCGGCGTTGAGGCGTTCGAGCGAGTTGGTCGACCAGATCTTCTGCCAGTGGTTCGTCGGGAAGTGGCGAAAGTTCGTGATGTCTTCGGCGGCGTCCTCGAGCATCTCGGTGACCAGCGGGAACTTGCGCTTCATGGTGGCCGCCACTTCTTTCACCTGTCGTTCGACGTGCTCGGCGTCGGGCTGGGCGAAGATCGTCCTCACCATGGCCGCCACCATCGATTGCTGGGTCCGGGGCACCTTCACGAGCACGTTGCGCATGAAGTGCACCCGACAGCGCTGCCAGGAGGCCCCGGGAAAGACCTTCGCGATGGCGGCTTTCAACCCCAGGTGTGAGTCACTAATGACGAGCTGGACTCCGGAGAGGCCGCGACCCCGAAGCGACTGCAGGAACTCGGTCCAAAAGGCCGCGTCCTCCGAGTCGCCAATGGACACGCCCAGCACCTCGCGACTGGCGTCCTCGGCCACACCGGTGGCGACCACAACGGCGCGAGAGACAACGCGTCCGCCCACGCGGGCTTTCACGTAGGTGGCGTCACAGAGCAGGTAGGGAAAGGCCAGGTGAGAGAGGCTGCGAGAACGGAACTCGTTCATCTCCTCGTCGAGCTGGGCACAGATCCGGCTGACCTCGGACTTGGAGATCCCGGCGTTCACGCCGAGCGCTGAGACCAGGTCGTCGACCTTGCGCGTGGAGACCCCGTGCACGTAGGCCTCCATGACGACGGCGTAGAGGGCCTGGTCGATGCGACGGCGCCGCTCGAGCACGCTCGGAAAGAACGAGCCCTTGCGCAGCTTGGGGATCTTCAGCTCCACGTCGCCGGCCTTGGTCGAGACCAGGCGCGGACGAGATCCGTTTCGTTGGGTGGTGCGCGCCAGAGAGCGTTCGTGGCGCTCGGTCTGGACGACCTCGGTCGCCTCGGCGTCGATCAACGCCTGATAGAGGAAGCTGACCATCTGGCGAACGAGGTCGCCGCTCTCGTCGCTTTGAAGTGCGCCGAGCACCTCGGACAGGTCAAAATCATGG
>JAJYDR010000026.1 GCA_021777285.1 Actinomycetes bacterium
CCACCACTGGCGCTCCGGCGGCGGCGATGACGAGCAAGAAGGTCCCGAAGAACTCCGAGAACAGCCGGCGCCACTCGTCGCGCAGTTCGTGCGGGTTGAGTACCCAGTGCGGTTCGCTCGAGTGCGGGCCGCGCGCGAGGACACTCGGCCGCTGCAGCCCTAACTCGTCGGGGGCGCTGGTCACCGGTCGTCGCCCCATCCGGACGCCGGTGCCTTCGTTGGCACGAACTCGCGCAGAAGTGTCGCCACGTCGCCACACTACGTACAATTCACCCGCCTCGCGCGGTATCACGAATGTGCCATAGTGCAGATGACGGGCGTCACAATGCAGAGCGCACCCCATACCGGACGACGTGGCCCGACCCACGCCCAAGGTTCGCGGTGGGGATTCCGGCGGTTAGGGCGAACGTCCAAGACCGGAAGAATCCGCGGCCTCAATACCGGCCTCGCGACCGATCCTTGGTGGGCGAGGGGGGACTTGAACCCCCACATCCTTTCGGATACAGGCACCTGAAGCCTGCGCGTCTGCCTATTTCGCCACTCGCCCTGGGACCTGGTTACATTAGTCCAACTTTGCGCCCCCTGATTCTGATGACGCTTTTGACGCGCTGGCCAGTACGATTGGGAAGTTATGGTCCTCAAGTCCATGGAAAACCGCCTCGAGCGGCTCTTCGAGCGGACTTTCGCGCGTCCCTTCAAGGGTGGACTACAGCCGATCGAGATCGGTGCACGGATCATCCGAGAAGTGGACTTGACGCGCCAGCTCACGAACCAAGGTCCGATTTCGCCCAACGAGATCCACGTGTGGTTGAGCCCGGCGGACGCCGATCGTTTCGACGGGTTCCAAAAGGCGTTGATCAGCGAGCTCGAAGAGACGGTTCGTCAGCACGCAATCAATGAGGGGTACAACTTCGTCGGACCCGTCGCCGTCGACATCTTCGTCGACGACGATCTGCGCACAGGAGACCTCGCGGTCAAGGCTGACTTCCTCGGGGGTGAGGCACATCCTCGACTCATCGCCGATGATGGTCGGACCTTCACCGTTGGTGATCAACCGATCGTCATCGGTAGGAACCCTGACGTGGACGTCGTGATTAACGACTCGAACGTCTCGCGCCGTCACGCGGAGGTGTGGCGAACGGCTGAGGGCGTCGCCATCAGGGATTTACAGTCGACCAATGGGACCTTCGTGAACGGACACCGCATCACCGCGGTCTCGCTGTCGCCCCGCGACGACGTCACGATCGGGGCGCTCCACCTACGGATTGAGTTAGCTTGAGTCTTCTCGCCGCGTCGTCGAGTTACGCCGCGGTGATCCGGCCGCTGCAGGTACTGGTCATGGTTGTGGCCCTCCTCTTCTTCGCCCGGGTGCTCCGTGTCGCGGTGGTCGAAACCCGTCCGGCCGATCACGAGTCGGGGCGCTCGCGACGAAGACGCTCGGCGCCGCTCGCACTGGAGTTCCTTGAGCCCGACGAGATGGCAGGTCAACGCATAGACGTGGACCTGGCGGTCGTCATAGGCCGTGGCGCGGACTGTGACATATCGCTTGCGGATACCTACCTCTCGACTCGCCACGCGCGTATCGCGAATGACGCAGGCGACTTGTCAATCGAGGATCTCGGTTCCACCAACGGGACCTACGTCAACCAGGAACTGCTACGTGGGCGAGTGCTGCTCGAGCGGGGCGACATGATCCAAGTCGGAGGCGTCCTCTTGGAGGTGGTTCGTTGACGCGTTGGCGCTTCGCGGCCGCGACGGATACCGGCCTCGTGCGCGACGCGAACGAGGACGCACTGTCCGTGGACGAGACCTTGGCCATCGTCGCCGATGGCATGGGTGGCCACGCCGCCGGAGAAGTCGCCTCGGCGCTCGCGGTCGAGGTCATCACTCGTGAGTTTCACCAGAACAAGACAGTCGAGGGCCTTTACGCTGCGGTCGAGGCGGCCAACCACGCAGTGCTCGCGGACGCCGTCGCCCACCCGGAACGGTTCGGGATGGGCACGACGATCATCGCCATCGCGCTGACCGAAGACGTGGCGGGCATCGTCTCACCGACCCTCGTCAACGTGGGGGACTCACGGGTTTACCAGCTCCGAGACGGCGCGCTGCGCCAGCTGAGCGACGACCACAGTGTGGCCGAAGAGTGGGTCCGCATGGGCCGGCTCACGCCAGAAGAGGCTGCCGTCCACCCCCGGCGTCACCAGTTGACCAGGGTGCTCGGCATGGATGAGACCGTCGAAATCGACGTGGTCTCGGTGGTCGCCCAGCCGGGTGACCGGCTCCTGCTGTGCAGCGACGGGCTCTCGAACGAACTCACGCCGGATCAGCTCGTGCAGTTGGCGAGCCCACCAATGCCCCTCGAGGATGCGGTCGACAAGCTCGTCGCCGCCGCGAGAGAGGCGGGTGGACGCGACAACATCACGGTCATCCTCGTCGAGTTCGACGACGTGGTCTCGACGATGACCCCAGTGAGGAAGACGATCTCGACCGCGCCGCCGGCGATCGCACCGCCGCGGACGTCGCGCCGGCGTACGTCGCGTTTCACGTGGCGCGTCGCCATCGCGATCGTGGTGCTCATGGGCGTGGCGGCCGGTTTTGTCGGCATCATGCACTGGTACGCGTACTCGACCTACTACCTGGCTGACGATTCCGGGTTCATCGCGGTCTACCAAGGTCAGCCCAACGGGGTCCTTTGGTACTCACCACGAAAGGTCCTAGATACGACATTTCCGTCGGCCCACCTCCTTCCGGCGGACCAACGCCGCCTCGCCGCGACCATCAGCGAGCCCTCGCTGGCGTCGGCACTGACCTATGCGAAGTCCCTGAATCGGTCGTGGCACCTCTCGAAGAGCATTGCGACCACGACGACCACCACAACGACCTCGACCACGCCGGTCACCACCACGACCAAGGCGAAGGGGTAAGTCATGTCGCGCCGGCTGAGCGTCTTTGCGATCGCCATCGTCCTGCTCTTCGCTGCGATCGCGGCCCAAGCGGTCAATATCCAGTTCTTCAGGGCACCGGGGCTCAACGCATCGATCCAGAACCCGAGGAACTCACAATCGAACACCCAATACCCTCGTGGCGAGATCGTCGCCGCCGACGGAACGGTACTCGCCAAGTCGGTCCCGGCCACGAAGGGGTACTACCCCTACACCCGCGTCTATCCACTCGGCGCGTTGACGTCGGGCCTGGTGGGATTCGCGTCGCCGTTCTACGGAACCTGGGCGCTCGAGGCCCAGTACAACCAGTACCTGATCGCTCACGCCCAGCCACCCCAGAGCCTCGCCCAGGTACTCGCGCCGACTTCAGCGGCCGACTCGATCTCGATCACGCTCCAGCCTTCGTTGCAGCGCGTTGCGGCCAAGGCCCTGGCCGGGCGCAACGGGGCGGCCGTCGTGCTCGACCCGCGCACCGGCGCGGTGCTCGCGATGTACGCGAACCCGACGTATAACCCGGCCCCCTTCGAGTCGTCGAGCTACACCGTGGCGGCCAAGGCGTGGAAACTCGACACCACCAACAACGCCTACGGGTTCCCACCGCTCGGCGACCTCGCGATCCAACAGACCTTCCCGCCCGGCTCCACCTTCAAGATCGTGACCACGAGCGCTGTCGTCGCGAAGAAGCCGAGTCTCTTCACGAAGTACTATCCCGTCGCCGCGACGATCAAGCTACCCGACTCGAACAAAACACTGTCCAACTACGCGTTCGTGCCCTGCGGCGGTGACATCGCCGAGATGTTGCCTCCTTCCTGTGACCAGGGCTACGCGCTCATAGGATTGGACCTCGGCGGTAACATCCTCGCCGAGACCGCGAACTCCTACGGGTTCAACTCGATTCCTCCAATCGACTTGCCGGGCGCCCAGCCGAGTTACTTCCCCTCAGCGGCCTCGTTCGTCTATAACAAGCCGGGGCTCGCCTATTCGGCGATCGGCCAGCAGAACGTCCGCGCGACCGCGCTACAGATGGCCCTCGTCGCGGCTGCCGTCGCGAACGGTGGGACGATTATGACCCCGCACCTGCTCAATTACGTGACTGGCCCCGACGGGTCGATCGTGAAACGGTACCAGGACACTCCCTGGAAGTCGCCTCTCACGAAGGCCCAGGCCGCCCAAATCGTGCCGTTGATGCAAGCGGTTGCCCACGCTGCGAACGGTACCGCGGCAGGAGTGTTCCCAGCTTGGGCAGACGCGGGAGCCAAAACGGGGACAGCTCAGGTTGGCAACGCAGCGCAAAACGTCGACGACTGGATGATCGCGTTCGCGCCGGCGACCAACCCGACAGTGGCCGTCGCAGTGGTCGTGCCCTATCAGATAACGTCGACGACTGGTAATTCGGTCGCGGGACCGATCATGCGTTGTATGGTCGAGGGTGCGCTCTCGCTCCAGGCCGGTCAACCGGTATCGGGAACGGCGACAACGTGTCCGTGACAACGCGGGTACCGGGGGTGGGCCAGGACGTAGGCTGGGGCGGGTATGGAGCCCGTTAGCGATCCGCGTATCTACTCGAACCGCTATCAGGTCACGCACCTGATTGCCCGCGGTGGCATGGCCATGGTCTATCGCGCCCAGGACCTCCTACTCAATCGCGCGGTGGCGCTCAAGATCCTCTACCCCGAGCTCTCGGATGACCCCAACTTCGTCGAGCGGTTCCGACGAGAGGCCCAGGCTGCCGCCAACCTCTCACACCCCAATATCGTGCCGGTCTTCGACTGGGGCCAAGATGGAGGGACCTACTTCATCGTCATGGAGTTGGTAGACGGCACGTCACTGGCCGAGATCGTGCGCGGTTCGCGCACGCTCACGCCGTCGCGAGCCGCCCAGATCACCGCCCAGGTCGCCGCCGCGCTCGGCTACGCGCATCGCACCGGTGTCGTGCACCGTGACGTGAAGCCCGGCAACATCCTCATCACCACCGACGGACAGGTGAAGGTGACCGACTTCGGCATCGCCCAAGCCGTAGCCAGCGAGGACCATCTCGCCGAGGCGGGATCGGTCATGGGAACGGCAACCTACTTCTCGCCCGAGCAGGCCGAGGGGGCGGCCGTCGACGGTCGCAGCGACGTCTACTCACTCGGCGTGGTGCTCTACGAACTCCTGGTCGGTCGCCCGCCCTTCATCGGTGACTCACCCGTCGCCGTGTCGAGCCAGCACGTGCACGGGACCGTGCCCTCGCCGTCAGACTTCTCGGACTCGGTGCCCGCGGACCTCGAGGCAATCGTTATGCTCGCCCTCGCCAAGTCGCCTGACCAGCGCTACCAGACCGCCGACGAGCTTCGCGCCGACCTTGTGCGCTTCACCGACGGACAGCCGGTGCACGCCGCGACCCGCGACGGCGCCTACTACGGCGCCGACGTGACCCGCGCGGTGGCGACGGTCACCCCGGGCGAACGGACCCAGGCTGTGCCGATTATGTCCGGTCCGCGCACCGACGTTCGACGTCGGCGTCGCGGGTGGAAGGGCGCCGTCATCACGATCGTAATCATCCTGTTACTCGCCGCCGGTGGCTACGCCTACGCCAAGATCGCGAAGTCGAACTCGACGGTCACCATGCCCGACGTCGTTGGCCAGACCGTCTCGGCGGCGTCGTCGACGCTGCTGTCGGACAACCTCGTGATCGGGACCACCACGCTCGTCTACTCCTCGAAGGCGTCGGGCACCGTCGTCAAGACCGACCCCGCGTCGGGCAAGAAGGTGAAGAAGGGCGACTCGGTCTCCCTGCAGGTGAGCCAAGGCCCGGCGCCCGCGAAGGTGACCGTTCCCGACGAGACGGGTAAACCCCTCTCGACCGCGCTGAGCGCCTTGCAGCAGCTCCATCTCGTTGTCACCGTCAACCAGACGTCGGTCGCCCCGGTCGGGGGTGCCCCGAACACGGTCCTCTCGCAGACACCACCGGGTGGCACGCAGACCCACGCGGGGGCGAAGGTCGTGCTGACCGTGCTCTCCCAGGGTGCGACCTTCCCGTTGCCCGACGTTCGCGGACAGTCATCGCTCCAGGCGGCGGCCACGCTCGGCCAGAACGGGTTGTCCGTGAGTTCGACGACGACGGGCTGCTCGAACACCGTGGCCCAGGGTCTGGTCCTGCGCACGATACCGGCCGCCGGTCAACCGGTGGCGTCAGGTTCGTCAGTCGAACTGGTCACCTCGTCGGGTGTCTGCCAGGTCTACGTGGCCAACGTCATCGGCCAGACGCCCGCCGAGGCGTCATCGACGCTCTCGGCCCAGGGGCTCAACCTCGGCCAGGTCACCGACGCGCTGCCGACGGACTGTCTGACGCCGGGGACTTCCGGCCAGATCATCAGCCAGAACCCCGGACCGGGCATCTCGGTGCCCTACGACTCAAGCGTCGACGTCACCGTCTGTCCGTAGTCCCCCGGTCACCGGGTGATTGGGTACCATGGACGCCTATGGCATCGAGTGGACCCAAGCGGCGAACCAGCAAAGAGATGGGGCGCTACGTCTCCGCTGAGCAGCGCGGCCGCTACACGCCGCCGCGGCCACCGAGCGCGGATCACAGTCCGCACTGGTACGGCTGGATGCTGCTCGACCTGCTGCTCTTCGGACTGATCGTGATCGTGCTCAACTACCTGCAGGTCCTGCCGGGTTCGACCTCGGCGTGGTACCTCGGCATCGGGCTCGTCGCGATGTTCTCGGCCTTCTACATGGCCACTCGGTATCGCTAGGCGAGATCGCTAGGCGAGTCGCTCGATCACGGTCGCGTTGGCCATTCCGCCGCCCTCGCACATGGTGAGGAGCCCGTAGCGGCCGTTCGTGCGCTCGAGCTCGTTGAGCAGAGTCGCCGCCAGCTTGGCGCCCGAGGCACCGAGCGGGTGGCCCAGCGCGATAGCCCCGCCATTCACGTTCACCTTGGCGAGGTCGGCGTGGTGTTCGCGTTGCCAGGCGAGCACCACCGAGGCGAAGGCCTCGTTGATCTCCACGAGGTCGATGTCCTCGAGCGTGAGCCCGGCCTTGGCGAGGACCTTGGCCGTGGCGGGGATGGGGCCGGTGAGCATAGTCACAGGGTCGACGCCAGCGAGCGCGAAGGCGTGGAATCGCGCCCGAGGCGTGTAGCCGAGTGAACGAGCGCGCTCCTCGGACATGATGAGCACGGCTGAGGCGCCGTCGGTGATCTGTGAGGAGTTCCCTGCGGTGATCGACCCGTCTTCTTGGAATGCGGGCTTGAGGTTGGCGAGGATCTCCAGTGACGTGTCCGGACGGATTCCCTCGTCGGTGCGTAGCCACTCGTCGGTGTCGTGACCCTCGTCGTCGCGCACGGGGACCGGCACGATCTCACCCTCGAAGCGGCCCTCGGCGGTGGCGCGCGCGGCGCGACGATGGCTCTCGAGGCTGAAGGCGTCGAGCTCCTCACGACTGATGCCCCACTGGTCGGCGATCATCTGGGCGCCGATCCCCTGGTTGCGTAGCCCGCCGACCGGCTCGTAGCGCTCGGTCACGCGCGGTCCGAAGGGGAACCCTGAGTCCTTGCCGATCGACGAGCCCATGGGCACGCGCGTCATGACCTCGACGCCCGCCGCCACGACGACGTCGTAGGCGCCGGCGATCACGCCCTGGGCGGCGAAATGCATCGCCTGTTGGCTTGAGCCGCACTGGCGGTCGATCGTGGTGGCCGGCACCGACTCGGGCCACCCGGCCGCGAGGACGGCGTTTCGCCCGACGTTGAACGCCTGCTCACCGGTCTGGGAGACACAACCCATGATGACGTCTTCGATCAGTGACGGGTCGAGGTCGTTGCGATTGGCGATGGCTCGAAGGGCCTCGGACGCGAGGTCCACTGCGTGCCAGTTGCGCAACTTGCCGTTACGACGCCCACCGGGGGTGCGCAGTGCGTCAACAATTACCGCTGTCGTCATGACCGATCCTCTCATTACCGGGCAGTAACCCGTCGTGCGAATCCTACTGGCACGCGAATCCGTCCCGGTAGTCTCGGTCCGTGATCGCGCGCGTGGACCAGTGGCTGGCCGACCGCACGCCCCCGGTGGTGGTGGCGCTCGGGGCTTCGTTCACACGCTGTGGCGTCGACGGGGAGGACCTTGGGTGGGTGGACGGGACCTTCACCCCGGCTGCGCTCGCTGGTGGGCCCGGCGGGATCGTGCCCGGTGGGGTCCTCGCCGTGGTGCTTGGAGCCGCGATGACCGTAGCGGTCGACGTGGTGGCGAT
Source organism: Actinomycetes bacterium (assembly GCA_021777285.1). The sequence goes on from JAJYDR010000026.1 coordinate 8,178, forward strand.
GGCGGATGGGTCATCGGCCACGGTCACCGCGATGACCGTGACGGTCGCACGAAGCCCACGGTGCGACGAAGCACTCACCCTGCGTGGGGAGGTCGCATCGCTGCAGCGAGCCGGTGGTTCGGCCGAGGCGCTCCTCGCCGACGCGAACGGCGTGCTCGTCGCACGTGCGACGGCGACGCTATCGCGTCGTCGGTGATCAGATGTGCTCGGCGGGTACCTGACCGAGGCGACCTGCGTGGTAGTCGTCGAAGGCCTGCTGGAGCTCGTCGCGCGTGTTCATGACAAAGGGGCCGTAGGCCGCGACCGGCTCGCGGATGGGCTGGCCCCCGAGTACGAGTACTTCGAGCGCGCTCGTGCGCGAGTCTTGCTGCTCGTCGGCGTCGAGCAGCAAGAAGTCACCGTCGCGGTGCACCGCCAACTGCCCGTCGTGGATGGGACGTCGGTCGAGGCCGACCGTGCCCGTTCCAGCGAGGACGTAGGTGAGCGCGTTGTAGGCGGTGTTCCAGGGAAGCGCGAGGCGAGCGCCGGGCAGCAGTGTCACGTGCACCAGACTGATGGGGGTGTGGGTGTCACCCGGGCCCGCGTAGTCACCGAGTTGACCCGCGATTACGCGGATAATCGCGTCGCCAGTCTCATTGGTGAGCAGTGACACGGCGAGCGCCTCGATGTCCTGGTAGCGCGGCGTGACCATCTTGAGCGCTGCGGGCAGGTTGACCCACAACTGGATCCCGTGGAACAGCCCACCCGTGTCGATCAGCTCGTCCGGCGGGCGCTCGATGTGTAGGATGCCGCCGCCGGCGGTCATCCACTGGGTCGCGCCGTTCTGGATCACGCCGCCGCCGCCGATCGAGTCCTGGTGGACGAACGTGCCTTCGATCATGTACGTGACGGTCTCGAAGCCCCGATGGGGGTGCCACGGCGTGCCCTTGGGCTCACCGGGTCCGTAGTCGACCTCGCCCATCTGGTCCATGTGGACGAACGGGTCGAGGTCGGCGAGGTCGACACCGGCGAAGGCCCGGTGGACGGGGAATCCCTCGCCTTCGAGACCGCGTGGCGCGGTGGTGATCGAGGTCACTCGTCGCGGACGGTCGCTCACCAGTGGCGCAACGAGACGCGGGAGTTCTAAGGGGTTATCGACTGAAATGGCGGGCACAGCCGGATTCTACGGGTGCCCCTGGGCTCGTTGAGCGCGCGGCGCTGGCGACACCGAGCGCAATCAGCCCGGTCAGCACGAGGGCCAGGGTTCCTGGTCCGGCGTTGAGGCCACCGCGGGCGTGACTAACGCCGACCCAGTCGGCGAACGAGGCGCCGAGAGGACGCGTGAGCACGTAGGCGGTCCAAAATGAGGCGACGGGGTGGCGCCGCGCGAGGCCGAAGTAGAGCCCCGGGGCGATGAGCAGCACGAGGAACAACGTCCCCGAGTCCCGGTAGCCGAGTCCGACGACGTAGGCGGCGTAGTCGCCGGCCGCCGTGCCGAGCGCGAAGGTTGTGGTGATCGCCGCCCAGTAGAAGAGTTCACGTCGGGTCGTGTCGATGGTGTGGATGGAGAGGGTCCCCTCGACCCGGTACCAGAGGTTGAAGACGGCCGCGAGGGTCAGCGTGAACGTGACCGTGGAGACGATGTAGGGCACGCCGATGGCGACGTGCACGACGTCGGCGCACATCGTGCCAAAGACGCTCACCATCACCACGGCGCTCCAGTAGGTCGCTACCAGGTAGCGCGGGCTGCGTAACTGCAGCCACAACACCCCGGCGAAGACGGCGGCACCGGCGAGTACCGCGAGCTCAGGGTTGAAGCGGTGGACGAGGAAGTCCGACGTCGACTCGCCCATGGCCGTCGTCAGGAGCTTCACGTACCAGAACCGGAGGTCGACCTCGGGCACCTTGACGGCGCGGAAGTGTTGACGAAGCCGCAGGCCCACTCAGTGCGACTCGGGTTGATCGAGGAAGTTCGTCGCGTCCACGGTGATGAAGAGCGCCTCGGCGTCAGCGACGCGGACGTCGCCCGCGCAGACCGTGGCGCCGATGGTGAGCTTTCGACCGTCGCGGCGCTCGAGCCACGCCCGCGCTTCGACCGCCTCGCCGATGGGTGCGGCCGCGCGGTAGGTGACGACGAGCCGGGCCGTCAACGCGAACAGGCCGTGCAGGCCGAGCACGAATCCCATCGTCTCGTCGATCAGGGTGGCGATGATGCCGCCGTGGCTCCGTCCCGGGGCGCCCTCGAAAGCCTTGCCGATGACCGCCTCCATAACGGCGACGTCACCGTCGCGCCAGTGCCGTGCTCCCAGGCCCATCGGGTTCGCACCGCCGGCGACGACCGAGTCGCTCACGAGGTACTCGTGCAAGTAGGTCACGGTGTCGAGACGCTGGGCCGTGAAGGCCTCGACGAGGTCGGGGTCGATCGAGACGGTGCGCGGACCGCCCGACTCGACCCGGGCGAGCAACGCGTCAACGTCAGCGACGAGTCGGTCCAACTCATCGTCGCTCAACTCACGATCGACGAAGGCGTGGCCGAGGGCGCGCAGGCGCGTCGCGACCGCGACGCGCCGTTCGTCGTTGGTCACGACCCGGTGTAGTAGCGGTCCGCCGTCGCGAGCGCTCGGTCCAGGCGGGCGAGGCCGTCACGCAGTTCCGACTCGCCGATGATGCACGGCGGCACGACGTGGAGCCGGTTGAAGTTCGCGAAGATGAGCAACCCTTCGTTGCGACAGGCCGCGATGACTTCGTTCATCGCGGGCGAGCTCGATCCGTAGGGCGCCAGTGGCTCGCGCGTTGCTCGGTCGCTCACCAACTCGACCGCGTGCATGACGCCGATGCCGCGCACTTCGCCGACGCTCGGGTGGCGTTGGGCGATGGCGGCCAGTTCGGGGGCGATGACCTCTTGACCAACGCGCGCCGCGTGCTCGATTACGCCGTCGCGCTCCATCACTTCCATCGTCGCCACGGCCGCGGCGCAAGCCAGTGGGTGGCCCGAGTACGTGAGCCCGCCCGGGTAGACGCGGTCGTCGAAGGAGTGGCTGATGGCCTCGTTGACGACGACGCCGCCGAGGGGGACGTACCCCGAGTTCACGCCCTTGGCGAAGGTGACCAGGTCCGGTCGCACGTTGTAGTTCTGGTAGGCGAACCAGGCGCCGGTTCGACCAAACCCGGCCATGACCTCGTCGGCGATGAACACGATGCCGTAACGGTCACAGATCTCTCGCACGCCGGCGAGGTAGCCGGGCGGTGGCAGCAAGACACCGGCCGTGCCGGGGACCGTTTCGAGGATCACCGCAGCGATGGTGGACGGGCCCTCGAAGCGGATCGTCTCATCGAGACTCGCGAGCGCGCGTTCGGCCTCTTGTTCGGGGGTCGTCGAGTGGTACGACGACCGGTAGAGATACGGGCCGAAGAAGTGCACGACACCCGACGACCCTTGCTCGTTGGGCCACCGACGTGGATCGCCGGTCAGCGTGATCGACGTCGAGGTTGCACCGTGGTAGCTGCGATACGCCGCGACGACCTTGAAGCGACCCGTGTGCAGGCGCGCCATGCGCACAGCGTGCTCGACGGACTCGGTGCCGCCGTTGGTGAAGAAGACCTTGGCCGCGCCGTCAAAGGAGTGGTCGAGGATCATCTCGGCGGCTCGGTACCGTGATTCGTACCCGTGCTGGGGGGCGATCGTGCACAGCGTCGCGGCTTGGGCCTGGATGGCGGCGACCACGTCGGGGTGCTGGTGGCCCAGGTTGGTGTTGACGAGCTGGGACGAGAAGTCGAGGTACGTGGTGCCGTCCTCGGTGGTCACGGTGACCCCCGACGCGCTGCGAACCATCATCGGATTGATGGACGCCTGCGCCGACCACGAATGGAAGACCGACGCTCGTTCGCGCTCGACGCTGCTCAATGTGGATCGGTCCTCGGCCATGATTATCGTCCTCGTCGCTCTCGCTACGACGCTAACGCACGGACCGCTCGTCGCGCGAGGTGGCGTCGGTCCTGGGGCGTGCCGCGGCGCCGCGACGTGGGCAAACGACGCGCCGTTCACGGTGGCTCGGGCGCGAACTCTTATCGGTGATTTAGCGCTCGTTGGGGGATCGCTCACCTGGGCCCGGCACGCTGGGTGCGGATCGAGTCCGCCGACGACGAGGAGTCACCGTGTACCGTTCGACCGCCAAACGATTGAAGCGAGTGAGCCTCTGGACGCTGACCGCGCTGGCGGCGCTCGGCGGTGGTGTGGCGACGGCCACGCTCTCCTCGTCCCCCTCAGCCACGGTCGCGTCGGTGGCGGGCACACAGTCGACGGCGGCCGTCACGACGTTGGGTGGGGACACGACGACCTCGACCGGGTCCGCCCGCGCCACTGAGGCGTCAGTGGTGACCGCGACGTCGGTGACACAGGGCTCGGTGGTCGCGCTCTCCTCGACGTCGCTCACGGTTCGCTACCGATCCGGGGCCGCTGTGACCTACGCGTTGACTCCGACGACGGTCGTGCTGCGGGGGCACAGCCACGTCAGTGTGTCGAGACTCAAGGTCGGCGACGCGGTCTTCGTCGTGCCACTGGCGTCACGACCGATGACGGCCGCGACGATCGGCGTACTACCCGCCTCACGTGGGGGAGAACTCGACGCGACGTCCAAGGACTGAAAAGGGGCGGTGACGTGACGTGACGTGACGTTCAAGAACAGCTTCCAGTCCACGGCGCGACCTCGTGCGACCCTTCAGGCGATGAGTTGGAGGAGGGCGCAGGTGACGATGGCGACGATGAAGACGGTCACGAGCGAGGCCTTGAAGCGCATGGCGACAGCCCCGGTGCCGACGCCAGCGAGCACTGGCCAGTCCACGCCGTAGTGACCATTGGCGTCAAAGAGGCCGGTCATGATCAGGGCGGTGAGCATCGCCGGTGGAAGCAGATACGCGGTTCGCTGGACCCGAGGGTGGTTGAGGACGGATCGGGGCAGGGAGACCCCCGCGAGCTTGAGGCCGTAACTACCGAGCGAGGTCAGCACCACCATGACCCAGAGTGACATCACGACTCGTTACCAGTTGCGTGCGCCTTCGCCGGTGTCGCACCGACGACTACCGCGACGACTGCCGCGGCGAGAATCGGCACCCCCGGAGGGGTCAGTGGAATGAGCACGAGGGTCACCAGCGCCGCCACGATCGCCACGGTGGCAGCCCCGTCACGTGAGAGCTGGGGCCAGAGGAGGGCGAGGAAGATCGCCGGAGCGGCGGCGGAGAGACCGAAGGCGGCGGTGTTGATGCCGCTGCCGATGAGCGCCCCGGCCAAGGTCCCCACGGTCCAGAGCGAGTACAGGCTCACGCCCGTCGCCCAGAAGGCGTAGCGACCCGCGCGCGAATCGCGTTGGGCGACGGCCATCGCGGTCGTCTCGTCAATGACGAAGTGGGCGGTCCAGAGTCGCTGCAACCCCCGAGGTTGCACGACCTGGGTCACGGGTACGCCGTAGAACATGTTTCGCGTACCCAGTAGGAGGGCCGCGGACAAGCCCGCGAGGGGCGAGCCGCCGGCGGCGACGACACCCACGAAGGCGAACTGTGACGCGCCGGTGTAGGCGACGACGCTCATGAGCAGGGCCTGGAGGAGGGTGAGGCCTGACGCGATGGCGATGGCCCCAAACGTGACGCCGAAGGCGCCCGCGTAGACGCCGATTCCCACGGCGGCGCGCGTGATCGCGGCCCGTTCGGGGAAGTCGGTGTCCGTCACTCGTGCGTCACGATCGCGAGGTGGAAAGCGCGTGGTCTCACTCATATGCACAATATTAAGTTGTTATTAGCGCATAGAAATAGCGAATATAACGGTCTATTCAGTAGCACGTGCAATAATAGAGCGTATGGATGAGATTGACAGAAAGATAATTGCGGAATTACAACGTGATGGGCGCCTGTCGAACGTCGAACTCGCCGAGCGCATCGGTCTCACCCCGGCGCCGTGTCTCCGGCGAGTCAAGCGCTTGGAGGGCGATGGCGTCATACTTGGCTACAGCGCGCGAATCAGCCCCACGGCGATCGGACTCGGATTCGAGGTCCTTGTGTTCGTGGACCTCACGCACAAGGACCGCGCCACGTTCGAGGCCTTCGAGGCGGGGGTCGCGAGCTTCGATGAGGTCATCGATGTGCGTCGTATGTTCGGGCTACCCGACTACATCTTGCGCGTCGCCACCGACAGCATCGAGAGCTACGAGGCGTTCATCTCCTCACGCCTCGGCGACGTGCCCGGTGTGGACAAGCTCGACTCGCACATGACGATGAAAATCGTTAAGTCGTCCGCCGATGGTCGCTGACCGTGCGCCGCACGTTGCGACGCTGGCGCATGACGCGACACGGCGCGAGTTCGGCCTCCGACGGGTTGACACCTCCCCTCGTCGGCGAATGTCTGGTTCCCGCTCGACGAAGCGTCATAACGTAACCCCACTCGTACCTCGACGTCGCAGGTTCAGCGCGTTGTGTTACGGCCGCGGGGTGCGGTCAGACGAGACATCGACCCCGACCACCTGACCTTCAACCCTGGTGCCCACTGATTCGCTGGGTCGACCTCGAAGGGCCACCATCGCCATGTGGCGACGTTGTGAAAGAAGGGCCGGTCTGTTCTACAATCCACCCATCGCCCTTCGTCGTTGCGGGAGATCGTCCTCACTTACGCGGCGAGCGTGGACAATGGGACAGAACTCCTCTTCCCTAGGTCTATGGTCACGACGACAGCGACGGTGCGCCGCGACTGCACGTCGTCGTGCCGCCAAGGTTCGTCGCGTTGGGATACGAAGTGGGTGTGGTGAAAGTTCGAGGGCAAGGCCGTGTGGGCGAGGGGGCGCATCGAGGTGACGACGCGGCCCTCCGTGACGAGTTGGCCCAACGACGCTCGAGGATGTCCGCGCGTGCTAACCCGATCGATGGGGTCGTCAGCAGTGTCGCGCGGCCAGGGATGGTGTCGTTTACGAAGGTCCATATGCCGATCCCCCGTGCGCTGACGTACGGCATCGGAGCCGACCGTGATCGATCGGTGCGCACCGGGTCGGGGACGTGGCGATGAGTGAATCGCGGGCTTCTTACACGTTGCGCTGGCTCGACAGCACCGAAGCCGAAGGCCGTCGAGACGAACTCGTCGCACTCACGATGCGCTCGAAAGCCTCCTGGGGCTACCACGAGGACTTCATGGCTCGTTTCGGTGAAACCTCGGTTACGCGAGAACTCGTTGGCGCCCGGCGTTGCTGCGTCGTCGCCTTCGACGGCCATCGTGCCGTGGGTTTCGCGGTGCTCGACGACGAGAAGGAGCGCGCCTGGCTCGAGGACCTGTGGGTGGAGCCCGGGTACTTCGGACGTGGCGTCGGTCGAGCGCTCGTCGGGGACTGTGTCAAGCGATCGCGCGATTGGGGTCGGCGGGTCCTCGAGCTCGAATCCGATCCGCACGCCGAGGGCTTCTACCTTCGCCTCGGCGCCGTGCGCGTCGGCGAACGTGCCTCGGCGGTCGCGTCCGATCGGAACTTGCCCCTCATGCGTCTCGACCTTGCGCGCTACGCGTGAGTGGTTCCCATCCCGGGATCCCGTGGGTGGTAAGACTCGGAGCGACGATCGGGGTGGCCATGCGATACGGACTCTTCCTTCCTCCCTTCGACGGTCTCGCCGACGCCGCGCGGATGGGCGAGCTCGCAGTACTGGCGGAGCAGTCGGGTTGGGATGGTTTCTTCGTGTGGGATCACCTGCGCTATGCGGCGCCCGTGCGCGAGATCGCCGACGCGTACACCTGCCTCGCGGTGATGGCGGCGCGAACCTCGCGAATCGTGGTCGGCCCGATGGTGACCCCGCTGATTCGTCGTCGACCCCAGGTGGTGGCTCGTCAGGCCGTCACCCTCGATCGCCTCTCAGGGGGGCGTCTCGTCATGGGCTTCGGCCTTGGGGACGACTACCCGGAGGGCGATCTCGCCTGCTTCGGTGAGTTGACCGGGCTCGCAGCGCGCGCTCGTGCGCTCGACGAGAGCCTGGAGGTCTTTGCTGGCCTGGTGCGTGGCGACGTCGTGGACGTTGCCGGGGAGTTCGTGACGGCTCGGGGCGTCGCGTATCGACCCACCGCCCTGCGCCCGACGGGGATCCCGACGTGGACCGCTGGTCGTTGGCCACACCTTGGTCCCATCCGGCGCGCCGCCCGCCACGACGGGATGATGGTCATCCAGATCGCCGAGCCAGCGCAGGTCGAGGAGCTGAGGATCCGCCTGGGTGAAGCCGGCGCCGACATGGATCACTTCGACATCGCTATTTGGGGTGAACGCGATGAGCGCCTTGTCTATCGGGCAGATGAGCGTTACGAGGAGTGGGCCCGTGCGGGTGTGACGTGGTTCCTCACCGGACCGGGACCTTTCGACCTGGACTTTGCGGACGTGCGCGACTACGTGGCGGCCGGCCCACCTGGGTAGTAGACGACGACCACTACCACCCTGGTGGCTGCGTTTGCCGTGCACGTTCTTTCGTGCATGGCTGATGCGTGGGCGTGCACGGACTCACTCGTTCGGGAGCCCTCGTTGCGTCTCGTTCCTGGATGGCGGGATCGCCCGGGTACGGCAAGTTCCGCAATTCCATGTCACGCGCGGTGCTCGAGAAGCGCGGGGAAGCAGTATCCCGTGCGACACTTGACTCTGAAGGTAGGGCGCAGGTATTGCGTGCGTGGCGTCGCGTGCGTCGCACTCGTTGGCAACGTCGATGACCCCGACCGTCGCACAGTCCCGGCATTTGTCCGAACGCTTCGGATCTATTGGTCCGAAGCGTTCGTGGTGGGGGATTCAGACAAAGTACGTAGTACCTGATCACGGGCTCTTAACTCAGTGCCGAATTCAACTCCTTCACCAGGGCGAGCCAGTTTCATCACCAGGGAACTACCCCTTTCTCACCACGACAGGACTGAGATACCTAGTGGCGGGCAAAACCCTTGCGCGGGTAGAACCCTTGCGCGGGCTTTGCCCAGTCACTACAGTGGATGTTATGACACAGCCCATTTTGATTACCAACCAGCAGCGGGGACGACTGTCTCTCGGGGCCCTCGCCACGGCAGATCAGTACATCGCCCACGTCGAGCCGGGCGGAGTCATCGTGCTGGAGCCCGCCACAGTAATCACGGAGACGGAGAAGAAGCTCCTTCAAGATGCAAGTCTTATGGCCGCGATCGAACAGAGCCGCCAGCACCCGGAGACGCTGAAGCGCCGGGACCGATTTGGCTCTCCCCGCAGCTGAGTCGCACCGCTCTTCGTGGCGATTCTCTACTTTTCCGACCAGGCCAACGACCTCCTGGATGAACTAGAGAAGACCCCTAGTCGACACGACCTCCTCGGGCGCATCAACACCGCTCTCGACATGCTCGAGGTCGATCCGCTGGATGCCCGATGCCGGCGGCGGCGGTTTCAGAACATCGGCTGCTGGGGCATCACGGTCTTGCACCACGAGGGAGACTGGCTGATCCTGTGGGAAGAGAGAGATGAGGCGTGCGCGGAGGTCGATGTCCGTGCGATCACCCGTGACCCCTGAGCCGCCGCGGTTTGGCCGGTAGCTGGCCACTGCGAAGTAGTCCGAGCCGGCCCGCGCCCAGCCGAGTGCGTCTTTGTCCGAACGGTTGAGGGACCTTTATCCGAATTCCTCGTGGTGGGGAAGTCACGAAAGTCAGCGGCCAAGTGGCAGTTGATCTCTGGAAGTGTCCTACGGCGCTCGCTAGCTGTAAATAGGAACCCTGCTAACTAGCGAACCTTTCGACCAGGCGCGACACATCAGAACTTGGTGAGATGACCCGCCACGCGCAGTGTGGCACCCTCTCCATCGGCCTATCTCGCGGTTCCTCCGGGGGCAGCCCAGCGTCGCGTCGATGATTGTCGCAGCGTTCGTCAATCGGGGCTGGTCTTTCGAGTCCGGGATGCCCGACACGCTGTGCTGGGAAGTCGGCGGTAGCGCACCCGACACCGACCGGGCAGATCGACCGCGAGCGTGCTCACCGGCGCTGATCCTCTCACGCTGGCCCGCAGGGCCGATTCGACAACTCAGTGTCGGATAGCCCCCAGCCAATCCCCCAACAGTGGTCAGTCTCCGCCGGCCGACTTGGTCAAATTGCGGAATACGTCGGGGTCGGGGCTCTGCTCAGTATTGCGCACGCGTCGCATCTCTTCGAACGCGCGGCTCCACATCGACGGCTCACGAGCGGTCTGCTGCTCCTCAATTGTGGCGTGGTGTGCGTGCATGGACTCTCCTTCTCAGATCATACCGGTGACGAGGAGCAGCACTGACGCAGCCAGGGTGCTGGCTGCGCCCACCACCCACTGCGCCTTGTGACGAAGACGCGCATCGTTGCGTTCAGCTGCCGCTACGTCGGCGCGCAGTAAAACGTCCTCGGTAAGTTGAGCATCGTCTGACGCGAGTATCTCCGCCAAGAGCTCTTGAGGCTGTCGCGGTTCACGTCCTGGTCGCCGGAGTATCAGGGCCACTACGGCGAGGACCACTGAGAGTCCGGCTCCAGCAACGCCCAGTCGGCCGAGGTTCTTTGTCGTTAGGTGCGGAACCACACCGGCCAGAGTCGTTACCACCCCACCGAGTCCGGCGAGCACCCCCGCGGAGGCGTTGAGCGAGTCGCCGCGCGTGATCTGGTCGAGCAGAAGCGTGTCAAAGACCTTGGTTGCGATGCGATGCGCCTCACGACCGTCGGCTCCGGTTCTCGCGTCGTCCATGGCCCAACACCGTAGGACGCGGGTGTTACGTGGTGGCGACACCATCGGTTATGAGGTGCCAAGGATCAACTTCCGCGCGAGGGTCCCGCGCGAGTGAACGCGCTCCCGTCAGACCCGAACACGCTCGCAGTGATGCTCGCCGCCGGAGAGATCGCTCCGGACGGGACCGTGTCCTCCACTACACAGAGCCGCCCCGTCGGCGCGAGCTCCTCGGGTAGTGGGCGCAGCTCGTTTCAGCAGGTCCAAGTCATCGCTCGGCTCGACGCTCGACACGTAGCGGCCGGTCTGGCGGGGACGATTTTGATCGGCACCGTGTCCACACCGCTCGGGGCTGCGGGTACGTTGCTCAGCGTGATCGACTACCCGCCGAAGAGGGCGTGGCACCGGCCCACCCGTGAAGGAGCGTGTAGGTGCCCACCCACACAATGTCGACAACCAGGAGTGCGGCGGCCGTTATGAAGCTGTAGACAGCGCCGTGTCGTACCACCACCGCACCAGCCAACTCCGTTGGATCCTCTCACCTAGCCCCAATCGTTCACGTGAATTCCGTTGAGCGTTCGAATCGCATTTTCGCGAACTCTTGAGAGGGGTCGCTGTCGATAGAGGTATTGTTCGAGTTCCTCGGCGGTTCATGTCGCGATTTCGGCAATGGTTTTTGACCAGACCGACGTCTTCGTTCCCGCAGGGGTGATTCTGGACGGCGATAACGGAAGTTCGCTCAGTTGAGCAGCGCAACACTCCGATAGGCGCGAAGTAGCACGTCGGTCGCGGGCCAGCCCTCGATCACGCGCACAACGATCTGACGACTGCGATGGATGAGGCGACCCGGCGCGTGAAAGAGTCCCCAGCGCATGGTCTTGGGTCGAGCGTTCTTCCAGGGTCCCTCGAGACAGAGCAGCTGGAACCAGCGCACGAGATCACCGGCGAGTCGCACCGCGAACAGCCAGGCCTGGTTGGCGGCAAAGTTCGAAAAGGGCATGGAGGTGAGACCGGAGTCCTTCAGTCTCTGGATGTGGTTCTCGACGTGCGCGTGCGCGCGCATCATGACGTCGAGCTCGCGCGGGTCACCGGGCTGGTCGGTGTAAAAGCCCCAGTAGCGAAACTCGAGCGAGGGAATGAGGCTGCGCTGGGCGCCCGGATGCAACGGTTCGCGGCGCACGATGAACCGGGTGCCCTCGGGTAGCGACGACGTGTCGATCAAGGAGGTGAGTTCGGCGACCGCGGCGCCGTCACGCAGCTCGCCGTCCTGGGTGAGCGCGGGCAGCCACACGTCACAGCCCTCGGCCACGTAGACAGCGCTCATGACCTGCTCATTTGAGCGCACGGTGACATAGAAGCCAACGTTGCGCTCCCGACAGGCCTTGCGGAACCCGTCGGTGCAGCCAGCCGAGTCGGCGCGCGCGATCACCGTTCGCGCCACGGGACTGGGGTCGTCGCCGACGTGGTGGCCCG